>JAFGHD010000012.1 GCA_016939365.1 Bacteroidales bacterium | reverse complement strand
TTGGATGGGGAGTAAATAACATAGACGAAATAACTCATAAAAAAAGCCACTCGTTTGAAGTGGCTTGCGGTCTGGACGGGGCTCGAACCCGCGACCTCCGGCGTGACAGGCCGGCATTCTAACCAACTGAACTACCAGACCGTTTTCCTGATTCCAAGAGTGCAAAGATACTCTTTTTTTGAATCCGAATGAACCGTATGGAAAAATTTTGCATAAAGCCCTTACCGGGAATTCCCGATGGATGATCCGCATGCTGTAACCTCTTCCATTCCGGAATGGCCCTGCCCGGCCTGTAATTATATTTATTTCAAATAGTATATTTGTAAGTTGCTTTGATTTCAAAAGGTTGGGCCTGTCCCGGAGAATGGGTCAGCACCTTTTCCCCTGGAAACCCTGACGACCCTTGCGCCCGATCGTGAAGTGTTCCAGCATGTGATACCCATGCTCAGGAAGGCAGAATCCAGCCGTTCGGCATCCCGTTTCCTGTGCGGCATGGAAAGAACTACCGATCCGGCGGGGAAAGTACGAATGAGATCTGCAGGTTCCCTGCCCGGGTCCTCAAACAGAACCAGGAGATCGGCCGGAAATTGTCTTGATTCAGGCAAATCGGGTAACACCTCATCCACCAGGACTGCACGGAAACCCGCGAATTCAATAAATGGGCCCCTCCTGATGAGGATATCGTTCTGAAAGACCTGATCCCTGAAATCGTGAATACAGTCAGACCTGATGCCTCTTGCCAGCCAGTTGCCCCGTATGTGGTAGTCGATTGTCCTGGGGTCTGATGTGACAATGGAATCGGCCAGCAACACGTGTTGACGTCCCAGGATGAAATCGATCGCCCTTCCCTTTGGGACGTTGTAAACGATCACGGCTTGCTGTTGCAATTGCAGGTTTTTGTTCCGGGTGATCGTCATCAGCACCAGGCATATGATACCGAGACCGGGCCACAGATATTTCCGTTCCCTGATGATCAGCGAAGCTCCAAGGAAAATAATTGCAAGGTAGACCATGACAACCACACCCTGCTGAAGATACAGGGATTGTGTAACAGAGCCCGGCAGGTTTTCAATAGTTTCGATCGAGACATTCAGGAACCTGATCAGGTATGAGAGCCCGGTACCGCTCAGGGTGGAGACGAGCGGTACCGGCGACACCAGGAAAAAGAGGATGCCCGCGTACAGGATCACACCGGCCATGGGAATGGCGATCAGGTTGGTGAGCAGGAAATAGTTCGGGAACTGGTGGAAATAGTAAACGGCCAGCGGGGCGGTGGCGATCTGCGCACAGACAGACACGACCGTAATCTTCCATATTTTGTCCAGCAGGCGGTTCGGAGCTTCCCAGAGTGGCTGAAGCAGGGGATAGCCCGCAAGGATTCCCGCCACGGCCAGATAGGACAGCTGGAACCCCGTGCTGCGCAAAAAAAACGGATTATATAACAGGAGCAATAAAGCCGAAGCTGCAAGGGTATTGAAGATCTCCGGCCTTCTTTTCAGCGACATGCCCACCGATACGAAGCTGAACATGACCGATGCCCTCATCACCGAAGGGGAAAAACCTGTGATCAGGGCATAACACCATATGGCACCAATAAGCAGAACCGGCTTCAGGATCCTTCCACACCTGCTATGGCGGAGAAATCCAAGCATGACATGAAGCACCCATGCAATGATCCCTACATGAAGGCCTGAAACACACAGTATGTGCATGGCCCCGGCACCTGAATATTCCCGGATCTGTTCACTGTCAAGGTATTCATCCATTCCGAGCATGATGGCCGATGCCACTGCAAATTCATGCCCATGCACATGGTTGTCTTTCAGTATGCCGGCCAGCATGCCCCTGATCCTGTAACCCAGCTCCCTCACCGGAGAGCCCATTCCCCTGGTCACTAACTTCCATTGATCTCTGCCGATATAGGAAGTATAAAGCACACCCCGGTCGGCCATATACCTCCGGTAATCGAACTCATGCGGATTACCGGGTGGGGCAATCCCTTTAATCCAGCCCTTCACCAGAATCTCATCACCGTAAAAAAGCTGACTGCTCAGGGAATCTTTCCGGAAATAGAGCAGAACCCGGCCCTGTAACATTTGATGGTCATCCCCGTCTTTTTTCAGGATCATTTTTGCAACTGTCCGGTAATTGTTTTGTCTTTCAACAACAGGTTCAATCAGCCTGACAAGCATGACGAAAGGTTCCTGCGAGTCGGATACAGGGTTCTTTACATACTGATAAATACGGATGGAGGTGACCAGATAACCCAGAACCGCCAGGGCAAGATATGCGATCATTCCGGGCATCCATCTTTTCCGGTATGAAGGTTGCAGGAATACGACATACAAGACGGTCAGCACCAGACCGGAAAGAAAGAGAGCCGGCATCTGCGGTGAGGCACCCGTGAAAAAGGCTGCCACAATACCGGCAATGAAGGGCAGGAGAAGCCTTACAAAGGGATATGGCTTCAGTACATTCATAAAAAATAACCCGGATGCATCCTGTCTGTGTTTCGCACCGGAGGTTTTGGTTGAATGGGAAGAGAAATAAAATTAATTAAAAATTAACTGGATCAGTGTTCCTATGGAATATTTTTGCCGGTCCGCCGTCAGGGATGACGAGGTGGTCGGTCAGAGGAACGGAGTCAAATAATTGAAAAACCATGTCTTATGAAAATGAAAGGTAAATTGGGAATTGCAGGAATGTTGCTGTTATATGTGACACTTCTTTGCGCACAGGAGACGAAGGAGATGTCATACCTTCTTGAGGGGGACGGCAAGGTCAAGGTGTCGGGTTTCGGCGGACCTATTGTAGAATTCACCGGGATGGGTGGTTCCATTGGAGTCCTTACAGGAGGAGGTGGAGCAGTACTGCTGAACCAGACGGTCTTTTTCGGAGGTTACGGGATGGGACTGACCACCACCTACAGAAGGGATATTTTAAACTGGGATGATGGTCGTGGAAATGTGAGGAATTTTTACGACCTGAGAACCGATTTCGGGCACGGAGGATTCTGGGTAGGCTACATCCACCAGGCCTACAAACCCGTCCACCTTGGGATCAGCACCCGGCTGGGATGGGGTGCCATCAGCCTTTCCCGGGATGAATACGGTGTTGATGAATATGATTCCTATGGCCTGGACAATGTCTTCGTTGTCAATCCGCAACTGGAAGTCGAGTTCAATCTCTTCAGGTGGTTCAAGATCAACCTGGGAGCGGGATACCGGTTTGTGACCGGAGTAGATAAAACCTATACCACTGCCGACGGGATCAGAAAGAACTTCCATGAAAGCAATGACTTCAATCAACCGGAAGTATCTCTCAGCCTCCTGTTCGGGGGATTCGGAAGTTATTAATAACCAACCAGATACATATCACCATCCATGAAAAATTTTTTAATCCTGCTATTGTTATGCCACTTCATGGTTCTTTCTTCCGTGGCTTTCACCGATAATGATCCCGATTTGGGCAAAAAACTGACAGTGAGTGGTCATGTCCGGGATGCTGGAACCGGAGAAGACCTCATCGGGGCAACGGTCTACGTGAGAGAACTTGAAACAGGCACAGTCACCAATTTCTACGGTTTTTACTCACTCTCACTGGAACCCGGAGCATATACGCTCGTGTTTTCGTATGTCGGTTATGAAACGGTGGAGAGGCCGGTAAGCCTGGAGAAGGACCTTACCATTGATATGGAGTTGAAATTAAAGGAGCAGATGCTCAGTGAGGTTGTGGTGGAGGGAAGTGCTCTGAATGAGAACGTAGTGGCCAATGAGATGAGCACCATCCGGATGGATGTCAAGCAGATCCGTGCCATCCCAGCCCTGATGGGGGAGGTGGATATCCTGAAGGCCATACAGCTGCTGCCCGGTGTGCAGGCCGTCAGCGAAGGAGGCTCGGGTTTCACCGTCAGGGGCGGAAGCCCTGACCAGAACCTGATCCTGCTGGATGAAGCCACCGTGTACAATGCATCCCACCTGATGGGCTTCTTCTCTGTGTTCAATAACGATGCCATCAAGGATGTGAAGCTGTACAAGGGAGACATACCTGCGGCATATGGAGGCAGGCTGTCTTCCGTCCTTGATGTACGGATGAAGGATGGGAACTCCAAGAAATTTTCGGGTACCGGCGGAGTCGGCACGATCTCCAGCAGGCTGACCCTGGAAGGCCCCCTGCAGAAAGACAAGGCATCTTTCATCGTTTCCGGCAGAAGGACCTATGCAGACCTTTTCCTGAAGCTCTCCAGCGATCCGGATCTTCGTGAAAACCAGCTGTTTTTTTATGACTTCAACGCCAAGGTGAATTATGAGCACGATGAAAACAACCGGTTCTTCATTTCTGCCTACTACGGTCAGGATATTTTCAAGAATCCCGAATTCAAGATGGGGTGGGGTAACCGGACCTTTACCGCCCGCTGGAACCACCTTTTTTCAAAAAAATTGTTTTCGAACTTTACACTGATCCACAGCACATTCGACTATCACCTGGGTGTTCCCGAAGGTCAGGCCAGCTCCTTCACATGGATCGCCGAGCTTCAGGATTGGGGAGCAAAAGCCGATATGAGCTGGTTTATCAACACCCACAATACCCTGCGCTTCGGAATGAGCTCCATCTATCACCGGTTTGAACCGGGAAGCGCCCGCGGCATCGGGAATGAAACCTTCTTCGATGTGTATGAGGTCCAGAATAACCATGCACTTGAAAGCGGTGTTTATATCAGCAACGAACAGAAGGTGGGCGGTAGGATGACACTGGAATATGGCCTGAGATACTCTCTTTTCCACAACGTGGGTCCCGGCACGATATATAACTTCGATAATGCCTATGAAAAGGCCGATTCCACCGTCTACAGCAAGGGAGATTTCTTTAATTTCTATCACGGTCTTGAGCCCCGGGCGGGAGTGAATTATGTTCTCAACGAGTCCTCATCCGTCAAGGCGAGCTACACGAGGACGGTACAATATGTGCATCTGGCGCAAAACTCGACGGCAGGAACCCCCTTGGATGTGTGGTTCCCCTCATCACCCAATGTCAAACCCCAGACCGCCGACCAGTTTACACTCGGCTATTTCAGGAATTTCATGAAAAACACCATTGAGACATCCGTTGAAGCCTACTACAAGTTCAACGATCATGCCATCGACTTCAAGGATCATGCGGAGCTCCTGTTAAACAGGGAGTTCGAAGGCGAGTTGCGATTCGGAAAGGCCTGGTCATACGGACTGGAACTATATGCACGGGTCAACTGGAAAAGGATGAACGGATGGGTGAGTTATACCCTCTCAAAGACAGAAAGAAAGATACCGGAGATCAATACTGGTAAGAAATATCCCCCCACATATGACCGGCCTCATAATTTCTCCATCGTGCTGAACTATGAGCTGAGCCCGAGGATATCCCTCGGTGCGACATGGGTCTACCAGACCGGCTCCGCAGTGACTTTTCCCACAGGCAGGTTCGTCTATTTCAATAAAGTCGCCCCGGTGTACTCTGACAGAAATGCCTACCGTATGAAGGATTATCACAGGCTTGACCTCTCGGTGACATTGCGGGGGAAAGAACGGCCGGACAGAAAATGGCACGGCGAGTGGAACTTTTCAGCCTATAATGCCTATGCCCGGAAGAACCCCTGGGTGATCAATTTCAAGCAGGATCCCGACAATCCCGATGTCACCTATGCTGAAATGACCTATTTGTTCAGTATCATCCCCTCAATCACATATAACTTCAAATTTTAATCCGGACAAACCATGAGAAAAGCTCATCTGATATACCTGGCCGTAACCGGTGCCCTTTTGGGAAGCTGTACAGAGAAGATCGATATCGACCTGGAAGACACATTTGTACGCCTGGTGGTGGAAGGCTGTATCACAACCGATACAATGGCTCATGAGGTACGGTTGACAAAAACCACAAGCTACTATCACAATCAAACCCCACCCCCTGTAACCGGTGCCCGGGTGATCCTTGATGACGGTGTTGAACCTTCCTTCGATCTTCAGGAGAGTCCGGGGCGGCCCGGGTTATATCTGACACCGGAGGATTATGCCGGAGTGCCCGGCCGGACCTACCGTCTCACCATTGAACTGGATGAAGAAATCAACGGGTTCAGTACCTATGAGGCTTCATCGGAGCTTCGTCCGGTAGCCCCCCTGGATTCGATCAGGGTGGAGTACAAGGATCGCTGGGAGGCCTGGGAGGTTCAATGTTATGCCCTCGATCCCCCTTCGGTGGATTATTATATCTTCTTCATCTACAAGAACGGAATACTGATCACCGATACCATTGACGAGATTTTTGCGGTGGATGACCGCTTATACAACGGTAACTACACCAATGGTATAGGCGTGGGATACCTGCAGGCGGAATATGAGGATGAATTCGTCTATCCGGGGGATACCATCACCCTCCGGATGGGAAACGTTACTTATGAATACCTTTACTTCCTGTATACCGTACAGATTGAATCGGGATACAAGAATCCCCTGTTCAGCGGCCCTCCTGCCAATATCAAGGGAAACATAAGCAACGGTGCTATAGGTTTCTTTGCTGCCTATGCCGCTACATATGCCTCAACCATTTACAATCCGGAAACCAAAGATGCCATTCTGAGAAAAAAAGTGTCAGCCGCTGCCGGTCAGTCTGTCAGGTAGTTGTATATCCGGGAACCAGAACAGATGATGAGGTTGATCTGATCGTCATTGTTCAGGCTCCCTGTAACAAAGGGAGTATCTCCATCCATCAGGCGGCTGGAAGGTAGGGGCCCCGAACCGTCAAACAGATAAACCCTTCCGGATTCACCTGCTATCACCCCTAAAAGTGTGTGCCCTTTCTGACCTTCCACGATGGAAGGGGCAAAACGGACAGTGGCGGGAAACTGCCATTCCAAAACCGGTTTTTTCATCCGGTCGAAAACCCGAATCCGGTCAGCATCAATAAAAATGAAATCGTTCGAGGGATCACCTCCCAGATCCTCGTAAAGAAACCAGTGTCCGGGTGAAAATTCTCCGAATGCCGTGGTCTCCACATTTCCGCTTTCGGATATATAGGCCAGATTCCCGTTCACATCCGTGGTGAGGAAAATGCCCTTGCTGTTGGTCTTATTGATATAGAACCGTGAATTTGCAGCCTTGCGGAAATTTTCATCGCACCGGAAGCGCACTTCACCTCTTCGGTTCAGCGCGGTGACATGCCCGTTGTGATCTGTGATCAGGATGAAATCCTTTTGTCCTGAAACCAGATGCTCTGGCGTTTCAGTCACGATGCCATTGGCCTGGAATTTTTCCCATCCCGATACAGGTTCGCCGGCAATATCATAATTGTAAAGCTTGTTGTCCGCACCGGCCACTACAAGACGATACTCCTTGGTCCGGTCATAATCGAACAGTGCGAGTCCATGTGTTGCGGGTGATTTGAGCTGGATGGGGTAATCGGCCACAAAACTCCCGTTCAGGTCCACCAGGTATATGTATTTTGTGGTATTGAAAAGGTACTGGGTCTTTCTGTTCTTGTAGTAGTCCACTTCGTGAACATCACTTACAGGAGCCTCCATCAGGGGTATCTTCCATTTGATCTGACCTGTATGATCGATCAGATACATGGTGTTCATCTCATCAAAGACAATGATTTTCAGCTTGCCGGTTTTATGATCCCTGACCAGGTGTGGCTTTCCCAGGACCGGGGCGTCAAGGTCAGCTGTCCATTCTGATGGATGGGTTTCCTGGTATGCAGGGTTGTATTTCAGGTACATGTTTGTGTAAAAGATCCCGTGAGTATAACTGAACTGGATGCCAAGGCCTTCGAACTTCCGCAGCGTTTCTGTTTGGCTGGTCAGCAAGCGCTTCAGCTCCTCATTCATCCACCCGACCCATTGATCCGTCGTATTTCTGATATTGCAGTACAGATAGATGTTCGACCTGTCCGAAATATTGTCGGAGAAGGCCTGGTAATTGAATTCCTCAGACAGGGTTTTCTGAAGGTAGAATGTTCCGATCAGTTCATTCAGCTGTGCCGGGTCACCGGAAAAGATCAGGTAGTTTTTCAGCACCACCCAATAGTCGCTGTTGAATCCGGAAAGGATAGGGCCGAACAGACCCTCAAGAAACCCGGGGAAATCGACTTTTCTGATCATAAAATCTCCTGCATCGTTCAACTCACTTTCAGCAGGGGAGGATACCTGCTCAATGTAACCGGCGGCTTTCAGCGGTTCCTTCGAATGGACCAGCACCAGGGGAGCGATGGTTTGGTCTCCGGTATATGCCAGAACCAGTTCGTTGCCCATGAAAGGATAAAATTGTCTTTCTGCATCATAGCCATATTCATTTTGGAATGATGTCAGGTCCTCGTTGAAACCGGCCAGTATCCCGTGCCTCTGCAGGTATATCCTGTAGTCATCCAGGAATTGTCCGAAATCTTCAAATCCGAAAGCGATCAGCATCCCTGTGTTATAGGGAAGGACTGTCTGAAATTCCATGGCCTGCGGCTCCTGATGGAAGCAGTTCAGCAGGTTTCCTGCCGTATCGTCCGGAACGCTGTATCCGTTGAGCAGTATTTCGTCGTTTTTAACGATCAGGTCTAACTCAGTCCACCTGGAAAGCCTGTCCAGTGCAGCAATGACCGGGCGAACCCTCTGGTCGACAAGTTTGCCCATCCAAAGGTCAAATGATCCATGATTCAGGTATATGTTAGCATCGACATTGTGCCCCTTCGTGGCCTCAGCCCGGGAAAAGGCAGGATCATCGTCAAAAGCCTTCCCGGAATCCAGTTGGCTGGCCGCCTTTACTACCAGCGTGCTTTTAAAGCTTCCAATGAACAGGTGGTTCTTCACCATCCATGAAAAAAGCGTATCTGCTCCGGGTATGTTGACCAGATGGATCAGATCTCTCCCCTGTTTTTTTTGCAGCACGATGCTCTGGTCTCCCAGTGTCTTCCGGATAAAGCCTTCAATATGACTGACATCCGCTGATTGTGGAAGCTGTGCCAGAAAAAGCAGGTCGGCGATGCGGGACCCTTCAACCGGATAAAAGGCCAGCCATATTTCCCCCTCTGATACCAGTTCACGTATACGGCCGTTCTGTGAGATGAATGCTGAGTCCATAGCACAGACCAGTTCATCCAATCTATTCACCGGAGGGATGCCCCTCAGGGATTTCCACAGATCGCTTCGCCCGGTTATCTTCTGCCAGACAGCAGAAGGCTGATGTATCTCGGCCAGCATACCGAATCCCGGAGGCAGAGCCTCGGTGGCGAGTGAGGTCCTTTCCTTGAAATGCCGGTAGTACCTGATCCCTTCAAGAACCAGCACTCCGGACAGAATGACCGCTGCACCCGTGATGATATAGGTCCGTATTCTTTTCATCCCATATCCCGGTTCTGTTGCAGAGAAAGGGGAATGCCCTTATGCAAAAATAATCTGTCGGGACTGCAGGATCATTGTGTCTTGTATATTGTATTCAACATCCGGATGTTAATACCCGGTCATTTCACGGAGGGGTTGGAAATTATCGGGCTTTGCCGGCACATGATGATCACACTTGCCAGGAGGGGCAGGGTGATACAGTATCCCTGCGATCATCTCCGGAAAAAGCTGAAATAGGCTTTTCCGTAGTGGCGTGTTTGGGCGGGAACGTGTGAATCTTCGAATCGGGTGGCCTTGTCATGTTCAATGATAAGCCAGCCTTCTTCCCTCAGCAGCATCCGCTCGAAAATGATACCGGGTATCAGGGGGGTGTCAGGGTAGTCGTAGGGTGGATCAGCAAAAATGATATCCCATGACCTGCCGGAGGATCGCAGAAAGGGAATGACATGAGCCCGGATGACGAACAGATTCCGGTAATCCAGTTGTTGTGCGGTCTGACTGATGAAATGCACACATCCCGGATGGTTGTCCACCGAGGTGACGCTCCTGGCTCCCCGTGAGGCAAATTCGTAGGAGATGCTTCCAATACCTGAAAAGAGGTCAAGGGTATCCACCTCCTCGAAGTGAACATTGAACCTGAGGATGTTGAAAAGAGCCTCCTTGGCCATATCTGTAGTAGGTCTGACGGGTAGTCCCGGAGGAGCCTGGATCCTTCTGCCCCTGTTTTTCCCACCTATGATACGCATAAGGGGGCGATCAGCAGGTTATAAAAATAATGCGCCGGTATATCAGTAAAAATCCGGCTGTAACCGAACCCCTCAGGGTACCCGATGAATCCGGGGTCCGGGAAATACTGGCGGATCATCTCAAACAACCCCGAATCCTTGTCAATCAGGCCCAGAAGCGTGAGATGGCTGCTCCCCGGCGTCATTTTCAATTGTTCCAGTGAATAGGCCAAAAAATAGGTCAGGTCTTCACGTGTTGTGAACCTGAATGTGTTGAAGAAGATCAGCTTACTTCCTTCAAGTATCATCAGGTCCACCCTCTGGGAACGGACGTGGGCAAAGACCCTTTTTTGGGGTGTAGCTGATTTGCAGGCCAGAATGATCCCGTCAATCAGAACTGAGGAATGACATCTGAAAGACATTCCGGGATAAATCCGCTCCAGCCCTTCCATGAGATCGGCAGGAGCGGGGTATATCAGCGAGGCTTCCAGATGACTCATCGAATCGTGCCGGATTACAGAGCCGGCCGGGTATCTGAAGTTGAAGTCTGCATGCAGGGCAAGGGATGACTCATCCAGAAAAGCGGAGGGTACCAGCGTGCTTGCCTGTGGTTCATAAAGCACCGTGACCTGCCCGAAGGGCTTCGTCAGAAGAGGGTGTTCCCCGATCCAGCCCAGCAACTGGGATATCCGGCCTTCAGAATCCGTTTCCCCCGAATGATATGCTTCAAGGTGAATATACCGTGAAAGGCTAATGTCCATCAGGCAGTAATAAAGACCTGACGTGGACAATTGCAATGTCAGCCGGTAATTTTCTGAGGATTCCCTGCTGAAGGATTCGTCGGATCTGTGGATGAAGGGGACGAAGTATTCAGCCATTCAGGAGCTTATGATTATTCCCAGTTCCCGTCGGTGGAGGCTTCCGTCATAGAGCCGACCCGGATTCCGGGGAACCGTTCGATCTGCTCCCTGCCTGCGATCAGGTTGACTACACTCTGCTTGTCAAGGTCCTTCAGGAACGTGTTGAAATGGGCACTGGCTTCGAAAACATTGACCTGAACACCTCCTTTCTCAATCGCTCCTGCGTCCATCTGAAACAACGTTTTGTCTGAGAAAGGAATGAACCTGAGTTTGTCGATGGCTTCCGCGCGCCCCCGGAACAACGAGTCGGCAACAGGAATGTATCCGATGGTGTCGCGGATCGTCCTCGAAAAGGTGGTGTCTTCCGGATCCGGTATCATCTTGACAACGGGAATCTCGCCCGATTTCAGGAACTCCACCAGGGTGTCAAAGCTGGGTGTATACTTTCCGTGAATGGTCTTGTAGGTCATCTGTGCAGCACGAATGTCCTTGAGGCTCGCAATAACCGCCTCGCTTCTCTTGTTAACTTCGCTGTTAAACCTTACAGGTCTCAGGACGCTTTCAATGACCAGATATGCCAGCACCACGATGACGGCAAGCAACAGGATCTTGATAATATTCTTTACCATCGGTTTACTTGTTTGGGACAGCTGCAAATGTAAAAAATATTTTTTCTCGGCGGATGTGTCTGCCGTTTCATCAGCCGGGAATTGTTGTATTTTGGCAACAAAAACAATCCGATGAAACAGGTTCTTACCATTCTCAGTGTGATCATGTTGCTGGTATCATGCCACCGACCTCAGGCAATAAAGGATGGGGGGTTCACATTCGCCTTCATGACAGATATTCATTTGCAGCCTGAAAGGATGGCAGCACAAGGCTTTGAGCAGGCCATCGACTGCGTGAATGCCCTTCGTCCCGATTTCGTGATCACGGGCGGCGACCTGGTGATGGATGTGCTGGAGGTGGGTCACAGCAGGGCAGATACCCTGTTTGACATGTATGAATCCGCCCTGAAACGATTTAATATCCCGGTATATAACACCATGGGTAACCATGAAGTATTCGGTCTCTATGCAGGGAGCGGGGTCGATCCCTCCGACCCGGATTTCGGAGAGAAGATGTATGAACGGAGGCTGGGTAAGCGTTACTATTCCTTTGATCACAAAGGCTGGCACTTTATGATACTGGATGCGGTGGAAGGTACACCGTCAAGAAGATATATCGGCCTGATCGACTCCCTGCAGATGGAATGGATCCGCGAGGATCTGAAACAGGTCGACACCTCCACATCCATCGCCATTACTGTCCATATCCCGTTCATATCCAGCTTTATGCAGTATAATTATGGTGCACTTGCAGCCAATGACTCCGGTCTGGTGATCATCAATTCAAAGGAGGTGCTCGATCTTTTCAAGGGCCATTCCCTCAGGCTCGTGCTGCAGGGACACCTTCATTATGTGGAGGATATCCATGTGGACGGGATCCGTTTCATTACCGGCGGTGCCGTTTGTGCCCGCTGGTGGCATGGCCCCAGAAACGGAATGGAGGAGGGTTTCATGCTGATCCATGTGAACGGGGATGACATCCGATGGGAGTACGTGGATTATGGCTGGGAGGATGTCGACCAGGCAAAGAAATGATAAAATTTTCGGGATCATTGATCAGGAAATTTATTAACTTTGCAGCCTTGTTTCGGGATGTAGCGCAGCCTGGTTAGCGTGCTTCGTTCGGGACGAAGAGGTCGTGAGTTCGAATCTCACCATCCCGACCAGCCCTGCCTCTTTAGCTCAGCTGGTAGAGCAGCTCACTCGTAATGAGCAGGTCGTGGGTTCGAGTCCCATGAGAGGCTCAACCTTGAAAGATATACCGCCCGGCCATGATCCGCCGGGCGTTCTTTTTTCGCGTAATGAGCTCAACCAGGCGGTCAGGCGGGCACGAATGTTTATATTCGTCTTCAATTCGCGCATTCGTGGCTATTATACATTGACACTCCAGGCTGGGTTTCGTACATATGTAATCCCAAGTAATCCCGGAGGCCTGCCTGCCACTTTTAGGCAGGGATTGAATCACTCAAGCGGCACACGCAATATGATGATCATGAAAACAGCCTGGAAGATGGGACGGCCCAGAGGCCTGCGCCAAAATTAATGAGCTTGTTTCCCTTGTAGACTACCATTGCTAAACGAATGGATTTTTTCGAATTGGATGCCAACCTGCGCAGGGATGAACAATCAGATTCGGATATGTTCTCTCTGTTTTTAACTTCGATGGCGATGATACCGGACGGGGTATCAAGGATGAAATCCACCTCCATGCCGGAACGGGTGCGGTAGTAATACAAGCGTGCATTAGACCGGGTGGTTTTGAGATATTTCATCAGTTCAGATGCCACGTAATTTTCAAAGAGCTGTCCATTGTCCAGATCGTAACCAATACCTGACAGATGCCGAAGCAACCCATTGTCATACCAATACAACTTCGGCGTTTTGACTACTGTGCTTGTCAGGTTTATGTGGTAGGGCTGCAACAGGAATGCCTGATATGATATGCCGAGGTATTCAATATAACGCCTTGCAGTCTCAGTGGATGTTCCAGCGTCTTTTGCAAGTTCAGAATAATGAAGCATATTCGAGGTTCTGAGTGATGCCAGACGTTGAAAACGCCTGAACGGTTTGAGGTCGTTTAGTCTGACCAGGTCACTCAGGTCTCTCTCCAGATATGCAGTTGAGTAGTCATTCAACCAGAATATCCTTTCCTTTTCATCGGAAATATGTATGAGCGGCGGCATCCCTCCCCAGGTAATGAGTCGGTTTTCTGCCCTCTGCAGCAGGTCCCATTGATCACCTAAGACTACCTCCGGGATAGATCTTAAAAGTCCATCAACCGGATCACCACTCAGAAGCTTCTCCAGTGTAATTCCATCAGGATGCCCTCCTTCCGGATACATTAGTTCCGACAACATAAAGGGAAAAAGCTCAAACAGCATGATCCTGCCTGCCAGGGTTTCGCGTACCTTACCGAGAAGTAATAACTGTGAAGAACCCGTCAGCACTGAGAAACTGATCGATCCTTCGTCAAAGGCATATTTGATTTTATCGAACAGGGTCGGCTCCTTCTGGACTTCATCCAGTACAGCATGTCCCACAACATTAAACCACGAAAAAGTGCTGATGTTGCCTAGTTGTTCCCGGTATTCAACCGCATCGAGATTGTAGTATGGCAATTCGTGGTAATGCCCCCTGACAAGGGTCGTCTTTCCGGTTTGACGGGCACCAGTGACCATCACCAATGTTCGTCTGGATTCCTCTGGAAGAAACTGGCTGATCTTCCTTTTTATCTGTAAATTTTCCCACATGGTGTGCAAATTTACAGTAAAATTTCATTTCTGTCAAAAATAATAGATACAATTCTGCTTATGTTTATTTCAACAGACAGAAGTATGGAAAACGAACTTTTGCATATTATTCAAAGATGTGTCACAGCATCATATTCCCGCCATCCGGCTAAGTGCCTGATTATCAAAATGAAATACGCCACGAATGCACCAATTGAAGACGAATTTACTCGTGTTGCATCATCCTTAATGCATCATACCCGCCTGACTGTCGGGCACGGCGGGCAGGCATCATACATCATACATCATACATCATACATCATACATCATACATCATACATACTTCATCCCTATCTCCTCCAGCGCCTGTTCCAGGTCGGCGCGGAGCAGGGCGGGATCTTCCAGACCTGCATAAATACGTACCATATTCAGTGGCAAGCCATGACCGCTGTCGGAGTGTGTGGCGGGCAGTCCCACCGCCGGCAACACCAGGGATTCATGTCCGCCCCATGATACGGCCAGCAGGAAATGTCTGAGTCGTTCGCAGAACCGTTCCACGGCCAGGGGATCATCCGTTCTCAGTATGACGGAGAAGAGCCCGGAGCCGTCCCGCATCTGCCTGCGGGCCAGTGAATGTCCCGGATGTGATTCGTGAAACGGGTAGATAATGCGTTCCACTGCGGGGTGCTGCTCGAGGAATGCAATCAACTGTTTTGCCGAGGATGTGCTTCGCTCCAGTCGGACTTCCAGTGTGCGCAACCCGCGGAGCATCAGCCAGGCATCGAAGGGGGAGGGGATGCCGCCAAAAGTCATATACTCCGAACGGAAGATCCTGGCCACCATCTCCTCCGATCCGCACAGTACCCCGGCCACCACATCGCTGTGTCCGGAGAGATACTTCGATGCCGAGTGCACTACGATATCGATCCCCATGTCCAGAGGGTTCTGGTTCAGGGGTGTGCAATAGCTGTTGTCGGTCACCGTGATGATCCCCTGCTTCCTGGCCAGTGCCGCCACAGCCCTCATATCCTGGATGCCGAAAGTCCACGAAGTGGGGGACTCAAGATAGATCAACCGTGTGTTGGGAAGGATGGCCTTTTTCAGTGCCATTGTATCGTACCCGTCAACAAAATCAGCAGTGATGCCGAATCCGGGCAGTATCTCCGTGAAGAGATGTCGGGTCCAGCTATAGCATCGTTCTACGCAGACAGCATGGTCGCCCGCCCTGAGGTTGGCCATTACCGCCAGGGTGATCGCCGTGCATCCGCTAGAGGTGATCAGGCAATCCCCTGCATGCTCCAGTGCCGCCATTTTTTTGCGGAGTATCTCGACCGTGGGATTGTTGCCGCGGCTGTAGACATGTTTTATGAATTCTCCGCCGATGGCCTCCCGCATCTCCCGAACCGTCCGGAAGGCAAAATTGCTGGTCTGGATGATGGGGGGCGCCACTGCGCCGAAATACGCTTCCCGGTCTTCTGCAAGGCTGTTGATGATCTCTGTAGGTTCCATCTGACCCTGATTCTGTGAAGACCCAAAGGTAGGCAGAAGCACCAAATGAGCTACATTTACACGTCAAATCGAATGTGATGCGGGTCATCCTTCCGGATACCACGGATCCTTTTATCAACCTGGCTGCCGAGGAGTATCTGCTGAAACACTCCCGGGAGGACTGTTTCCTGCTTTGGAGGAGCACATCCAGCGTGGTCGTGGGAAAGCATCAGAATCCCATGGCGGAGACGAACCATCCTCTCGTGTCTAAAAGGGACATTCCCGTAATCCGGCGCATCTCAGGAGGCGGAACGGTATATCACGATATCGGCAATGTGAACTTCTCCTTCATCATCACGGGTGAGGCAGGAAAACTGGTGGATTTTGAAGGTCATTCCCGTCCTGTTCTGGAAGCCCTGAATGAGATGGGTATTCCGGCCCGCTTCGAAGGGAAGAACGACCTGAGATGCCATGGACTGAAAATATCCGGCAATGCAGAGCATGTATTCCGGAACAGGGTGCTCCATCACGGGACGCTGCTTTTTGATTCCGACCTGACCCTTCTGCATGCGGTACTCGAAAACGATCCTGCAAAATATACGGGACGTGCCATCCCCTCGGTTAGGAGCCCGGTGGCGAATATCAGCGGATTCCTGGCCCGCCCGCCGGACATCGATACCTTCATCGGAAGTATCAGGGATGTTGTGATGAAACGCCTTTCCAATCCTGTTGCCGGCACCCTGACCACAGAGGAGAGCGGCGCCATCAGCCGGCTCGCTGAAAGGAAATATACCACGTGGGAGTGGAACTTTGGTTATGGGCCTCCTTACAGGATGAACACCACTCATCGCATTGAAAAGTGGACTGTGGGTATCTCCATTGAGGTGGAGCAGGGTGTGATCCGGAAGATGCAGGTGACCGGGGATGACCTACCACCTGAAATCAGGTCGCTGGACAGGCTCCTTACCGGTATCCGGCATTATTATTACGATGTGAAAAGGGCACTCATTCAGACCGGATTTGCATCCGGCCCGGGCGGCGAGACTCTGGAAGGACTGGTCTCAGCCCTCTTTTGATTTCAAAGGTTTCATAACTTTGCCGGCCTAATAAATCTGTTTTGTATGGTGAGTCATGCCGATGAGATTTTTGACAGGCTGTGGCAGGATTATACCGGTCAGAATCCGGATGCCAGACGGTTGTATGATCTTTTCGTTGCCGAAGGGGAACAGGTGCTGAACGATCATATCGCATTCCGTACCTTCGATGATCCCCGTGTCGGAATCGATGTGCTTTCCAGGCCTTTCACCGGAGCGGGTTATTCCGAAAAAGGCTCCTACCGTTTTCCGGATAAGCACCTCTTTGCAAAGCATTTCGAGCTTGACGGTGATCCCACTGCCCCCCGTGTCTTTATCAGCCAGCTGATCACTGAAGAGTTCAGCGGTTTTCTGAAAACAACCGTCGGGGATATCATTGACCAGATACCTCCGGATATCCTTGGCTCGCCTGAACTGATTCATTCAGGAAGGAGCTGGGGCATTCCATCCTTTGAAGCCTATGAAAGGCTGAGGAAGGAATCGGAGTATGCCGCCTGGGTTTATGTCTACGGTTTCAGGGCAAACCACTTTACCGTGAGCATCAACAGTCTGAAGAAGTTTGGCACCATCCGGAAAGTCAATCAGTTCCTGAAGGACAACGGGTTTATGCTCAACGATTCAGGAGGGGAGGTGAAAGGCAGCCCGGAGGAGCTTCTTGAGCAGTCCAGCATCCGGGCCGGGATCATCCCTATGGAATTTGCCGAAGGGACTTTTGAGATACCATCCTGTTATTATGAATTCGCCATGCGTTACCCCGCCAGGGACGGGAAGCTCTATTCGGGATTCATCGCCAAATCGGCGGACAGGATATTCGAGAGCACCGATTTCTACAGGAAGGGAAAAAGCTCCTGACGGAGCGATTATACACCTATTATTCAGCCTCTTTTTATGTCTCGGGAACAGGTTCGGGATAGGACAGACAAATTCAGGATACTGGAGCGACAGTTTTCAGGTGAGATTCATACGGATTACCCTACCCGCCTGCTGTATTCCACGGATGCCTCGGCATACCGGGAAGTGCCGGTAGCCATTGCTCTTCCACGAAACAGGGAGGACATCAGAAAGCTTATCCTTTTTGCACGGGAGGAGGGCACATCCCTGATTCCCCGAACGGCGGGCACCTCACTGGCCGGACAGGTGGTCGGCGGTGGGATCGTGGTAGATGTCTCCCGCTATATGAACCGCATACTGGAGATCAATCCTGATGAATATTGGGCTCTTGTGGAGCCCGGAGTGATCCTCGATGAGCTGAACCAGCAGCTGCAGCCGTTCGGTCTCTTTTTCGGCCCGGAAACTTCCACCTCCAACCGGTGTATGATTGCCGGGATGGTGGGCAACAATGCCTGCGGTGCCCATTCATTGATCTATGGCAGCACCCGCGACCACCTCATATCCCTGGAGGTGCTGCTCAGTGATGGCACGGAGGCCACTTTCGGCCCGCTGCCTGATGCAGAATTTGAAAGGAAATGTCAGGGCGACAGCCTGGAAAGCCACATATATCGTAATATCCGGATGATCCTTTCAGATCCTGAAAATCAGGCATCCATAAGAAAGGAGTATCCCGATCCATCCTTGAAGCGCAGAAATACAGGTTATTCCATTGACCTGCTCCTGGAAACCTCACCGTTTTCTCCAGGGAAAGAGCCATTTAACTTCTGCAAGCTGCTGGCAGGCTCTGAGGGCACATTGGCTTTCACCACAGCCATCAAACTCAACCTCGTGCCACTTCCGCCAGCGGTCAAGGGATTGGTATGCGTTCATTGTCATTCCATGAAAGACTCCTTCCGGGCCAACCTCATCGCCCTGAAGTACGGACCCGGCGCTGTTGAGATGATGGACCGCGTCGTCATGGAGCAGACACGTCACAATATCGAACAGCGAAAAAACCGGTTCTTTATTCAGGGCGATCCGGAAGCCATGCTGCTGGTGGAATTTGCAGCTGATTCAAGGGAAGAGATACTGGAGAAAGCCGCCGGGATGGAGGAGGAGATGCGGTCTGCAGGATACGGGTATTACTTCCCTTTATTATTCGGCAAGGATATCGGCAGGGTATGGGATTTGAGAAAAGCCGGCCTGGGAGTGCTGTCCAACATTCCGGGGGATGCCAAGCCGGTGGCTGTTGTCGAGGATACTGCAGTCAATCCTGAACTGCTCCCTGGATATCTTGCGGAGTTTTCCGGGATGATGGAGCGTCTGGGCCTGAGTTGCGTGTATTATGCGCATATCGCTACGGGCGAGCTGCACCTGAGACCGGTGCTCAACCTGAAGGATCCGAAGGATGTGGAACTTTTCCACACCGTGGCCCTCGAGACCGCCCGGCTGGTGAAGAAATACCGGGGATCGCTCAGCGGTGAGCACGGGGACGGCAGACTGCGCGGTGAATTCATCCCGCTGATGATCGGCGAAAGGAACTATATTCTCCTGCGTGAGATCAAGCAGGCATGGGATCCTCTTCATATATTTAATCCCGGGAAGATCACCGACACCCCTCCGATGAATACCTTTCTGAGGTATCAGCCGGGGGCGGAGACCAGGGATTTGCCTACGATCTTCGACTTCTCCGAGGATATGGGTATACTCAGAAGCGTGGAGAAATGCAACGGTTCGGGTGACTGCCGCAAGACCGAAAAGGCCGGTGGAACGATGTGTCCCAGTTATATGGCCACGCGCGATGAGCGCAATACCACACGCGCCCGCGCCAATACCCTAAGGGAGTTCCTGACCCATTCCACGAAAAAGAATCCCTATGATCAGCGGGAGATTTACGACATACTCGACCTCTGTCTGTCCTGTAAGGGCTGCAAATCGGAGTGCCCCTCCAGTATAGACATGGCCAAGCTCAAGGCCGAGTTCCTTCAGCACTATTATGACGCCAATGGCGTTCCCCTCCGTGCTCTTGCCGTTGCCTATATCGGGCATATCAACCGGATCGGCACCCTCTTTCCGGTGCTGACCAATCTGGTGATCTCCGGATTCCTCACGGCCCCTCTGATCAAACGGGCTCTGGGTTTTGCGCCCTGCAGGAGCATCCCACGGCTTTATCATATCACACTGAAATCATGGGTGAGAAGAAAGGCGGTAAGGAATGGCTCCGGAAGGAAAGTGTATCTGTTCGCCGATGAATTTACCGATTACAACGACACCTCCATCGGCATTACAGCTGTAAAGTTGTTGCAGCGCCTGGGCTATGTGGTGGAGGTGCCCAGACATACCTTCAGCGGCAGAAGCTTTATCTCCAAAGGCCTGATCAGAAAGGCCAAACGTCTTGCAGAGAAGAATGTCATTCTGCTCCGGGACATTGTATCGGAACAGACGCCTTTGCTTGGGATCGAACCCTCTGCCATTTTGACCTTTCGCGATGAATACCCGGAACTGGTAAAGCCTGAACTCAGGGAGCCGGCACGTAAGCTTGCCGCCAATGCCCTTATGGTTGACGAATTCATTGCCAGGGAATACGCTTCCGGTAGCATCACATCTGCTTCCTTCACGCAGGATGCGGCAAAG
Source organism: Bacteroidales bacterium (assembly GCA_016939365.1). Classification (GTDB taxonomy): domain Bacteria; phylum Bacteroidota; class Bacteroidia; order Bacteroidales; family JAFGHD01; genus JAFGHD01. Next base: position 13,124 of record JAFGHD010000012.1, on the reverse strand, counting down.
ATCAGGCTTCACGGACACTGCCAGCAGAAAGCTGTGGCATCGACGGCATCCACCCGGACCATGCTCTCCATCCCCGAGAACTATTCCGTTGAGGAGATACCCTCGGGATGTTGCGGCATGGCGGGCTCCTTCGGCTTCGAAAAGGAGCATTACGATCTATCCCAGAAAGTGGGTGAGCTGGTACTCTTCCCGGAGGTGCGCAAAACCCCGGAGGAGGTGATGATCGCAGCACCTGGAACCAGCTGCAGACACCAGATACTGGAAGGTACGGGCCGAAAGGCCCTGCACCCAATTGAAATACTGTATCAGGCACTGAAAAAAGAGAATTAAGAACAGGGATTATTGAATGGTGATGATTGAAAAGTATCCGATAAATGAAAGTCGCCTAAATGACAAGAATACCAATGGCTTGCAGAAATATACCCTCAGTAACTTTCTGCAATCACTAATCATAATTTCCGTACAGATCATCAACCCAAATGTAAATTTACCGTTGTCATGAAATATATCATTTCCCTTTTACTGATCATGATCCTGGCCGGATGCCACCGGCAGGACAACGCTTCTGGCGTGGACCAGGTAAATCCGTTAGCAGGTGACTGGGCTTTTCTCGACAAGTCCGGGACTTATATTGAGGCATGCTTTCACGACTCCACCTATCTGACCTACAACCGGGTCCAAGGAATGATGCCGGAGTACCGCTACCGGCTTGCCGGCGACAGCCTCCAGTCGGATATTGACCGGAGAAGAAACGGTCTGTATCCCATTGCAAAGGTGGAATGGCTGGGCGACGGCAAGGTGATCCTCATTACAGAGTTTACCCGTGATACACTGGAGCGCATCCCCCATCCTGACATTGTCCTGAGCAACACAGATCCTGTAAGGGATTCTCTCCGTTTTGCCGGGGCCTTTAACGTCAGGTATGAGAATTTCCTGATTGCCAAAGGCATACTGACCTCTGGGGAGATCGAGGCCTGGAAGTCCCGTGGAGAGATGCCCGATGATGTCAGGGAGCAGATGGAGCAGCAGCAGAATGCTCCACGTTGAATACCCTACCCTCTTCAGCCGTTTCGGTATTGGGAAAAATTTCCTGCGCTTCCTGCAGCAGGATGGCGGGATCGTCGTACCTGTTGGAGAAATGGCCGATGATCAGTTTCCCGACACGGGCCTTTGCTGCAATGGTGGCCGCTTCAGAAGCTGTGGAATGATACTTTTCCCTGGCCACGGCCGCCAGAGTATGGTCAAATGTAGCTTCATGATATAACAGATCTGCACCCTGCAGCAATGGAATGATGGATTCGTTGTAGCGTGTATCGGAACAGCAGGCATAAGTTCTTAACGGCTCAGGATCGATCGTTATCTCGGAATTTGAATGCCGGATGCCGTCAGGTGTGGTAAAACCTGCACCCCGCTGGATTCGGGCGTGTTCACCAACCGGGATCTGATCGATGACAGGATGGCCCTTTCGAAGACGCCGCACCCCCTTCTTTTCCCTGAAGAGGAATCCATGGCATGCAATCCGGTGGTCCATCGGCAGGGTGCGGATCATCAGCCTGTCATCCTCGTAAATGGCTCCGGAATCTCTGTCATCCGTCGTGATGAAATCCAGTGTATAACATAATGCCGTCTGGGATGCCTCCAGTTGCATGCGGATGATCTCTTCAAGTCCGCCGGGCCCGTAAACAGTTACCCCCTCCTTTCTGCCCAGCAGATGGAAAGTGGAAAGAAGACCGACGAGCCCGAAGTAATGGTCACCATGCAGATGGCTGATCAGGATGTGCCGGATGCGCTGATACCGGATCCTGTAACGCATCAGCTGGAGCTGGGTGCCCTCTGCACAATCCATCAGGAAAAGCTGCTCATTATAATTGATCAGCTGGGCGGTAGGATTCCTCCTGATGGTGGGAATGGCGGAGTTGCTTCCCAGTATGGTGACATTGAAGGTCATGATCCATCATGGCTATTTGTGCCAGGGGACGGTATTGATCACCCGGTTGTGGTAAATAAAAAACTGCCAGACATATCCGGTCCTCATTTTCCAAGGATGACCTTGCAGCCCGGATGCATCTGGCAGCTTCTCAAATACTCCTTATTCTTCAGCGGGCTCCTCTTCTTCCTTTTTCTTTTCCTTGCCCTTTTTCTCTTTGGACATTTTCTCCAGCTTGGCCCGGGCTTCCTGTTCCATGTCTTCCTTCAACGCGGCCAGTGCTTCAATGTCCCCCAGGGTGGTTTTTTCAATATTGTCCTTGATCTTCTTGACGGTACGTTTTGTGGTCCGCTCCTCCTTCCTGGCCTGGGAGACTTCCTTGGCTTTATGTTCCGCCTGGGAATCCTGCCAGATACGTGAGTGCGAAAGGATGATCTTTTTGTTTTCTTTTGAGAACTCGATCACCTTGAAATCAATCCGTTCGTCCACCTTGGGTGTGGTATTGTCCTCTTTCTGGAGGTGCCTGTTTGGTGCAAAGCCTTCCACACCGTATGGAAGCGCTACTACCATGCCCTTGTCATTTCCGGAAATGATGGTTCCCTTATGCACCGAACCCACTGTGAAGACCGATTCAAAGACATCCCATGGATTCTCTTCCAGCTGTTTGTGTCCGAGGCTGAGTCTGCGGTTCTCCTCGTCCACATCCAGAACCACCACATTGATTTTTTCACCGATTTTGGTGAACTCAGCCGGATGCTTGATCTTCTTGGACCAGGAGAGGTCTGAGATGTGGATCAGCCCGTCAACACCCTCCTCCAACTCGACAAAGATGCCGAAGTTGGTGAAATTGCGGACGATGGCTGTGTGGCGTGAGTTGACCGGATATCTTTCCTTGATATTGATCCAGGGATCGGGCATCAGCTGTTTGATCCCCAGCGACATCTTCCTCTCCTCGCGGTCGAGTGTAAGGATCACAGCCTCCACTTCGTCCCCCACCTTGAGAAAATCCTGGGCAGTACGGAGGTGTTGTGACCACGACATTTCGGAGACATGGATCAGTCCTTCCACGCCTGTTGTAATCTCTACAAATGCACCGTAATCAGCGATCACTACCACCTTTCCTTTTACCTTGTCGCCAACCTTCGTGTTGGGATCAAGAGAATCCCACGGATGCGGGGTCAGTTGCTTAAGACCCAGGGCAATCCTTTTCTTGCTGTCATCAAAGTCCAGGATGACGACCTTGAGTTTCTGGTCGAGTTCGACCACCTCTTCAGGATGGTTGATCCGGCCCCACGAGAGGTCTGTGATATGGATGAGGCCATCTACACCTCCCAGGTCGACAAATACACCATAGGAGGTGATGTTCTTGGCAGTACCTTCCAGCACCTGTCCCTTTTCCAGCTTGGATATGATCTCCGCTTTCTGGGCTTCCAGCTCATCCTCAATCAATGCCTTGTGGGAGACCACCACGTTTTTGTACTCCTGGTTGATCTTCACCACCTTGAATTCCATTGTCTTGCCAACGTAGATGTCGTAGTCACGGATGGGTTTGACATCGATCTGTGATCCGGGAAGGAAGGCTTCGATCCCGAACACATCAACGATCAAACCGCCCTTGGTACGGCTTTTTACATAGCCATTGATAATCTCATCCTTGGCATAGGCATCATTGATCCGTTCCCATGAACGAAGGATCCGGGCCTTTTTATGCGACAGCACAAGCTGTCCCGTGGCATCTTCCTGGTTCTCAACGTATACTTCGATCTTGTCGCCTACCTTCAGATTCGGGTTGTACCTCAGCTCATTCAGAGGAAGTACTCCTTCGGATTTATATCCGATGTTTACCACAACCTCGCGGTTGTTCATAGCCACTACCGTACCATCGATCACTTCATGCTCTGCAATGGATTTCAGCGTGTTATCGTATATCTCCTCCAGCTTCTTTTTCTCAGCGGCAGTATACTGATCCTGTTTCTTACCTACGGAACCCCAGTCGAATTCCGGGGGTGTCCTGGATATCGGCAGTACGGAGGGTTCAACGCTTCGGGTTTCCCCTGATTCCTCGCCGGCTGTCATACCGGCATCCTTCTGTCCCGCAGCAACTTCGGTGGTTTGCCCAACCTCTTCTGAGGGCTGTTCACCTGGTTCGGCAGTTGCTTCCGCACCTTTGTCCGCTTCGGCTTCTTCAGCAGCCGGGGTTTCGGCATCCGCATCAACCTCAGCTTCTGCTTTGATTTCCTCTTCGGAAAACTCTTGAATGGCTTCCTTTACGTCAGGCCGGGCGGTATCAGCACCCTCGGCCATCTCCGTTTTGTTTTCCAGGCTTACCTGCAAACCTGCAGACCCTGGTTCCTGTTCAGGGGAGTTTTGCTCCCTGGTTTCTTCTGACATTCGAAATGCTTTGTATTCCTCCGGAATGATGCTCCCGCCCCCGTTTCAGGATCAATCCTCCGCTGAGGAATGGGTGAAACACTCTTTTATTCGGGGGGTGCAAAGGTAGTATTTATTTTATAAGCACCCTAATGACATTCAATGAAAATCAAGATTCTGTTGGCCGGTTACTCAGAATGATCCCATGCAAAATTATTTCAGCGGGCCAGGCAGGCAGGTTTTCGAGCTTTAGTAGTGGCATTATCACTAATTCTTTGTTTTCGGAGCGGGCTCAACATTGTTTTTCTGAACATAATTCTCTTTCGGATGAACCGGATTTCCGTCCTCTGATGTAAATAATTATATTTACGGAAAATTTTTGGCTGATGAACCTGGAAGATCTGACCAAATTAAAACTTTTTGAGTCGGATAAGGTCACCATGACGCTTTGGAGTGCCATCACGGCAGCGCTGATCATCATTGCGGTAATCCTTCTGGTCAGGTTGATCCGTTATCTCTTCCGCAAGCTGCAGAAGGGGGGACGGCTTGATGCAGGCAGCAGTAATGCCTTTTTCCTGATCATCAAATACTTTGTCTGGGTGATCACCTTCGTCCTCGTACTGGATACCATCGGTATCAACGTTTCCATTCTCATTGCCAGTACCGCAGCCCTTCTGGTGGGTGTGGGCCTGGGCCTCCAGCAGCTTTTCAACGATATCGCCTGCGGGATTATCATCCTGTTTGAAAGGAACGTGAAGATCAACGATGTGGTTCAGCTGGAGGACGGTACCGTTGGGAAGGTGATCAGCGTGGGGCTGCGTACATCAAAAATCCGCTCACGTGACGACATTGCCCTCATCATCCCCAACTCGAAGTTTGTAAATGATGTCATCATCAACTGGACCCATATTGAACAAAAGTCACGTTTTCATGTGGATGTCGGGGTGGCCTATGGATCTGATGTGCCTAAAGTCAAGGAAGTGCTTCTGGATTGTGCTTCAAGACATCCCGATGTGGCCAGTCATCCGGCTCCTTTCGTGAGATTCTCAAACTTCGGTGATTCTTCACTGGATTTTCAACTCTATTTCTGGGTGGAGCACTCTTTCCTTGTCGAAAACATCAAAAGTGACCTGAGGTTTTTTATTGATGACGCATTCAGGCACAAGGGCATACAAATCCCCTTCCCGCAGATGGATGTTCACATCGGGCAGGAATAATCCGGGGCCATTTCGATCACAGAAGATACCGGGACGATGCCTGGCCCAGCCTCTTGATCCCCGGCAATCCTATCTGAGGATCACCTTTCTGACTTCATGAATGCCCTGGCCGGAGATTCGCACGAAATAGATCCCTCCCGGACGACCTGAGAGATCCATTTCAAGGAGTGCCGGTTTCATGTTCGCTCTCCACGTTCCGGTGAATAACAGCATTCCCTGGGAAGAGATCAGATCGATGGTGCCCGATCCGAAACCTGCAGGTATCAGTGCTTCCAGCAATCCTCCCGTGGGATTCGGAAAAAGGTGTATATGCCTGCTTTCATTTTCCCATCCGATTCCGGTCAAGGTGGTGACCGTTACATTGTCGATATAGAGGTTGTTGCTGAAATGGTTGTATGATTCGAACATGATCCGGATGTTATCCTGGCCGGACCAGTCATTGAGATCGATCACGATACAATCGGGCCCGAAGCCCAGACCACACCAGTCTTCCGGTGTTTCAGGCAGAAAAGGTGTGGTGATGAGGGGATGGGTGGCGAAACTGCCATTTCCATCCTCTCCGCCGGCGAAGAGGCGGTTCCAGCTATCGCCGCAATCGTCGGAGATATAAACGATCAACGAATCTGTAGCTGCTACATGCCTTTTGGCGTAAGCATGCTCGAACGAGAGGTAGACACCGGAGGAACCCTTGAAGCTCAGCACGGGGCTGATCAGGCGGTCCCGTCGTCCCGCAGGGACAACGTAATCAAAGAAATTCATCCATGCGGCCTTTTCTCCGGAGGCCGTTCCGCCGACTGTCGTGATGTCCCATGTGATGTTGTAATCCGGATTTTCAATTGTCCATCCCTTGGATGAAAGGTCTCCCGATTCGAAATCGTCGGAGAAAGGCAGGGACAGTCCGCCGACAAGGATGTAATCCTCCCTGGTCAGGAAGTTGCTTCCGGCATTGTTTCCTACCATAAGCGTTACTGTATATGATGCCGTTTCATTGAATACCACGTCAGGATGCCGGCTGTTCTGACTGGTGCCGTTGACGAAGGTCACCGAAGGTGGATTGAATGACCAAGTCCAAAGGGTCGGGCAGTTGGTGCTCATATCCGTGAAATGCACCACTTTCCCGGCACAGGTGACTGAGTCGTCGGCCACGAACCAGACATCGGGCAGGGTGGTAGCATTTACGGTGATGTAGCCTGCAATGGTTTTGGTGTCGGTGCCTTCGGTATTGGTCACCGTCAGTGTCACATCGAATGTTCCCTCGTCAAGGTAAAGGATGCCGGAAGGATTTTTTTCGTTGGAGGATGAGGGGGTGGCGCCCTGGAAGGTCCATTGCCACGATTCCGGAACGCCCAGTGAGAGATCCCTGAAGCTGATGGCACATCCCACGGGGATATTGGTCTGGTCGGCCTCGAAATCCGCTTCCGGAATCCCATGCCAAACAGGTGATGACCACATTCCCCTTCCGTAGGTCCCGGCCCTCACCACATCGTCAGATGGATCGGAGGGGTTGTGGTAGACCTCCACCTCGTTCACGGAGGCATCAACGGGTAGGCCGTTGCTGAACATGACCCAGTCGTTCATGGAGGCATCGCGGTAAAAGACTCCGGCATCCGAACCCACATACAAGCCCTCGATGCTGTTCTCATAATAGGCCAGGGTGTTCATGAATATGTCCGGCAATGATCCGGTGATGTCAGTCCAGGTGAATCCCTGATCTGCTGAACGGAACACCTTGCTTCCCTGTGTCATAAATACGACGTCCTCATCGGACGGATGTGCTTCGATGTCCCGGATATCACCCGATCCGGGAAGGAAGGAGCTGAGATCAGTCCAACCGGGATGGGTCTCCATGACATTGTTGCTCCGGTAAAGATGATTGTTCCATGAATAGTAGAAAAGATCATTATCGGCCGGAGAGTGTTCCGTCACGTCTATATTGCTGGAACCTCCGGTAGTGATCTGTTCCCAGGTAAAGCTGTTGGTTTTGATGCCCGTTGCCCTCCAGAGGTTCTTGTATCCCACGAACATGGTGTTGGCATCTGTTTCATGAAGACAGAAGGGTGTGATCCAGTTTCCGCTTTCCGTGATACCGTGGATGCCTTCCCCTGCAATCTGGTAAGAGTTGCCGTTGTTGTACAACCTGAAAATGCTTCCGTAATAGAGGGTAGCATATGAAAAGGCGGGGTCAGTGTGATCGAAGGCGCACTCCATACCATCACCTCCGTAAGTGAACTGCCACAGATCGGGTCCGTAATAGGTTGAGGTGCCGTTATCCTGATAACCGTTGATCACCTTGTTCTTGTCAATTTTACACTGGCCGATGCGGTAAACCTGGCTGATGGGCAATCCATCCGTGATCTCGGCCCAGGTGGAGCCGCCGTCATCGGTCCAGTAGATTCCGCCGTCATTGGCTGCATAGAGCCTGCCGTCAGCGGGGTTGTACTCCAGTGCATGCAGGTCGGCGTGTACAGCGGGCATACCGCAGTCGCCCCACCAGTGGGAGCTGATCTCCCAGGTGATGCCTCCGTCAGTGGACTTGAAGCAGTTGACTCCTCCGGCGTAGATCACTTCCTTGTTCAGCGGGTCGGCCGCCATATCCAGATCATACCACGCCTGTCCGCCATCACCGCCTTCGCAACCCCAGCTCATGATATTGGGAGTGGTGGATCGTTCCGTAAAGGTGCTGCCGCCGTCGGTGGAACGGTAAAGCCCCTTAAAGGAATCATTGTTGGTGATCAGGAAATAGACATATTCCGGTGCTGAGGGTGTTACAGCGATCACTCCACGGCTACCGGAAACGAGTCCTGATGTGATCTGCTCCCAGGTCTCCCCGGCATCCGTTGATCTGAAGAAGTTGGCGCCGGCAGCGGCATAGATGACGGAAGGCTGGCCGGGTTTGAAAACGATCTCCTTGAACCCGCCAGGTTTCTTCGAAATCCATTGCTGTCCGCCGTCAGTGGTGAGAAATATCCCGCCGGTAGTGGCGGCATATATCCTCTGGGACTGGGAGGGATGCTGGATCATTTTTCCCACCGTGACATTGCCCATGCCATTGCCGGCAGGGACCCAGGACACTCCTCCGTCGGTGCTTTTCATCACGCCGAGGCCGCTGGCGTCACCGGCATCCCGGTCGCCCGTGCCCATATAAATGACATCCGGGTTGGAGTAGTCTACGATGATGGAAGAAACCCCCAGGGTGGGCAGGTCGTCCGTGAAGCTTTCCCAGTTGGAACCGCCGTCATTTGTCCGCCACAGCCCTCCGGCCGGTGCCCCGATAAAAACCACATCGGGATCCGTGGGGTGAAATGCCACGGCATTTATCCTTCCCAGACCTTTGTACCCTTTTCCAAAAGGGATGTGGAAGGGTCCCAGGTTCTCCCAGTCCCCCTGACTGTCCCGGGCACCCGGATGCGACCGGAGATATCGGAAATATTCATTCCAGGTTTGGTCCGGTGAAGGTCGTTTACCTTCCGGAGTGACACGGCTCTCCATCCACCATTCCCATCTTTTGAAAGGCTTCCACCCGGAACCCCTTGTGATCTCACGATCCTTCCAGTAGGCATTGAATGCCTTCTGAACAGCAAAGAAATTGACATCATGATCCTGCATCATCCCGATCCAGTAAGGGTAATCAGCGGTATCCGGCTGCTGCATGATGCCGGTAACCTGCTGTCCCGTCAGCGACCAGGCTAGTGCCATGAAAATGGCGAGTCCGGTAATTCTTTTCATTCCTGATTGGGTATTTAAGACTGTGTAATAATTTGTCGATTCAACTCACTTTATGAGAAGACACACAACGTATATGTCCGGTTGCCTGAAGGGATGGGCAATACAGACTTTAAACCGGAATACATGGTCTGCATTGCTCAGTGCCTTGGTTTTAGCCGGATTCATGGCTTTTGGCTTTCGTTGGATGCCTGATATGGCTAAGGCGCAGTGTCGCCCCGTGTGTCCTGCGGATTCCCGGAGTAGTGCCTTTCAAACTTCTTCAGGGCGATCAGCACCAGCCGGTAGGTAAAATATATAAGCACCGGCAGGATGAAAAACCAGATGATCTGTGTCAGCATATGTGTCCGGATTTGTCAGTAACTGTGAAATTCCTGTTCCATTTCCGAGGCATTGATCCTCTTTTTGTTGATTGAGCGCCATGCGTACCAGATGTATGCGAGCACGAAGGGTACCAGCAGTGAAACATAGCTCATGGCAGTGAGGGTATAGTGGCTTGACGAAGCATTTCTGATCGTCAGTGAACTTTGCAGGTCATATGTGGAGGGGTAAAAGGCAGTATGATTGAATCCTGCCAGAATGAAAAGGGCAAAGACGGTAAGTATGGTGCCGGCGCCTGAGAACCAGATGCCTTTCCGGCTGCGTTTGAAAATACCAAGGTAAATTCCTGCCAGAACGCCTGCTATACCGGCCAGCAGGATCAGGGTATTCACAGGCATCTGGATCAGGTTGTGGAAGTATTTGAAAGGTTCCCGGAATACTTCACCTGTGGCCGGGTCAAAGGCGAAACCTCTGATCAGCATCAGCCAGATCAACCAGGCCAGGAAAAACAAAAGGAAAGGTATAGCCTGAAAAGGCAACTTTTGGGCGATCCGGTCCTGTAAGGGTTCATCCTCAATATTGTTTTGAAGGTAGAGTGTTCCTAAGGTGCGGGCCAGGAAAAAAACGGCCAGCCCCAGAAGCACATTGTGGGGATTCAGCACGGCTTCCAGACCATGGGCGGGGCCCATCCATTCCGAGAAGTTCAGATCGCTCACATAGAATTGGGATCCTGTGAAGAACGTGCCGACTGCCGTGCCCAAAAGGATTGTTCCCAATGCTCCGTTGATCCAGAGAAATGTCTCATAGGTTTTTTTACCGAGGAAATTACCCCGTTTTGATCTGAACTCATAGGACACCGCCTGGATCACGAAAGCGAACAGGATGGCCATCCAGACCCAGTAGGCTCCGCCGAAGCTGGTGGAATAGAAAAGCGGGAATGATGCGAAGAAAGCACCGCCGAAGGTTACCAGGGTGGTGAAGGTGAATTCCCATTTTCTGCCCAGGGAGTTGACGATCATCCTGCGATGGGTTTCATTCCTGCCCAGGGCGTAGATCAGTGTCTGGCCACCCTGCACGAACATCAGGAAGACCAGGATTCCGGCCAGCAGGGAAATGATGATCCACCAGTAGTGCTGGAGTGCGGTATGTGATAGTTGCTCAAACATCTTTGTTTCCTCCTTCTTTGGGTCCCTTTTTGATCTGAGTGGCCATGATCCTGATCTCGGCGACCAGGAGCACGGTGAACGTTACGGCAAAGAGCCAGAATGTAAGCTGGACGGATGAGGTCTCAATCCTGGTAACGGCAGCCAGGGTCGGCATCACATCCTGGATCACCCAGGGTTGCCTTCCCATTTCCGCCAGTATCCATCCGGCCTGGGAAGCAAGATAAGCCAGCGGGATGGAAAGTATGGCGGTCCAAAACAGCCATTTCTTTCCTTCCAGCCGGTTTTTAATGGCGAGGATCATGAATACGATGATCAGTGCCAGGAAATGGCCGCCCAGAATGACCATCAGGTGAAAGCTGTAAAAGGATACAGGGACGTGTGGAATGAGCATATGGGCATTCCTTGCCAGAACGTCCTGATCTTCATCATAATAATACCCATATCCGAAATATCTGAAATATTCTTCGAGGAAGACCGGGTCCTGGAATTTCAGCGCCAGCGATGCCGCCAGGGTTTCGTCACCGGAGTTTTGGGCATCTTTATACTCCCTGAGTGTCTGGATGGCCACCCTTCCCCGTTTGATCTTTTCGAAATAGGATAGAATTCCTTCCTCTTCGTTGCCATGAACCAGGTCGCGAATCCCCGGGATAAAAATGCCCGGTTTGAGGTAGGCCATATATGACAGCATATTCGGGATTTCAATGCTGAAGACGAAATCTTTCATGCTGGGCTGATGCGGGATATCCGAATCCTGCAGGATGCCGACGGCCACCAGGGGGGCATTGTCGCTGCCGATATACATGCCCTCCATGGATGCGAATTTCATAGGCTGGGTCCGGGCGATCTCGCGCGCCGATTCATCGCCTGTGACAATGGTAAAGAGTGTCATCACCAGCCCGAAAACCGATGCCACAATGATACTGCGCTTGGCAAACAACATCTCCCTCCTTTTCAGCAGGAACCAGGAACTGATACCGATGACGAAAATGGCTGCAAGAAGATATCCCGATGAGACCGTGTGCAAAAATTTGTTGATGGCTGTCGGGGAAAAAAGCACTGCCCAGAAATCCACCATCTCATTCCGGGCGGTGTCTGGATTGAAGCGCATCCCCACCGGATTCTGCATCCACCCGTTGGCCACCAGTATCCACAAAGCGGATAAATTAGCCCCAATGGCTGTCAGCCACGTAGCCGTCAGGTGAAATCGTTTGCTTACCTTGTTCCAGCCGAAAAACATTACAGCGATAAAGGTCGACTCCAGAAAAAAGGCCATGATGCCTTCCACTGCCAGAGGCGCCCCGAAAATATCACCCACAAACCATGAATAATTCGACCAGTTGGTGCCAAACTCGAATTCCAGGATGATCCCTGTGGCGACTCCTACAGCGAAATTGATACCGAACAACTTCATCCAGAACTGCGTGATCCTCTTCCATTCCGGATCTCCTGTCCTGACATAGATGGTCTCCATAATGGCGATGATAAAAGTGATCCCCAGGGTAAGGGGAACGAAAATCCAGTGAAACATCGCCGTAAGGGCGAATTGTGCCCGTGACCAGTCGACCAACGCAAAATCAAAGTGCTCCATGATATGGTGTTATTATCTGTTCATGGCCCATCTGTCAACCGTTCGATCACATAATCGCTCCGTTCTGGATCGGTATCGAACCCCGAACCCAGAAAATCCCTGAAAAAAAATATCCGGAAAACTCCGAAGAGGATCAGGATCTTGAGCAGTATGATCAGCCACAGCCTTCTTCCCAGTGGGGACAGGTTTCGGAATCCTTCGAGGTAGAAGCGGATCAACCTGACGATGAACACAACTGAGCCTTTATGTCATATTGTGAAATGCAATCAAAAATAGGAAATATCCTGAAAACACGATATGGGTGAGAGATTTGCAGGATCAACCGGTTTTTTTTTCTGTAATCCGGCATGACCTTGAGACTGTTTACAATCTGGAAAATCACAGTTAAGTTATTATTTTACAAGGAGTAACGCGAATATTCATAAAAAAACAGCCGGCAAAATCTCTCAGGGAAGCCCGGAAAGCGGATACTGAAATTTTGTACTGGTTTCTCTCTTAAACAATAAAGGCTACCCCTTGTTGCGGGGGGTAGCCTTTATAAATATTAAAGTTGAAAAAAACTTACTTTTTCAGCTGGTAGATTTTGCGGGAGCCGTAAGCGGCACCCATGATCATGAGCATGACGATCCCCCCGTCGATGGGAGCGCCGCCGCCGACCGGAATGTTGCCGCCACCGGGGGCGTTGCCGCCGTTCGGGTGGGGAGGTGTCTGGGCCAGGGTGATGACGGGCAGCGCGAGGATCAGACCTGCCACCATCAGTTTCTTCATTACTTTTTTCATGTTATGTCGTTTTTTGTTGTGAACAATCCTGA
>JAFGHD010000089.1 GCA_016939365.1 Bacteroidales bacterium | reverse complement strand
GTCTGCCTGTCCAACGATTTATCTGCCTTCCTGGAGGAAGGCAGGTCGAAGGCATGACAGGCAGGCGAAGCAAAATCTTACAGATCAACATATTTCAGACGATAAATGTCTGAATTTTAAAACTGACGAAATCAGACAGTTTAAATTTGCAAACCTGGTTTCCGTCAGTATAGAAATGCAAGGAATGTCTGGGCTTGTTAACAATAATATGGTCTGGCCTCCCCTGTTTTGTTCAGATCAAAAGGTTTACGAAAATAGACAAATTTAAATTATTTCAAAGGTTTTCTGAAAAAAAATTACTGCCGGCAGCATTTCAATAAATACTATCTGATTACGTTGATAGTTACGTATGGATTTTATACCTTTGAATGGAGAATTCCGGCGACATATTATGAAACCCGTGATGAGGCGCTTACTTTTTGTTCTAACCTTTTTTTTTCTGATGCCATGGCTTTATGCCACACATGAAAGGGCGGGGGAGGTCACGTACCGGCACATTTCAGGCCTGACCTACGAAGTGACGATCGTCACATTTACCTATTCGCCCAGCCCTGCAGACCGGCCCGAGCTGGAGATCAAATGGGGCGACGGCACTTCGGATATTCTGCCAAGGGATTACTATATCGATCTGACCCCCGTTATCAGGAAGAATGTCTATTCGGGTCAGCACACTTACGGCGGACCGGCCACCTATATCATATCCCTGGAGGATCCCAACAGGAATTACGGCGTTGTGAATATCCCGAACTCAGTCAACATCCCCTTTTACGTTGAGACCGAGCTGGTGATCAATCCTTTTCTGGGATACAACAACTCGGTGGTCCTTCTGAATCCGCCCCTGGATTACGGATGTGTCAACCGTTTATATATCCATAATGCCGGGGCGTATGATCCGGACGGGGACAGCCTGTCGTACAAGTTGGTGATCTGCAAGGGTGCGGGGGGATTGCCCATACCCGGATACACCTTTCCGCAGGCCAGCAATATTTTTACCATTGATGCTTACAGTGGGGATCTGATCTGGGATGAGCCTGAGTTGCAGGGGGAATACAATGTGGCTTTTCATATCGAAGAGTGGCGGAAGGGTCAGCGTATCGGGTATGTGACGCGCGACCTTCAGATCAAGATCATTGCCTGTGGCAATCATCCTCCAGTGATTGAGGCCATTGACGATACATGTGTCATAGCCGGCGACACCCTTTCCTTCATGTGTACGGCAACCGATCCCGATAACGACAATATCACCATATCGGCGACAGGAGGCCCGTTTCAGGTGACGGTTTCCCCGGCCACTCTTGAGCTTAATCCGTCGAAAGATACGGCTATGTTCCAATGGAATACCATTTGCCAGCATATCCAGAGGAATCCTTACCCTACTTACTTTAAGGCGACGGATGACAATGATACGCTTAACCTTGTGACCTACAAAACCGTTAATATCACGGTGGAAGGCCCTCCCCCGGAGAATCCCGAAGCGGTACCGTTGGGTAACAGTGTGCACCTGAAATGGATGAAGTCGGTGTGCACCAATGCAGCCGGATATAAGATTTACCGGCGGATCGGTATGTCAGGATGGAATCCGGGTTATTGTGAAACAGGTGTCCCGGATTACACGGGATTTTCGCTCCTGCACACTACCGGGGACGCTGCGGACACAATTTTCATTGATAATAACAACGGTGCCGGACTGGTTCATGGGATTACCTATTGTTACCGGATCACGGCTTTGTTCGCGAATGATGCGGAAGGCGTGTCATCGATAGAGGTGTGCGCATCGCTCAAAAAGGACGTGCCGGTCATCACCAATGTAAGCATTACCGGCACAGGTGAGGGCGACGGATCGGTTTATGTGGCGTGGTCGAAACCTACCGAGCTGGATTTCAACCAGACCCCCGGACCTTTCCAGTACCGTCTTTTCAGGACACGGGTATCAGACGGTATGGCGGAACAGGTGCAGGTCTATTCCAGCCTGGATGACACCCTTTTCAATGATACACAGATCAACACCCTGAATGAGGCTTACCGTTATCATATCGATTTTTTCAATAATCAGGAAGGCAATGTGTTCATGATCGGGTCGACACAAAAGGCAGGATCGGTATTTCTCTCCATATATGAAACCGACCGTGAGCTGCAGCTGTCATGGACCAATCAGGTGCCCTGGATCAATGGACAGTGGGAGATCTACCGGCAGGACCCCGGAAGCAGCGACACGGTGCTGATCGGTGTCAGTACGGTTCCTCAGTATAGTGACACGGGTCTGATCAACGGCCAGGAATACTGTTATATCATCCGGTCTGTGGGATCCTACTCCACTCCGGGACTGATCAGTCCCATACTCAATTATTCACAGAAGGCCTGTGGCAGGCCGGTGGACAATGTGCCGCCCTGTCCTCCTGACATGACGGTTATCACCGACTGCGAACTGCTGGCCAACACGCTTGCCTGGAATTATCCGGATACCTGCGCTGAAGAGGAACTTATCTATTACATCTATTATCAGCCTGGACCGGATGAACCGTCCCAGCTGGTTGATTCCACGGAGTTCCTGGATTATATCCATACAATGAATCCCCCCGGTGTGGTAGGATGTTATTATGTGACGGCTCTTGATTCACTGCGCAACGAGAGTGAACCTTCCGGAATGGTCTGTATCGATATTGATGAATGCGGAAGATACCGGCTGCCCAATGTCTTTACACCGAACAACGATTTCCGCAATGATCTCTTCATGCCCTTTCCTCCCAGGGAGGGGCAGTTCCTTGACCCTCCATTCCCTTTGAATTCAATCGAACGCGTTCAGATCACCATTTTCAACCGCTGGGGCTCAGTGGTTTTTGAAACCGACGATCCCTTTATCCGCTGGGATGGACGTGAATCGGCGGGCAACGGCTTTTGCAGCGAAGGCGTTTACTTCTACGTATGTGATGTCTACGAAAAGACCCTTACGGGTACGGTCAAGCGTACCCTGAAAGGGTCTGTGACCTTGCTGAGATAGAGTGAGAAGGTCTGACCGGTTTCAGTGATCCATATCAGTCCCCGAATGCCATGATCTTTCCCACGAGGTCCACAACACGGTTGGAATAGCCCCATTCATTGTCATACCAGCTCAGGGTCCGGATGAACCGTTTTCCGAGCACCCTCGTGAACTCTGCATCGTAGATGGATGAATAGGATTTTCCTACGATATCCGAGGAGACCAGTTTTTCTTCGGAGTATAGGAGGATATTTTTCATAGAGGGTGAATTTGCAGCCAGTCTGATGGCCGCATGGACGTCCTCAACTGTAACCTCTTTCTCCACTTCAACCGTAAGGTCTACTATCGATCCGTCCGGTACCGGCACGCGGGATGCCATGCCGTCAAGTTTACCTTTCAGTTCCGGTATGACCTGACCCACCGCTTTGGCGGCACCGGTGGTGGTGGGTATGATGTTTTCTGCAGCCGCCCTGCCCCTTCTCCAGTCCTTGTGCGGAACGTCCGCAAGCCGCTGGTCATTGGTGTAGGCATGTGTAGTGGTCATCATTCCCTCTACCAGACCGAAATTGTCATGCAGGATCTTGACGATCGGAGCGAGACAGTTGGTCGTACAGCTGGCATTGGAAATGATCCTGTGCTCCTTCCTGAGACCTTCGTCGTTGACACCGAGGACGATGGTGAAATCGATGTCATCCTTTGCCGGGACGGTCAGAATAACCCTTTTGGCGCCGGCATCGATATGCGGCATCAGTTTTTCACGGGTCCGGAACACCCCGGTCGACTCGATGACGATATCCACCTCCAGTTCTTTCCAGGGAAGCTCATTGGGATCCTTGATGCTCAGCATCTTTACGGTCTCGTTGGGGGTGACGAGATTGTCGCCTTCGAGGACAATATCCTGTCCAAATCCTTTCATGACCGTATCATATTTCAGCAGGTAGGCAAGTACGGCATTGTCATACAGGTCATTGATGGCGACCACATCAATATCTTTCCTCTGATTCAAAATACGGAAGACCGACCTTCCGATCCTTCCGAATCCGTTAATGGCAACTCTCATTGTGCACCTCCTTTCTTCTCCGTTTCATGATAAGCTATGATTAATTCCTTGATACGTGCCGCCATGGCGAATGCGCTGTGATACCAGGTGAGTGTTTTGGCCATCTTTCCTGAAGAGCACATGGTGGCTTTGGTATCGAAAACGACGCTGTGTGGATTGTTGATCACATCGGAAGAGACGATGGGGTCATCGACTGCCTGAATGATATCCGGTCTTTCCAGGGAGAATCGTCTGACCGCTTCATTCACGGCATCCTTCGTGACACCTTTTTCCTTCAGGAAAGTAGTCATATCCAGTACCGATCCATTGGGTACCGGCACATGAATAGTTGTTGCCTCGATCCGGTCCCTGAACTCGGGCATGATATGGCTGATCCACTGGTGAGCGATGGTATCCACGGGGATGATGTTTTCCGCAGCGGAGCGGCTTCTTCGGTAGTCCTTTCCGGCCTTGTCCCGGAGCGGTTGATCTGATGTGTAGGAGTGCACGGAGGTCAGCATGGCGTAGTCCACCCCGAAATTCTCGTCCAGCACCTTCAACATGAGTGCTCCGGCATTGGTGGTTGCTGAACCGGCCGAGATGAGCCGGTCTGAGTTTTTGATGGTATGGTCATTGACCCCCTTCACCACCACCCGGTCGATCATGTCGGTCGGAACCGTGGTAAGCATGACACGCCTGGCGCCTGCTCTGAGGTGCTTTTCCATATCGGCCCTGGAGCGGAACGTCCAGGTGCCGTCAACGACCATGTCAAGGTCGAAGACATCCCACGGAACCTGACCCGGTTCGCCTCCGCTGACGATCCTGGCCCTTCCGTTTGCCGATACCAGGAAGTTGCCCTCCATCTTCACTTTTACAGCACCCTTGGTCTCGGCTCCTACCAGGTAACTCAGGATCTCAGGTCTGCCCAACTCCGAGATGACGGCCACTTCAATCCTTTCATCATTCAGGCACATCCTGTAAATATGCCTGGGTATCTCACCAAATCCCTTCAGTCCTAACCTGATTCTTTTCATGTTTCAGTCGGGTTGTGTTATCTAATCATTCCTTTATCAAGATAACAAAATATCACTTGACTTGTTGCAGGACATTCCGCTGTTACTTCAACAAAATGCGGCGCAAAATTAATCAAAGGATCATGCCGGGGAATGGGGGTGAAAAGAAACAATCCCGGGAAAGTTATCTGATCACCAGTTTCTCCCTGTGTATAGCGGATACATAGCGGAATTCAAGTATGTACAATCCGGCGGGCAGTCTGCCGGTATCGAGCCATTCATCCTGCCCCGGCTCCATGTTGCCCTCGAGTACCAGTTTGCCATCAGTGTCCATGAGGCGATAGATGCCACGCTCGCCGTTAAACGGATCTTTCCATGAGATGCAGGTTCCCTGTCCGGCCGGATTGGGGCATAGCGTGAAGTGTTTGTGGGACAGGTCATTCCCTGCGGTGGATGTCAACCCGATGGTGAAGGATTGCTCGGACGGGAAGGAGGAGCCGGCAAAGGCATTGTCAATGGTCTGCACGCTCCAATAGTAGGTTCCGGGCTGCAGCCCATGAATTGAAAATGAATTCATCAGGCAGGTGTTGCCCATTTGGGCCAGTTTTCTGTAACCGCTGGATTCGTGGGATATGGGTGAAAGGATATAGGATGCGCCCGGACCGGTACCGTTATGGACCTTGTATGTCAACCTTTCCTGGGGTGTTTCGCAAGAATTCCTGTTATACTGACGGAAATCAGGTTTGCAAATTTAAACTGCATCAGTATAAATAACCGTTAATTCCCGTGGCGTTTGTTAAACTCAGCGATGCCACGGTCGAGGAAATCAACAAACTCCTCCACATCCAGGTCGTAGGCTCTTGGAGCAGTCAGCATGGTTTCGTCGTGGTCAAGCAATACATAGTAAGGTTGTGCATTGACCCCGAAGCGTGTAATCTGAAGGTCGGCGAATTTTTTTCCAATGGATTTCTTGGTTTTGCCGTCATGTTCGGATACGGTCCATTCCGATTCCTGGAGTTTGGTTTTGTCATCGACATAGAGGGCGAGAATCACGAATTCGTCCCGGAGCCGTTGCAGCACTTTGGGGTGCGACCAGACGGTGGCTTCCATTTCACGGCAATTGACGCAACCGTGTCCGGTGAAATCGATGAATATGGGTTTGCTGAGCTTCCGGGCGCAGGCCAGTCCCTGATCATAGTCAAAATAGCCTTCGAGGCCGTGGGGAAGATGGAGGAAGTCCCTGTATTTGGGTTTCTCGCAGATGCTTTGGATTCCGGGGCTGATACTACCAAAGCCACCGGGTGATGTCATAGCTTCTTCCCGTATAATGGCATGCAGGTCGAAGTCGTGGGTTTGCTGCGGAGGCAGGTAACCTGAAAGGGCTTTGAGGGGTGCGCCGAACATGCCCGGGATCAGGTATACCACGAATGAAAAGGTGATAATGGCCAGGATGGTGCGGGGCACACCCAGGTGCTTCAGTTCGCTGTCGTGCGCGAATCTCAGCTTGCCCAGCAGGTACAAGCCCATCAAAGTGAAGATGACGATCCAGAATGCGAGGTAGACCTCCCTGTCGAGTATTCCCCAGTGGTAAGTCTGGTCTGCAATACTCAGGAACTTAAGTCCCAGGGCGAGTTCGATGAATCCCAGCACTACTTTGACCGAATTGAGCCATCCTCCGGATTTGGGCAGGGAGCTCAGCCAGGAAGGGAAAAAGGCGAACAGGGTGAAGGGAAGTGCAAAGGCCAGGGAGAATCCGAACATTCCGACGATGGGTTTGGTCACCTGTCCCCCTGCCGACTCCACCAGGATGGCTCCAACGATGGGGCCCGTGCAGGAGAATGAGACCAGCACCAGGGTGACAGCCATAAAGACCGATCCGATATATCCGCCCGTATCGGCTTTCTTATCCGATTTGGTGATCAGCCAGCTGGGGAGGGTGATCTCGAACATCCCCAGGAAAGAGGCTGCAAAGACGATGAATATCAGGAAAAAAAGGATGTTGGGCAACCAGTGTGTGCTGAGGAAATTGGCGATATCCGGTCCTGCGATCACTGCCAGCACGCTGCCGATGAGTGTATAGATGGCGATGATGGAGATTCCGTAGATCACGGCCTGGATCCGGGCGCGTGTTTTGTTTTCGTTGCTGTGCATGAAGAAGGTTACGGTCATCGGGATCATGGGGAAAACGCATGGGGTAAGGATGGCAGCAAACCCGGCTACAATGGAAATGAAGAAGAAAAGCCAGAGACCCTTGTGGACACCGGTGTCGCCTGAGAGGTTCCGGGCATCCATTGTCTCAACAGATACTGATTCTGCTGTGTCCTGTCCCGGCAGGTTCAGTTCCTGAACTTCGACAACCGGTAACACAGGAGAGACTTCTTCACTGATGGTCGAATCAACTGCTGCCGCCGACATCTCCCCATTGACATTGAAGGCGAAATCCACCTCCGTTGGTGGCAGGCATTTGGTGTCATCACAGCACATGTATTCCAGGAATCCCTTGATGGTCAAAGGTTCCTGTGTGTTCAGCCTGATCTTTTGCCGGAAAACTGCTTCGTTTGAGAAATACCTGAGCACCATACCGAAGTTCGGATCCATCTCCTCTTCAGGCACGGGTTCCATTACAGTATCGATCCGGGTGAATCCGTCATTCTCTTCAAAGGTGAAGGAAGTCCTTATGGGGCCCCCATCGGGAATATTCTGGCTGTAGAGATGCCAGCCTTTTTCGATGGTTGCTTTGAAGATCAGTTTTGCTTCACGATTATCATAATTTTCCAAGCTGAAGGACCATTTGACCGGTTCCAGGATTTGGGTATAGCCCGCAATGGCGATCCAGAGGGATGCAAAACAGAGAAAGACTCTTTTCATCATTATGCCAGGCATTTATGCTTACAGGTATCAAATGACCGGAGCGTACCGGGCGCAAAAGTAATGAAACCGTATTAAAACGAAATAATCAAATTACTAAATATCTCTTTCTTGTTTTTCAGCCGCCTGTCCGAAATTCTGTTTCAGGAAGGAAGGTAAGCCTGAGGATGGTCTTTGATCGGTGGGTAACCCTGTACCGGTGGTCGATCCGGTGCCCGATGATCCAGACGATTTCAGTACCCGACAGGAGCAGCCATGTGTTCCTTTTCATCAAAAGTGAGAATTTTTCATCGATGAAAAAATCGCTTAGTTTTTTTTTGCCTTTCATACCCAGGGGGATGAAATGGTCTCCATCCTTCCACCGTCTTATGGTGAGCACGGGTTCCAGCTTATCGAAATCCAGGAAGGCTATATCGGGATCATCAGGAAAAATGAAATCACGATGATTGCTGATCCGGTCGGCGATAAGGCTGACCGGACCGGTGAAGAGCGGAGCTGTGGATTCGAAGGTATATTCTTCATCATCCGGTTCGTGATCTTTCAAAGGATGGACGATCAGTACCTGACGGTCGATGATGGCCCTGTGGGTGGCAGAACGGAACTGTTTCCCGGTTTTCAATCCGGGTCCGGCGAGCATGCTCCTGATGGTTGGGTCCCCGAAGCCCAGCGGGTTGAGAATGTGATGCAGGAATGTCTCAGCACCGGCCAGTCCGTAAAGGCTTACCATCGAAACTTTCAGAACACCTTCACTTTCATGTACGAAGAGGGATTTCATCCTTTCCAGCTCCCTGAGAAGAAGGGACTCTGCTTCCCGGATGCGGTGCACATTGGCTGCCGTGACGTGGGAGAAGCCGGGTCTGATCTCGTTCAAAACCGGAAGGAGCAGATGCCTGATCCGGTTTCTCTGGTAGTCCAGATGGATGTTTGAGCTGTCTTCACGGTATCGGATGTCGTTTTGGCGGGCATATTCCTGAATGTCACCGCGATCCGCGAAGAGGAGCGGCCTGACGATCCAATCCATCTTGGGAAGGATGCCGTGCAATCCTGCGATACCGGTGCCGCGGAACAGGTTGATCAGGAAGGTCTCGGCCTGGTCGTCCAGGTGGTGCCCCGTTGCCAGGCATGAGAAGCCCTGTTCCCTCATTACTTTTTCAAACCAGGTATACCTGATCTTCCGGGCGGCCATCTGCACAGAGATACCCTCTTGCTTTGCAAAGTGGTGCGTCTCGAAGGAACGGCAGAACAAGGGTACTCCGAATCGCCCTGCCAATTCCTTCACGAACGATTCATCCCCATCAGATTCACGGCCCCGAAGCCGGAAATTACAATGGATTATGCCAAACCGGAAGCCTGATTGGCTGAACAGGTGGGCCATCACCACAGAGTCAATACCCCCGCTGACGGAAACCAGGATGGTATCCTCAGAAGTGAACAACTTTTTCTCAGAAACGAAATCCATGAACCGTCTGACCATACTGCAAAGTTATTTCCTCCTGTCCATTCCGGAATTACAGGGCCGGGGAATGGCGGGAACCCTGAGCGTCATTGTTACCCTGTGAAGTTACGGAGAAATATCTATTTTTACCCTCTGTTCCGGTTCGCATTGTCCTTCCGGAAGGATTCGAGAAACCGATCTTTAACCAAATTTTTTTACAGCTATGAAAAGGTTTGTTATCTTGCTGCCGGCTGTCATATTGCTGACCATTCCTGGGGTCCAGGCACAGCAGGACACCGCCTGGAAGGCTGGCGGGGATTTTTCACTGATGCTGTCTGAAACAGGTTATGAGAACTGGGCACCCGGAGGCGAGAACTCGGTGGCCTGGAATTCATATTTTAACCTGTTTGCCCTGTACGAAAAGGGTAAGTCCAGGTGGGACAACAATCTTGCGCTTGCCTTTGGACAGGTTAAGACAGGCAAAAGGGATTTCAGGAAAAGTGAGGACAAGATAGATCTGACCTCGAAATATGGATTGAAAGCGTCGGAAAAATGGTTTTACGCGGCGCTCTTCAACTTCAAAACCCAGTTTACAGATGGATATAATTACCCGGAAGATACTGCTGAGATCAGGATTTCCGATCTCCTCTCCCCCGGATACCTTTCCCTTGGGATCGGTATGGAATATATCCCGGTTGATTATTTCTCCATATATTACTCTCCTGCCACGGCCCGGCTGATCATTGTCAGAGATCAGGAACTGGCGGATATGGGCGCTTTTGGTGTGGAGCCGATTCAATATGATGACCAGGGGAATCTGCTGAAAGAAGGAGAAACCAGCCGGTTTGAGTTCGGTAGCGCTGTCAGGTTGATGTTCAGAAAAGATATCTGGACGAATGTATCCCTTCAGTCGAAGCTGGAACTGTTCTCCGACTACCTCGATAATCCGCAGAATATCGACATCAACTGGGATAATATCCTGAATTTCAAGATCAATGATTATCTTTCTGCCAATATGACGGGGCAGATCGTTTACGACCACAATACCTGGGTCACGGACAAGGACGGCAAGACAGGTCCGAGGACCCAGTTCAAGCACACCATCGGTGTGGGATTGGCCTATAAATTCTGAAAGACATTGGTAAGGGCGGCACCGGAATGCCCGGTGTCATTCTGAACCCTTCTGTTTACCAGCGGATAAAAATGGCTGAAAATTTGCATTCCTTCGAGAAAATGACTAAATTTGAAAGATTATACCGGTATGATTCCGGTAGTAAATCTTTTCAGATATGAATGCAAGAAACCTACGAACGACATTGACTTTCGTAATGATTATTGTGGGATGTGTGTCGTATGCCCAGGGTTTGAAGAACAACGGTGCCTTCATCCGTGGTAGTACCGGAAGCTATCTTAGTTTTCAGGGAGGCGGGGACATGGTCATCGACAACACGTGGCCAGGACGGCTGGAACTGGACAACATGAGGGTGGATTTCACAGGGTCCGGCCAATACCATCTCACCCTGAAGGATGATTCCTATCTCACCGTCAACGGGCACCTGATTCTGGCTGACAGCCTGTTGCTTCCCGCATCCTCCGGAGGGATGGCCTCCCTGATCACAAGGGGAACGGTCACGGGAAACCTGGCCTGTGTGGAGCAATACCTGACGCAGGACCGCTGGCATCTGGTTTCTTCTCCGCTTTCAAATGCACTGTCCGGGGTATATAGCGGAATTTACCTGAAATACTTCAAGGAACCGGACAGCACATGGAATTATATTGTCGCCACCAATATACCTTTGACAGCCGGTAAAGGTTATGCTGCATGGTCGGCATCGGGGATGACGGGAAATGCCACGGTCCGGTTTAAAGGCACGCTCAACACCGGAGATATCTCCCCGGCCATCACATACAATCCCGGAGCGGGTATGGGTGACGGCTGGAATCTGATCGGTAATCCCTATCCCTCCGGACTGGAGTGGAATACATCATGGACCCGGAGCAAGGTGGATGCCACGATGTATGTATATGACGGATCGCAGTACCTGACCTGGAACTGCAACCTGGGAGGATATGGCACGAAAGGAAACGGCGATATACCTTCCACACAGGGATTCTGGATCAAGGCCAACGCCTCGGGACCCTCCATCACCATTCCAAACAGTGAGAGGATCCACAGCCCGCAGTCGTTTTACAAGCATGGTGAATCCAGGGAGGATCTCAACAATCTTCTGACTTTCAAAGTCGAGGGAAACGGATACTCCGATGTGACCATCATGGGATTCCACCCACAGGCCACTGATTCTTTCGACAGCGATTATGATGCGTATAAAATTTTCGGAATATATGATGCACCCCAGCTCTATTCGATCATACCCGGATATGATCTCTCCGTGAATATCATGTGCCGGGTGCATCACCGCCGTACCGTGCTGGTGGGCCTGAAGGTGGGGGCTGAAAAGCAATACAGGCTCACAATGACCGGACAGGTCAACATGTCCGTCGGATACAGGGTGTTCCTGGAAGATCTTTTACAGCCCCTGGCCAATCTCACCGAGCTGAAGCTCAATTCACCGTTTTTTTTCCAGGCCAGACCCCAGGATGAACCGGAACGTTTTCTGGTCCACTTCATTGATATGTTTATTGATGATCCCCTTCCGCCTGACGCCGGTCCGGAAGCACTGGTTTATGCATGGGAGAAGAATGTTTATATATGGATTCCGGGTGAAGACAACAGCCGGCCGGAAGCCATTGTATATGATATGCTGGGTCACCCTGTTGCCTCGGGATTTATCACCACCGGTACACTAAATAAATTGCCCGTTAGGGAAAAAAGTGGCAACTATGTTGTAATAATCAGAAATAGTCATTACATTTGCCCGCACAAAGTGTTCATTCGTTAGAAGGATTTTGACTAGTTAAAATATTGGTAAAGAGGTTTTTAGTAATAAAATCTTCATTAACCGGTTAAAGCGATCAGGTATGAAAAAGGTTATTCGCACACTATCAGTAATAATTACATTCCTTTTTTTATTCACATTTTCTACAAGTTTGCGGGCAGATGAACCTCCCAATCCGGGTGGGGGACCGGGATCCGGAGACCTGCCGGTCGGTGGGGGAGCCCCCCTTGACGGGGGCGTTGCAATGCTGATTGTGCTTGGCGCAGCATATGCCGGGAAAAAAATTTATCGAATGAGGAAATAAACCTGGGATTTTTTACCTGATTATTGAAGAGGAGCTTTACGATCCAGACAGTGAAGCTCCTCTTTTTTTCCGGATCACATGGCATTGGGCGCACAGTATCCTCATACCCGCTCACGGGAAAGATGGCTTCATCCGGCCGTGTGACCTTCTTCCGCGGTCTGAAGGATTATGGTAATACCCCCTTTTTCAATTCCGGGGGATAGGACGGATTGCAGGATATTCCCGAAGAGATTACAACCGGGGATTGAAAATACTGCTTATTCCCTGAAGAAACCGGGTGGACAGGTGTTGATGCCAAGGTCCACCCGTTTCATTATTGAGAATAAATGGTGAAGGTTAAGGCTCAGGGAACCTGTCCACCCATACCGCCATTTGGCGACCAGACTTCGATCTTATCGTTGTTGTTCACCTCGCCATCGAGGTCAAAATCGGCGGATTGATAACCCGATGTTCCTGCCTGTACTGACCAGACATCGTTTTTATCGAGATTGCTGACCTGACCGTCGGAATTTCCATCGCCTCCTGCCATTCCCCAAACACCTGGCCCGATCTCCTTGTAGCCGATAGACCCACCATAGACCTGGCCTGATCCGGTTGAAAAGTCATAGGTGTAGATGCCTCCGGAAACCACCGGTGAATTGGCAGACATGATGTCGAGGTGGTTTCTGTGAATGATCACCACAAACAGGTTATAAAGGATGTTTTCATTGAATTGCATCGGGCTGATGCCGTCCAAGCCGGTGATGGAGCCATCCTTGAGCAAAAAGCCGGCTTTTCCGGCAATGGCCGTTGCACTGACTGCCGATGCCGCATCCGGTGCATCACGCAATTCCACTAAAATCCAATCCACCACATCCGTATTCGGTATGGAAGACACACTTTCACTGCCGAAGTAATTCCAGGGTGGCTGGCTGAAGGGTTGAAAAAGAGGCAGATAGATTGGGTTCAGTGATGTGTTCATCATATTGCCGTTATACGGGCCTTCAAGCAGCACCCTCAGATCGGTGGAGAAGCCCGTGAATGACTCAGGTTGCTGGAAACCCTGGGTCAGTGTGACCGCAGAACCCTGGTATGTTTCCGTGGCCGGTTCACCCAGGGTCCAGCTCAGGGTAACCCCCGTTCCGGTATAATAATCCCCTGAAGATGCCGTCACTTCAGGGCAGATACTTTGTGAATACGAAGAGGTCATGGAGGTCATCCATGCCATGACCAGACAACCGCAAAAAAGGAAAGCGGTTTTGATGTTCCCCGTTATGAATGATTTATTGATCATGGATTCAGTTTTTTTGATGGGAATTAAGGTTGAGTATAGGTATATTCAATGACCACGCCCAGAGAGACCACCTGGCAGGGTGAATAAAGGCTCAGGTAGTAACTGCAGGTGGAATTATCGATCGTGGCGTAACCGATCGTTGCATCCGCGCTGCTGCCGTTACCGCCCTGGCCGGAGGAGGAGACGCTTGCCATCTCTGATTTGGTCAGGTCGTGGTTATTCCGGTACAGTTTCAGGGTGGAATTCAGCTGGTCTCCGTCGCTCCAGTAGTAGGTGACTTTCTTGACGACTGCTCCGTGAGGCAGGTTAACGGGCGCCGTAAAATCCAATTCCCCTCCTGGACATGTCGGTTTTACGCCGTAACCTTCATTGGAATACCTCTTCGAGTCATAATTTCCGTTGTTGGGTCTGAACGCTGAAGCTGCAACGGACACATACCCTGTCTTCGGGTTGCTGTAAATGATGTTTCCGGTGAGCTGGATATTTCCCTTCACACACAGTTTTTCAGTCGGATTTCCTTCCCCGACACCTACGTTACCCGCGTATTCGTTGAACACGACGTTGCCGCCATCCCTGTTGATATATAGCGGGGATGTTCCTGAATTGTTCCTGCTCATGATCTCGTTGTCGTCAATGACGATGTTCCTGAAGTCTGTGGTTCCCGCAATGATATATCCCCCGCCGGTGAGGCTGACGTCACTGCCGGCGCCGACATGTAAAGTAACCTCCGGAGTCGGGGTGCCTGCACCCACTTTTCCGTCTCCCTGGATAAATAAACCTTCGTTCCCGCCATCTCCCGACAGCCAGAAACCATTCATTTTCAGGTTCTGGGCTGCCGTATGATTACCCAGATTATCGCCTAGGATCCCGGTCAATCCCGATCCGTCACCCGAGAATGCCGTGGCGGTGACTGTGCCGTTGACGCTCAACCTGGAGGCCGGGTTGGTGATGCCAATACCCACATTACCGGCGTTTTCGTTGATCACGACATTCCCGCCGTCCCTGTTGAGGTACAGGGTGGCGGTATTGCCGTTATGCCTGGTCATGATCTCATTGTCATCAATGCCGATGTTTCTGTTGTAATGGTCCCCCAGGACAAGATATCCACCTCCGGTGGTCGTCACATCGCTGCCGTCTGGAATGATCAATTGATCACTTGTGATGTTCAACCGGACGATATTTTCCATACGGAACGCCATCCTTCCTGCCAAATCCGTAATCATTGCATTCTCAATGCCATTATTGCTCATTACAATACCGCATTCCGGATACCCCTTGGCAATAAAATATGCACTGCCGTTAAGCAAGTTTCCCGCACTTTCGACTGTGATGAATGCATTTGAGTCGGCTTCGAAAAGATGCAAACCATATTGTGGTGTAGTTGTTCCGATCCCTACCCTCTGCGCCGGTCCGCCCACGAAAAGCGTGGGTGTCTGGGTGTTGAAGCCGACAGCAAGAGAGTTTTCGACGGTATTGGTCAGGAAGCTGGAGTTGTCTGCCCCGGTGCCCATGGTAATGGAGTTGGTGGCATTGGTGCTGACCCACTTGCCGATGGCGATGGAGTTGCTTCCGAAGGCTGAGCTGTGGTATCCCAGAACCATGCTGTGGAACGCATCGGCACGTGCATCCCTTCCCATTGCATAGGAGTGGGTTGCTTCCGCGCGACAGTCATACCCCAGACCAACACTGTAGTCACCGATGTTGGGATCATCCCAGGAGTCGTTGGTGACCGCTCCGGCCCTGAAGGCAGATTTCCTCGGATACCAGAACATGCGTGACCCGGCGCCTGATTGGCTTAAAAGGGCACCCGATCCGTACTGACCCACTGCCATGATGCCACCGTCGTTATCCAGGGAGAGTCCAAACTCCGGAGTGTTGTCCCCGATACCGACATGCCCCCCATTGTAATAGAGCATATTGCCGTTGAATGACCAGTCTCCGTCGTCGTTATTACCCGTGGTATTGGAGTAAAGGGCAAAAGGGACGCTCAGGAGCTGGGATGTGCCCATGAGCTGGTAACTGCCACCTCCGGTCAGGTCCAGTTCGGTCCTGAGATAGAAGGAATGATTGCCCCAGTCGATGACCGAGAAATCACCGGATATCGTTGAACCGTTGCCTATTTCCAAAGATACCTGCCCGAATGGATTGGTGGTGGGATTGTGTGTTTCGGAGTAGACCGACGGACCTGCCGGGTTATCCTGCAGTATGGATATTTTCAGATAGACCGGTAGCCCGGGAATGATATTCCCGGCCGCATCCCGGATCACAGCCTGGTATTGGAACGCTTCCGGGGATTGTGCCAGTGTAACGCTGCCGACCACAACCAGGCAGAAGATGCTCAATATTGATGTTAAGGATTTCATACTTCATAATGTTTGGTGAAACGGAGATTAGTGATTGTTTTCAAGTGATCTAAGCCGATCCCTGATGTCCTTGTTTTCTTCGGCCAGCTTGTTGATCAGCTCATTCTGCTGCTTGATCGCATTGAGCATGGCCCAGATCACCGGATCGTTGTTTACAGCCAGGTGGCCCGATTCCATGGTATTTACCGCTTCGGGGATCACCTGCTGCACCTCCTGGGCAATCAGCCCGATATATTCGACGTCGGAAGGCAGATTAAGCTCATTGTCCGTTTTGTAGTGATATGCGACAGGTGTAACCTGAAGGATTTCGTTCAGACCACGGTTAAACTGCGCCCCGATGGTTTTCAGCCTCATATCCGATGGGTTTGACCAGGACCCCCCGCCGGGTTTTGCGGCAGAACCGTTACAATAAAGCCTGTAAGAGCCCGGAGTGTCGGTACCTATTCCGATATTCCCGTTTTCACCGATGAACATCAGCGAAACATCATTGGACACAAAATGGGCAACTGTAGATCCTGTACCTGAATTATTCCCGGCATCCACCAGAAGGCCGGAACCACCAGTGGCTGTGTTTTCGATACCCAGGGCATAACCTCCGTCGTTTATCCTCCAGTTGATGCCATATGTGGAAGTGGATTTGGTTCCGTCGGAGCTGAGGACATCATCGTTGGAAAGCCTGCTGGCAGGTGAGCTGGTTCCGATGCCTACATTGCCGTTTGAATGGATATCCAGCAGGTGGCCGGCATCCGCCCTCCAGAAGCTGAAGGCATTTTGGGTTCCCTGAGCCTTTTGGTTTCTGAACACCAGTCCCTCATTGGCCTGGAGGATGTAGCTGACATCATTCACGGCGTCCTGAATGGCAAGATGTGGTTTGCCCCATGATCCCGCGGAATAAATATGCAGATCGGCCGCAGGATTGACCCTTCCCAGGCCTGCTTTTCCGTTATTATCCAGCCATATACCTTCATTTCCGCCATCACCTGATATCCACTTGCCATTGGTCCGGATATTCTGCGTGGCTGTATGGTTGCCGAGATTGTCTCCGGCAATCCCGGTCAGGCCCGAGCCGTCGCCGGCAAAGGCAGTGGCTGTGACCGTGCCGTTCACATCCAGGGCTGAAGCGGGTGTGGTGGTTCCGATCCCAACGTCTGCATTGAATGCAAGGAGATTGTTGTCGAATTCTCCGTAGATCAGGGCATCATTGGGGCCTGAGTCGGAGTTCTCGATATAAAGTTTGTTATTTCCCGTTTCATAGTATCCCGCGCGGTATCCGAGGAAGATGTTGCCGTTTTTGGAATGGGCGGTTTCAACACCGCCGGCTTTGCAGCCGATAATGGTATTGGATGATCCGTTCTCATTGAATTCATTCGCAGCAAATCCGATACTGGTGTTATAACTGCCCAGGGAGTTGTAGGATTGGCAGGCATCCCCCACCGAGGTGTTGCAGATTCCCGTGCTGTTGTAATACAGTGCAGATGTGCCCAGTGCAGTGTTCGAGCCTCCGGTAGTATTGCTAACTAGCGCCATCCTGCCTACTGCCGTGTTCCTGTGGGCCTCGTTTTGCACGAGTGCCTGATAGCCGACGGCCGTGTTCATGCTTCCTGAAGTGACACCTGAAAGTGCCCAGTACCCCACAGATGTATTCTGGTATCCATCGGTCATGGACTTGAGTGAGGCTATTCCCACTGCTGTATTGCCATCAGCTGTTCCGTTATAGCCGGATCCGGAGAGGTCACCCAGGAACAGACTGCTGCCGGCTGCTTTTGCATCAGTAAGGTCATCGATGCCGAGGGTGATATCCGGACCATCTTCTGCATACAAGGCATAGGGTACGCTCAAAAGCTGTGATATACCCAATGTCTGAAAATTGCTTCCGCCCGCCGCATCCATTTCGGTTTTCATGTAATAGATACCATTGCCCCAGTCAACGAATGAAAAATTGCCGGTAACGGGGGTTCCGTTCCCGATCTGCAGGCTGGCCAGACCGAACATGTTGGTGCTGGTATAGTGCAGTTCGGAATAGACGGTGGGGCCGGCCGGATTCCCTGCCAGCAGGCTGATCCTGAACGATACAGCCTGGTTTGCCAGGACATTCCCGTTGTTGTCCCTGGCTACCGCCTGGTATTTGTACATCTCAGGGGCCTGGGGCCATGCGGTACTAGCTGAGATGAGAAATACCATAAGAAAGAAAAGGTTTTTCATGGTAAATTGTTTTTGATTATTAATCGGACTATTCAATAACACCATCGGTTTGAGCATAAAAAAAACACTGTGCAAACAGAACCTGTCATACCGGACAAATATAAAATCGTGAATATTCAATCACGTTTAATTATGTCGCAAATGCGTTCAATTATGTCGCATGCATGCATAATCCTGCAGCAGGGATATGGGGAATGAAGGCGGGGATGCTGTTTGCAGGATCGAAATGGAAGGGGATGTCCGGGGAGCGATTACCACCGGTGGTCAATGACCAGAATACTGCTTAATGAACTCAGAAGGGGTCATGTTGAACTGTTTGCTGAAAGAGCTGCTGAAATAGGTAGGATTATTGAATCCCACCTGATAGGATATTTCAGAAATGTTGCCTCCATCGCCGGCAAGCATTTCCGCTGCCTTATTGAGGCGGATGCTTCGGATGAATTCCGAAGGTGTCTGATCGACGAGCGCTTTCATTTTGCGGTGAAGTTGTGCCCGGCTGAGCCCGATCTCGCGTGCCAGTTCCTCGACGCTGAAATCCGAATCAGTAAGCCGTGTGTGAATGATCCCGCGGGCTTTCTCCAGAAAACGCCTGTTGACGGAAACCACTCCTGCTTTGGCCGTATTTTCTTTGATCCGCCAGGGGATCAGTCCTGTCCAGGGTTCCAGGATGTTCCTGTACAGCTCACGGAGCCTGTTGCGCTGTGCGATCAGGTTATGAATCCTCATCTTCAGCTCGTCGGGTTCAAAAGGTTTGGTAATGAAGTCATCGGCCCCGGTGTGGAGCCCCTCGAGTTTGCTTTCGAGCGAGGCACGGGCAGTCAGCAGGATGACAGGGATATGGCAGGTTTTTTCATCATTTTTCAGCTTTTCACAAAGCTGATAACCATCCATCCCGGGCATCATCACATCGCTGATCACCAGGTCAGGTAACTCTTCAACGGCTCTTCCGAGGCCTTCTTCACCATCGGAGGCCTCGATGATCCGGTAGATGTTTTCAAGTAATCCCCTGATATAGAAGCGGAGGTCGGTATTGTCCTCAATGATGAGGATCCTGTGAAGTACGGAATCGTCTTCGCCTGTGTCACCGGATTGTTTTTTGACCAGGCTGCGGCTGTTTGGTTCTTTGTGGTGCAAAGCGGCCTCCGCTTCTGCCTGAAACTCCATCATCTCGCCGGAAACCTCTACATTTCCGGCAAGTCCGGGCTGATCATCTTCAGCTATTTCATCTGCCTTCAGCTGGTAGGCGCCAAGAGGCAGACGAACGGTAAAGGTACTACCCCCTCCGGGCCGGCTTTCGGCTGAGATAGTACCATGGTGCAGTGTAACGAGTTCCCTGGTCAATGCCAGACCTATTCCGCTGCCTGCCTGTTGGTCGTTCAGGTGGCGATGTCCCTGGAAAAACCGGTCAAATATCCGGTCCCGCTTATCCGCAGGGATACCGATGCCGGTATCGGAAACCCTGATCTCTGCACAGGGATGATCATTCAGGGGACAATCTCCCGAGTCAAGGATTACTTCTATCCTTCCTCCTTCCGGCGTGAACTTGAATGCGTTGGACAAAAGGTTGTTCAGTATTTTCTCCATCTTGTCGCGGTCCACATATACCCTGAGTGCTTCGTGGTGAGTGTGGTACACCAGGCCGATCTTTTTCTGCCTGGCATACGATTCAAATGCCTGGACGAACATGTTGACCAGTGGCACCAGATCCTCCTCCCTGCATTGCAGCTTCATTTTCCCGGCTTCCAGCATGGCCAGGTTGAGAAGCTGGTTGATGAGCCTCTG
>JAFGHD010000088.1 GCA_016939365.1 Bacteroidales bacterium | reverse complement strand
GTGGCAAGAATACTTGGATAAACCTCCCTGAAAGAGGCATCATTCCCGGCAATGAACCACTCATAAATCGTTTTGTTGCCGAAAACCGGACACACCATTCCTCCGATGATTTTTTCATCGAACCGCACCAGGAGATAGCGAAACTCTGAGGAGCGAAGTGAGAATTCAAAATATTTTTCGAAAAACTCCCAGGGAGGAAGCGGCTTCTTCACCCGGGTGCGGTACAACTCTTCCAGGATGTTATAGAACTGCCTGACCTGGCTGATATCATCCGGTTCAATAATCTCGGCCCCCGCTTTCAGGCCTTTTTTTACCTGTCTGATCTTGCCGGAAGAAATTTTCTTCATAACATCCTGCTCACTGCCGGTATCTACAATAAAATTGAGCCATGGGATGAACCTGAAGCCGCGTTTCATGAAAAAATTCTGAAATATGCTCAGGTCAAACAGGTTGCGGAATTCGGTGTAGATTGCCCTTTTTCTTGTTATGTGAATGATCCCATCGATCAGGCGGGTATGAATATCATTGCGGGCAGGATGGTTCTCATCGACAACAGGTCCGCCCCATATGATCGCTCTTGAAGTAAGCCGGCCCAGCCAGCCTTTTTCACGCTCCCTCATTACCACACATGTGCATACACCTACCAGCCGGCCGTTGTCGGCTATAAAAACTGCTAGTGACTCATAACGTGGAATTTCATCGAAGAACTCAAACATCAGGGGCGTCTGGAAAATATTTCCCCCGGGGCATGACCTTACCAGCTCATCCCACTCTTTTCGGGAAACCTGATGATGATTCAATAGGGTCTGAAGAGGCATCTGATAAAATTCTTATCCATAATTCAGTCTGCTCCCAGCACTTTCCGGTAAATGCCGATGATCCTCCGGGCCACAATCCTGTCATCCAAATGACCAACATGTTCCCTGCCTTTTGTTCTGCCATTGAAATCCAGGGCATTTTTCAATTTTTCCGATATCTCCGATGGATCGAAAGTCGTAATAAAACACCCTTCCGTTGTTCCACATACCTCACGGATATCGCCAACATCAGTAGCCACAATGGGAAGGTTGCAGGCCATAGCCTCCTTGATCACGTTGGGGGAACCCTCCCAGAGCGAAGTCAGCAGAAGGATATCGGCAGCGTAATAATAGTAAGGAACATCATCATTCGGGACATCACCCAACGGATGGATTTCAACATCATCCGTATCCAGTAGTTCGAACGCCTTTTTGGCGAGTTGCCAGTTTTTGACCGGTCTGGCCGGATCGGCCATGAAAATGATATGCTTTTTCATAGGGTCAAATCCGGTCCGTTTCAGGGCAGCTTCTTTTTCAACGGGTCTGAATTTGCTGAAATCCACCCCGTTGGGGATCACATGAGCACTTTGGAGATTCAGCCGTTGCTTCATGCCAGGGGATTTGACAATCAGTGCGCTCCAATAGAGCCGGTTGAACATGAGCAGAACGTATTTCCAGAACATGGAAATATGAGTATCACTGCCCATGAGACTGACCACGAGTGGGCGGCATCCAGCCAGTGAAGCTACTATGGCCGACAGGGAATAATGAGCGTGAGCCAGATCATAATCATTTGAACGGATATACTTTCTCAATAAGCCGATGTTTCTCAGGTATCCCAGCATCCCCTTGCCAATGATCGGGAAATACTCTACTTCCATTCCCTGTTTTTGCAGGGATTTACCCTGATTTCCGACAATGGGACTGATCCCGAATCGTGAATTGCTGCTGCTGACAAATAATATTTTCATTCAGAATTTCCTGAATTTGTGATACATGTCGCGGGCAACTTTCTGCCATTTGGGTTCAAACCTTGATGTATCGGAATACTGCACATAATTCACATATTCCTCATAGGTTATATTGTTTTCTTGCAGGAATTTAGTTAGCTCAGCGGGGGGATTTTCCTTGCCAATTTCCTGTTCTTCTTTCAACAGGGCCCCCTCCCGGCTGAGAAGTCCCTGACGTATAAGCCCGCTGCTATGGAAGGTGTGTCTGGTAATATTCTGAATTCTGAGAGTGTCTTTATAAAATGGGATATCGTGCAATTCACAGTCAAGATGCTCAGCGGAACCGGCACCATCCGACCAACCCATTTCTTTTTTCAGGATCCCGATAATCTCATTAAACGGCAGATAGATATAGTCATAAAGGCCGATATGCTGGGGGATGAATCGCATCAGGCGGGTTCTCGGCAAACCGAATATGTCATTGACCCCTCCGGCTATCTTCTGAAACTCAAGTGAGAAACGGTACCTGGCGAAGTGCTTAAAATCATCTTCTGCGGCAGTACCCTTGATCACATTTGCGAAATAGGATGCTGTGTTCAGGCTTGTGACTTCCTTTATTTGCGAAACATATTGAACCCTCCGGCCCGATCCTTTGATGACAAGAGGGATACGAAAGCTTTTTGTGGCCAGTTCGATTGCATAATTGATGGCCCTCATGCAGCCGCTACAGAAATCCCCTGTTTTCAAAGTAAAGACTTTAAAAAGCCGGGAAGAATTTTCCCTGTTTATCGTATAGAACATGTGATCCGCATTGCATGATTCCAGTGCATTCCTGATATTCTGCTTGGCAATGCCTGACAGAAATCCGTTATCAAGTGAGACGGCCAGGGTTTTCATCTTGTAGACTTTGGTACACAGATAAAGTGCGTAGGTGCTGTCCTTGCCTCCGCTCAGCGGGACCAGGCAGTCATATGGTCTTTTGAGCTTTTTCGCCCCTGAAAGGATATTACCGAATTCTTCCCTTTTGCGCTCCTTTATCTGGTCCCACTCCCTGAAATCGTTTTCATATTTCCTGCAGTGATTGCAAATACCATTTTCGTCAAAAGTGATCCCACTCAGGGTCGATGGCAGTAAGCATCTTTTGCACCGGATTATTTCCATAACAATTGCTTGTTGAGTTCGTTAAAAACGCTCCTGGCAGATGGATTTCCAAAGTGGTCAATGGTTTAAGAAGGCTCCAAAATTAACCTTCTTTTCGCACTCGGAGTTCACAGGTTTCAACCATCAGGCAAAGCAATGGTTGATGAAATACTTACCTTAAAGAATCTGCAGGAAATATCTATTCCCGGGGTCTCATGATTGATTTCCCATCAGTCGGTGGTACCATAATGACCATGAAACGGCCTTGGCGAAATCGGAGAGGTGACCTTTCCACAGTTGACTACGGAACATATCTGTCAATAACGCTCTGTTCATAAATGGATTATCGGTCTGTGGATCGTTTAGATGTCGTGAATAGAACAATTCGGCAGACATGAATGTGTTGAAGGCATTCTCCTTTTTCATCAAAAATTTATTGATATAGGGAATGAGAATGCGAAAGTTGCGCCATATGGAATAGACGTCGTGGGGGCTGTATCCTCTGTTGGTTTTCATTCTTGCCAGGAGCGGATGGTTGCGTTCCATGACATATGAATAGAGATATTGCCCCTTCATTCTGAGGATGGGATTTCGGGTCAAGGTGCTCTGATAGGCCGAGGAGAAGGGGGTTTTGTTGATAGCGATCAGAAAGTCTTTATCAATGTAAGGAGATCTGTTCAGGGCATGAAAGCTTTCAATCTTCATTTCTATACCGAAATATTTCCTGATGGTCTCCTGGAGCAGGAAAAGGTTCATTCCCCTGTTTTTCCGCACTGAGAAGATGTAAGGATCGAGTTCAGTACGGACGGATTCAATCAATTCTTCCCTGACAGCCGGAGTGAATCCTTTGATGAGGCGGAGCGCCAATGAATCGTTTATGTGTGTAACCAGTGTATGCCTCAGGTCTGTACTGTTCATCAGCAATTCAATGAACATGGGTGAAACCACAGCTCCTCCCTTGTATATCACCCTGAACAGCTCGCTGCCTCCATTGCCTGAGAGAACAACGTCACATTTTCTTTCAAGCTCTCTGAATGCATGAATATAATGTGACCTGACGAAGGTTGCGAGACTGTCAGACCGCCACACCAGCTCCTCGGAGCAGTCAAAGAATGATTCGCGGTAGTAATGGTCATCAATATAAAAGGTATGGTGCATCAGATTCAAAACTTCACTAATCTGCCTTGCCACCTTGATATCGGAAGATTCATGTGTCCCAAAAGTATAGGTCAGTAAATTTTCCGGATTTCTGATTACCGATAAAATGGTTCTGCCGTCAAATCCACCGGTTAGTGAAATCGCGAATTTATCGTTTCGGGGCAGGTATGAGTTGACGACTTCAGAAAACACACTATTCAGCAATTCGAGGCTTTCATTCTTGCTTAACAAATTATCCTGAAACAGGGACATGTGATCGAAATAGGTATTTATTTCCATCCGGTCTCCCTTGAAACGGAGTATGCTACCGGGACGGATCAGTTTGACCTTTAGAAAAAATGTTCTTTCCGCCAGAGGAAAATTGAAAAGAAAAAATTCGATCAATGAGATCCGGTCAATATCGGTTTCAAAAAACGGAAGATACCTGAGGTATTTGAGTTCGGATGACAGTAACCAGAATTGATTGTTTTCCCAAAGATAGAGCGGCTTGATTCCCAGGATGTCATTGAAAACGAAGTAGCTTTCATCAGAATTGTTCCTGCAGATTACATTGTACTGTCCCTTGATATGGTGAACCAATTGCTCGCCTTTCAACTCCAAAATGTCTGAAAGCAGGTCATTATCATTGATATGTCCGGCGGATATGCCCGCCCCGACATTCAGTTTCCCGGGTGGCAATGCAGAAAAAAGATCCCCTTCAATGAAGACTGAATACTGTCCCTTATTCCGGGAATGATCTGAGCGATGGAGATTGGACACCAACACGGTAGCATTTCCGAACTCAGCTATATCTGCATACCTGTCATGTTTTCTCATCTCCAGGAAGATCTTCCGGAGGACGGGTTTCAGGGGCTCATCAATGATTCCCTTTTTGGCAATGATTCCGAAAAGTCCTGACATAATTCAGGTTTGACTGGCTGAGTTGTCCTGTGGTTTTCTTTTTTTACTAAACAAGCCCTGATCAATCAGGCTGATGACATGTGACAGCCTGAGATCATGCGAATTATTGGTGTTGAATGTTCCCTCCTCAAAAATCCATTCCTTTCCCTTTCTGACAAATCTTCCCGGTACTCCGTTCCTGAGCATTTGATGGGGATTTTTGGAACCGAAGTAACACTGAAGCTCATTGACAAAATAATTCCCGGCCGCATCCTCAAAGAGGTCAACCGCCTGGCTGTAAAATCCTCTTTTATCAGTTACTTCCTCAATAAAATCAAGCAGTCGTGGTGGTGGCACCTCCCAGCTTACCCGGGAGGTGCCACTGATGAGTTCTCCCTTTCCGGGTAGCTTTTTATGTCCAAAAAAGGAGTCACCGATACGGACACACCGCCATTCAAATTCCGCAGGTATGAAATCCTGGAGAATGACGAACCACTTTTGAGGATCAACGGTAGCCTGCTGGTGTTTCTTCCGGAAATAGGATATGGTAGAGGGAATATGGGCAAGTCTTTTCAGTATCCGTTTCGGAATGTTCCCTTTCCTGAGGTTTGGTCCCCATGTCCTCATCAGGCCTTTATCCGAAAAAGTCTTCAGGATATAGGTTTTCAGTTGCGATCTTTCCCTGAATATCCTCACCCCGGAGCCGCCGGCCCCGATGGCCGTTTTCCCTACCACGGGCAGATTGCATCGTTCGGTAAAATAAAGGGCATCTTCCAAATGGTAAAAGATCCTTGTTGCCGGGTGTGGCACGTTATTGGCTTTCATCCAATAATCAAGCATCCTCTTGTTCTCATAAATAGCCACTTCTTCATAGGTGGGATAGATATTTTTTCCGAGCACATATCTAATGATGAAAAGCCTTTCGTCATAGAGTTGCTTGAAATATGCCGTGGCACCTGGGGGTCTTACAATGAAGCAGTCTGCACCAGCTTCTGCAGCAACCTTTTCATACCAGTCATCCCTGGTCAGATCAATGATAACCAA
This sequence comes from Bacteroidales bacterium, assembly GCA_016939365.1. Classification (GTDB taxonomy): domain Bacteria; phylum Bacteroidota; class Bacteroidia; order Bacteroidales; family JAFGHD01; genus JAFGHD01. The sequence continues at coordinate 28,113 of JAFGHD010000088.1, read as the reverse complement.
GCTGATGGGTCTCGTGCTTCTACTGATGGACTCCACCCACTCAAGGTGGTCATACTCACTTTCATTTCGCAAAATGACCAGCCGGAAGTCATCAGCCCTTTTGCCAGGGGATGTACGTTGTGTATAGTTTGCTGTCATGCCTTTTTTCGAGTCAATTCATAAATTCTGCTGATAAGGGCCCAGGGTTGCCTGTTTTCAGCGCTTCTGATCTTATATACAGCCTTTACGGTAGATAATGCCAAATTGTTACTCACTTTATTGACACCGATGCGACCCGGTATTCGCTCATATGGTTTTTCCCCATCTCCCGGGCGGGATTTCCCCCTTGTGGAAGCGAGGTATCCCAGGCTAATGGCTTTCCGGTGGGCAAAGTGGTTATTGTCGCCATGAGGCCAGCAGCAGAAATCGACGCTTTTACCGAGTTTTTCCATAATGATCCTCCGGGAATGGGCCAGCTCCCATTCTATCCGCTTCTCATACTGCTCTTCCGTTTCGACAGAAAGTAACAGAGTGCCTTCCCTTCGGTAGTGATTGTAAATGGATTTTATCCATGAGAAGGCCTGCTCGAACCTGTAACTGTGGAAAGGATAATCCTTCAGATGATCGACAACTTCCGCCGTGAAACCGGGATTGATTTCCACCCTTCGGGCAATGATGGCCGAGACCTGTTCGAAAGAGGGGAATCCGAAAGGCAGGAGGCTTTCGAACCGCACGCGGTCATCGATATAGAACGGTTTTCCCTCTGGAAACCGGTTCCATAGCGGGTATGTATTTTTCGTTCCCGGATGGTGAAACCCGGTGAGCTTATCCGAAACAAAGTACTTGGTATGGGTCATGGTATGGGATTGGATGTCCACCCAGCCACTTGTTACCATTTGGTTCATTTCATCCCATGAAAGAAATCCCCATGAATTGAGATTCTTCATGCTGACTGCTCCGCTCCAGTAATCATCCAGTGTGGGTCGGACCACCGGTCGTGGATCGACAAACTCCGGACTGACAAAAACCGTTGCCTTTATCTTGTACTTTTTCAGTAAAGGATAAACATATACAAAACTGTCCAGGTAGCCATCGTCGAAAGTGATGCAGATCCGCGGCTTTCCTCCGGCTTCCTGGGTTCTTAGCTGTTGGTAGACCTCATCCAGGAAAACTCCCTGATAATGACGTGAAAAATACTTCAACTGCGCATCAAAGAACTTCATTTCCAGGGTAAGGAATGATTTTGACCAGTCGGGATGCCTGGTGGGTGCCACCGAGTGGTAATAAACCACCGGGATGTTATTTGACAGATTTCTCTTCATCAAGATAAACTTTCCGGATCATCTCGAGGTGTTCCTCTGGCCTGAATCTCTTAATAAACAGTTCACGCGCCTCTGTGGCTGATTTTTTCAAGGATTCCAGATCAATTACCTTCAGCAGTATCTGTTCGAAAAGATCTTTTCGGTCCAGGTCAACCAGGAACTCGGGGAACTCCATGAATATCTCCTTCATAGAGGGAATTGAAGAGGCGATGATGGGGGTTCTGCTTACAATAGCTTCTACGGCAATGTTACCGAAAGATTCATACTCTGACAGAAATAATACCACATCCGTTTCGCGATAGACCTTTTCCACCTGATTAATGAAACCATCAAACCGGAAAAAGGAACTGATCCCCAGTTGATTTGTTTTTTCTTCCAGGTGATCTCTGAGGGGTCCGTCTCCGGTCATACGGAACACGGCGTTTACTCCGTTATCCAGGAGATATTTTGCACAGTCAATCCAGATGTGAAGATTCTTTCCCTCCACGAGTCTCCCGATATAGGAAATCCGGATTCGTTCGGAACTTGTTTTATCCAGGCCTGCAAAAAACTTAACGTCGATTGGATTGTAAATGATCCTGACTTTCTTTCCCGGTAACACCAGCCGGTTAAAAACCGACCGGCTGTATTTAGAGTTGGCGATGAATTCGGCTTTGGTATATCCTGCCAGCCTCCATAACATCTTTCGTACCGGTTTCTGCCATGATTTTTTCCAGTAAACAGTACCCCTGATATGGTATACCACCTTACGCCGGCACAACAGGGCTGTCATCAGCAGAATCAAGGGGCCGGCATTGAAAAGGTGGAAAATATGGTGTCGGTGGAGAAAGAGGTATTTCAGGAAATCAATATAGAGGGCAGCACCATTGTGACGGTTTTGCCTGAAATCATGAAGGAGGTCATGGTAGAATCCCGGCATTTCATGGACAGGTCTCAGAGAATATAAGGTAAAGGAAAAATCACTTCCAAGCCCACTCAGGTAGCTGGTCAGGGATTTTTCGATCCCCCCCATGGAAGCTTTCCAGATGACCAGAGTCACCGGCTTAGGAGAACAATCCGCTGATAAGCCTTTCGATGGCATGTTCCGGCTGGAATTTATTTTCTACATATTTCCTGAGATTGCTGACAAGTTCCCTCCTTTCGTTATCATGCTCGATATAGAAGCTTGCGATTTCGTATGCGCTTCTATAGTCTTTCACAACCGGAATATCAATATCCCTGAACAGGATGTCGACATCCTTACGGTAATCCACAATAGGCAGTATTCCAGAACCGATGCATTCGAAAATTCTCAAATGGGTTCCATGGATCAGGCCGGGATTGGATTCGACCGGATAGACTTTGCAGCAATTACAAATGGTATTAAGCAAATCAAAACTCATTCGTTCATCCATAATCTCGATCTTTTCCCTGAGTCCGGGGAATGATCCGAACCAGCGTGCCCAGGCTGAATTGCCAAAGATACGGAGGTCAAGGCGGGCAAACTGATTCAGGTAAAGGGCCCGCTTAAACCCCCAGGTGTCTTTATAGCAGCTGCCAATAAATACTACATCGTGGCCGAAGCGGACCCTCTCTTCTTCCGTTACCTCCCTGATATAATTCAGGTTTTTGCTGTATCCCAGCACATCATGATGAATGTTTCTGATGCCGATCAACCGAAGCTGCTCAAGCCAGAATGAGTCTGGGCACATGATATAATCGGCTTCAAACAGGAGGGTCAGGTAAAAAGGTATATTGAAGATGTAATAGGGATTATCTCCAAGGAAAAACGCAAGTTTGCATATTTTTTTCAACTCCCGGGCGGTCTCCGGAAGCAGCATCTGGTGGTTGTAGACCAATACCAGGTCCGGCTTTTCAGACCGAATCGTTTTCAAATAGTCATAATTGATTTTTTTCAGGTAGTTATTATCCCAGATTTTTCTCATTCTATGAGGCAACCGGAAAGTCTGCGTGTTCATTTTAACCTTCCATCGCGGGAGCTGGTCTTTATAGTTGTAAAGCTGGACGTCCCATCCCACATTCCTGAATCCGCTCACGAACATCTCCGTCAGGGAATACACGTCCGGCAGGAACAGAATGACTTTCATTTTACCTGGTTTTAATACGGATCTTTATAAACCGGCCATTCAACAACTGGTTAATATATATCATGTTAACGATAATGGAGGCAAGATTCGAGATGCCTATAGCAATGACCGAGCCTTTAAGCGAGAAAAAAGTGATGAGAAGCGGTGTGAACAAAAGAATGAACCCACCGGCAAAGAAATTGGCATACAGGTACTTCTTTTCATAACCAAAGTAGAGCAGAACGGATCCCAGGGCCATATTCACCGGCCAGAAGGGGATCATAAGCAGGCAGATTAGTTTGAGGATCGGTGTGGATTCTCCGAATGACTTCCCGAATAAAATGTTCACTGTCCATTCTCCCATTCCGAAAAAGAAAAGTCCCATAAAAGCCCCCAGAAAGAAAACTCCCGCCACCAAAAGCTGGATGTAGCGGATTTTTTTATTTATCCCTGCATCTTTGAGTTTGACGATATAGGGAGCCATGGTAAGCATAATCGCCTGGTACAGGATCAACAGGATCGAAAAAAATCGAAAAGCAGCTGAAAAAAGCCCCAGCTGATATGAGCCAAGCATAACTGAGATAATAATGATGGGGAAGGAGGTCATAAGAAGCTCCAATTTGGAAGCGATGCCAAGTCTGAAAGTTGTTTTCAGTGTAAAAATGGCATTTTGCACTGAAAGTCGAATCTCCGGCAGTCTTTTGTGCAATGCCAGGAAGCTGATCTGGCCGACGAGTGCATCGGCAAGCATGTATAAAGAATAAAAAAACACCAGAAGGCCCAGATGTTCCGGTTTCCGGATGAAAAGGATTGCACCCATCACGTATATCACCTGCCCGGAAAGTTGTGCGATGGTCGGAACCAGCATATTGCGGCTACCGTAAAAGTAATAGTCGATATTAAAGGCTTGTGCGACTACAGCGATATAGCTTACCAGTATAACCAGGTAAAATTCTCCGTCATCCTTGTAGATGAGCCATGTCGTCAGAGCGCTTACCAGGATGGATACTGCGGCAAAAATGATCCGGGCAGAGAGAAGCTGCCTGATCACACCAAAAGGGTTTTTACCTGAAGCTACTTCCCGAATACCGAAAGGTACGATCCCGAATGTGATCAGTACGGCGGTATAGTTGATGATGACTGTAACCAGGCTGAAATTCCCATAGTTCTCCGGCCCGAGGGCGCGGGTAATGATGGGAAGGGATATGAGGGCAAGGATTTTGGAAATGATATTTCCGCTGATTCGGTAGGAGAGATTTTTCAGGATGCTGCGAAATCTGAACAACCAATACCTAAGGCTCTTACGTTTCCTATGCTCTTCTGCAATGAACACCTTGCGGTCTTTTAAAAACAAATCCAACTGCGTTCGGGTCATTTCATGCCACATGTGGGAGGGGATGTTCTTCCCTTTTACCGGCGGTATTCTTCATCGCTGCGTTAACCCGGAGGGCCTCATCCAGGAAAAAACTTGAAATGGATAGAAAGGCCGCTATACTGATAGAAGCAGAATGAGGCATATTAAAGGCGAACACCTGAGTAGTAGTAAAATGGGGTACCGAAAGGGTCATCAATCCTACAAAGAGCAACATCAGCGTTTTTTTAAAGGGGTTTTCGGGCAGTAAGGCTCGGTTGACACGCTTGGATAAACGGTAGAACATGCTTATCAGATAGAGCAGCAGTCCGAATCCGATAAATCCGCCCTGATAGATGAAATTGATATTCCCGACATCTGCATTGGCATGCAGATAGTATTCTTCAGAAAAGCCATATCCAAAAAAGGGATTCTTCCGGATCCCTCGGATCATCGGAGGAAGGTCCTTTGCAGCCAGAAGTGTATACCGTTCCTGGTAAACGTTATCTTCTTCCCCTACCCCAGCCAGAGTGGCGATCCGTTCGTAGCTCCTGCTGTACCCTTCCCCCAGCTGGGGAAAGAGAAGATAAATCGCCCCGAATAACAGCAAAGCCCCTGCTATCAAAGTAACCATCTTAAAGTTGCGTTTTATAACCAGGGTCACCACGATAAAGAATACAAAAGCAACAAACCATACCCTGGTGGCAGTTGCAAAAATGGACAGGAAGCTGAGCATGGCAATGATAATGAAATAGTACGATGGTCCGCCATCTTTTGCACTCAGATTCCGGTAGAGCATAAAAACGGAGAACACATAAATGAAAAAAAGCAGGAACTGTTCTCCTCCCAGCATGGACAGACGATCTTCGATGTTAGAATACTCTATATTGCCTATTATCTGGGTTCCAGCAAGAAAATTGGTGAGGTATTCCCCGGTAACATAATAAAAAAGCTGTCCCAGGAAAATGAAAAATCCGAAGGGCAATATCAAATAGACGAATTTGTATCCTTCCTCAGGTTTGGTGATGAGGGATGAGAAAGGAATGATGGCAAAAAAGATCAGCATGTAGCGGACATCCTTCAATATCCGGATGGGATCGCCATTAAAGAGAGTAAATGACAGAATAACCAGGAACATGCCATAAAAGAACAGAAGTACCATAGGTCTCTTGAAATTGAAGGGCATGGACTTGCGTCGTGCCAGTGCCTTGAACACTGCCAAAATCAGAAAAAGCTCCAGGGAGGAGATAGAGATTCCAATACCGATGTCGATTTCCGGAAAGGCGCCTGTCATGTTGGGATCAAACGTCATGTACCGCCCTTCAGCACCCGGTGCATAAAACAGGTTGTTGGGCCGGCAGATGACCACGAACAAATAGGCCAGCCAGAAATAGTCCTTGCGGGAGGCCAGGAAAAGAAACATCAGAATGAAGATGAAGACGGCACCCATGGTCTTCGGCGTGAAGTACATCACCACAATCGAGATGAAGAAAAGCCCCATTAACAGGATGATGTCCCTCAATGTTTCCCTTCTGAACTGCTGATTTAAGGATATGGCTTCCATTAACAGATTTGGAATTCATCAACATCCCGCAGATTTCTGAAAATTCTGCACTGCAAATGTCGTAACTTTTGAACTATTGGTAAAACATCACTCCGGTATTTAATTGATTGCCTGAAATTGAGGCAAATCACGAAACCGGAGAGGGGGATAAAAAGCAGTCAGACTCAGATTCAAAATTGCCGGGCCCAACACAACATCCAGTCAGGGATTGCTAACATCTCATTCTCAAACAGACTTCAAATGGATGAAAGATTTCAATTCTTCCAAACGTATGATACTGTTTGCAAGTGCTTCATCCCTGGTGTTTCCCTTGACGATGACGAATCCCGGCCTCTTGGCGCTGTCGGTAACCGGAGGGATCCTGTCACCCGGTTTTAAATAAACGTTGGCATATATCATATCGGGCTCTTCCAGCAACTGTTTCCAGTTTCCGACATGTTGTACGATCATGTCTTCCTCAAGCAGCAGGTAGCGGATGACTGCACCCTGTTCATGTCTGGGTTGTACCTCAGGAGGAATACCGAGAGCTGCCCGGATCGCTGCCTTTTCCAGGCTGGTTCCGGTAGAGGTTTCTGTCAGGTAGGATGAGATAAAGTCCCCTCCCAGTCTTGCTCCCACTTCAATGATGACTGGTCCGCGGGGAGACAGTTTCAGCTCGGTATGAGATGCGGTGAAGTCAATCCCAAGGGCTTTAATGGCCTTTATCACTGTGTTTTCGATTGCACTCCGGGAGATAAAATCAATGGCGGCAGGTTGGATATGAGCCAATTCGACAGTGGAAGGATACATGGTGATCACCTTGTCAGTGATCTGAAAAATATGGGTCTGACCTTCATAGGTAATGCTTTCGACACTGAATTCGGGTCCTTCAATGAACTCTTCGATAAGGACTTGTCCGTTGGAGGAATATGAGCGGGCCGTATCAAGATGCCGCTCAATATCCTCAGTGGTTTCCATCCTGAATACACCCCGGCTTGAAAAGGCATCCAGGGGTTTAATAATCAGGGGCCATCCCAGATCGCTTATTTCATCATGATCCAATGCCATACCTGGCCGGATCAATACTCCTTTTGCACATGGAACGCCTGATCGCAGGAAGGCCTGTTTCATCAGGAACTTGTTGCGGCATTGTTCGATATGCTCCACGGAAGGAAACCTGAATCCCAACTTCTCCGCCACACGTGCCATCAACCGCAGGGGATTTTCCATCTGAGATGTGATGATACCCTCAACGCGGTGTATTTTGGACATCCCGATGGTTTTCTCAAGATCATTCGCATCCACCTTTTCGAAGATATCAGCCAGTTTCCTGCCCGGAGGATCCGGAGCAGGATCAATTACCACAGTAATCAAACCCATCTCCTTTGCCTTCCGAATCAGGGTCAATTGGTTTTCTCCCGCACCGAAAATCAGGATCCGCTTATTCAAGACTTGACGGATTTTTCCATTCTTTTTTGGGATTTATAACGAACGTCCGCATGAACAGGGAGCAATATGGATTATTAATCTGCAAAGAGTGCACTGAATACCTTTCTCACCGCCTCTATGGTTTTTCCCATCTCTTCAAAGCCAAGAGACGGGTAAACGGGAAGGCGGAGCAGCCCTCCGAAGAACCCCATTGCCCCAGGGAAATCAATATCTGCACCGAGGTGTTTGTAGTAGGCATTTCTGTGCAGCGGGGTATAATGCACGTTGGCATGGATCCCTTCTGCCCGGAGGGCGTCCATGATCCAGTATTTTTCCTCCCGCGGCACCAAGATGACAAAGATATGCCAGTTTGTTGATGAATCTCCGGTCTGCCTGAGAAATCCCAGGTTGGGTATGTCTTTCAGGTTATGGAGGTAATATTCAGCGATCTTCTTTCTCTCGGCATTCATCCAGTCGAGCCGGGCAAGTTGTGAAGTCCCCAGCGCACCCAGGATATTCGACTGTACATAAGAGTTGCCGATGTCCACGTATTCGTAATAGCCCCGGGTGATGTTATCCGTCAGAAAGGAGTATTTGTTGGTACCTTTTTCCCTGAGGATTCTGATCCTGTCGGCGATTTGATCATCTGAAGTGACGACTGCCCCGCCTTCCCCGGTAGTCAGATTCTTTGTTCCGTGGAAGCTGAAGGTCGACACATGTCCCTGATTTCCTGTCTTGCGGCCTTTGTATACCGATCCGATGGATTGCGCCGTATCATGAACTACATAGAGGTTATATTTATTCGCTAGTTGCATGATTTCATCCATCTCAACTGGATTTCCGGCATAATCCACAGCAACAATTGCCACTGTTTTCGGGGTTATATATCCTTCCAGCTTTGCCAGATCAAGATTTCCGTTATCCGGATAAACATCGGCCAGCCTGATGGCAAGATTGTTGTAAAGCGGGCCCAGGGCGGTCGAGGTATATGTAAAATCCGGTACGATCACTTCGGATCCCGGCGGGAATCCCTTCACCCGGAAAGCCAGTTCGAGGGCCGAGGTGGCAGAATTCACAAAAAGTACATGCCTAGCACCCAGGTACTGGGCCAGTTGTCTTTCAAATTCCCTGCAATCAGGACCATCGCCTGAAACAAACCTAGAGCGGATCGCCCGATCCACGGCAGCGAAATCATCCTCCATCAGGTAGGGTTTGTGGATCAGCACCGGTTTCTCGGACACCGGCTTGCCGCCGTTTATCGCCAGTTTACTATCTGATTTTGACATAGATTGCTCAATTTTTGGGTTTCATATCTCTTTCCTGCAGGATCGGAGCGGAGCATGGCCATTCTATGGCCAGATCCGGATCATTCCAAAAAATGGTCATCTGGTCGGATGCATCAACATAATCACCGGTATAGGCCAGCTTGTAGTGAAAAACGGCCTTGTCGCTTTTGACATAATAGCCGTTGACATATCCCGGAGGGATCAGTATCTGAATGTAATCATCTCCCCTGAGCAAAAAGGCATCCCATTTCCCAAAGGTTGGTGACCCTCTCCTTACATCGGCCACTACCTCGTACAGCTCACCGAAAACACATGAAACCAGTTTCCAAGTCTTGGTGTCTCCGTGCAGGCCACGCAGCACATTGAACCGTGACTCGGCAAACTTGTCATGGATGAAATCGATGCCATCAGGCAACAATCCCCTATAAAGTTCACGGTTGAAGGAAGTGTAGATATTACCTCTCAGGTCACTGTAAACAGAAGGTTTAATGACCATCACTTCAGGCAATACAGCGGAATGTGTAATTGAAAGCTCTTTAAATGACATAGCATTGGATTTGATTCCTGCCGGACAGAACGGCAAGGATATGTTGGGAATTGTTTCTTAGAGGCTGACAATATTCGGGTCTGCAGACAGGGTTACTGAATATCTTCGATTTTGGGAAGCACGCTGAACCCTCCTTTTTTCAGGTACTCATCCCTTTTCATCAAGCTGATATCGTTTCTCATCATTTCACTGACCAAGTCTTCCAGTTTTGTGGACGGGGTCCAGCTAAGAAGGTCCCGGGCCTTTGAAGCATCACCGATAAGCAGTTCCACTTCTGTAGGCCGGAAGTAGAAGGGATCGACCGCCACTACTACCTGTCCCTTCTGAAGAAAGTGAGGTTTGATCCCGATGGTTTCTTCGAAACGTGCCGGATCGATGTCATCTACCACTCCTGTTTCATCAATTCCCTCTCCCTGGAAGGCGAGAGTGATCCCGGCATAATCAAACGACATCCTGACGAAATCCCTTACACTTGCTGTTCTCCCGGTGGCTATCACGAAGTCATCGGGTTCATGGTGTTGCAGTATGAGCCACATGGCCACCACGTAATCCCTTGCATGCCCCCAGTCGCGCTGTGCCGAGAGGTTGCCCAGGTGGAGCTTTTTCTGCAGACCGAGCGAGATATTGGCAATGGCACGTGTGATTTTCCGGGTAACGAATGTTTCACCCCTCAGCGGTGATTCATGATTAAAGAGGATACCATTTGAGGCGAACATATTATAGGCTTCCCGGTAGTTAACCGTTATCCAGTATGCATACAACTTTGCAGCTCCATATGGGCTTCTGGGATAGAAAGGTGTTTTTTCCGTCTGGGGAATTTCAGCCACCTTCCCGAACAGCTCAGAAGTGGATGCCTGGTAGATGCGGGTTTTGTCCACCATACCTAGCAGTCTCACAGCTTCCAGTATCCTGAGGGTTCCTAATCCATCCGCATTGGCAGTATACTCGGGGGTGTCAAAACTCACCTTCACATGAGACATAGCCGCCAGGTTGTATATTTCATCCGGCTGTATCTCCTGTATGGCCCGGATCAGGTTGCTTGAATCGGTCAGGTCTCCGTAGAGATATTTGAACCGGTTATCACCCTGTTCCCGGTCGTTGTGAAACAGATGGTCAATGCGGGCTGTATTGAAGAGTGAAGACCTACGCTTTATCCCCCATACAGTATATCCCTTGGACAGGAGCAGCTCGGTAAGATAAGCACCGTCCTGACCTGTAATACCGGTAACTAAGGCTGTTTTCATAGCATTCGAATTCTTTGCGAAATGCAAAATTAATCATTTGGCCTGATGTACCCCGGATCCGAAACTGAAACATCAGAAGCCCTATGTTTTTTCACGTATTCGGCAACCGGTTCTATCGCCATCCTTTGAGCGACAACCGATGAGAAAATGACTGCTCCATCATGATTCAGATGGCTAAGGTCCTGAAACAATTCAGTCCTTGTATAGAATTGCGGGTCATCCGCATAATCCCATAATTCAACGCTGTATTTGCCAAGGATTATGGCCAGTGCCGTATCTGATATATTATCAGGGTAATGCCAATGTCCGGGTGATTGTATCACATAAAGTTTGATCCCCTTCTGCACACAGTTCCCGATAAACTGGTCAAGGGCCTCAATTTTATTAGGGTCGATCTTCATTTCAGGACGGAATGTTATGGTATCGCGCGGCTGTGCCATCATGCTGCGGCGAAGGGGCACATAACCGCTTTCATCTCCGTGTGGTGTGGGATGCAGCATCCTGTGTGACGAAAGAATGCTGAATATTTGGGAATTAAATGGATAAATGCTGGAAAGCATCTTGTATTTCTCAAACCTGCTTTTGAGAGTGATCACCTCCCTGATTTCCGGATGATTTCTGTAGTAAGGCAGTATGGCCGAGAGGCGGTCATAGCTTTCTTGCATTCTGAAGAGTTGTTTGGGATGAATGTCGAGAATGATCATCCTTGGGATGTAACGCTTCAGGATGGCCCTGAGGACAGCATCAAAATAGAAGACACTTTGTCCGTCACGTCCGGCATTGAAATAGCTTACTGCGAGGCTGTCCGTGAAAACTTTCGGGACGTAATGGTGAAGTGCTGATGAAGAACCAAATATCAACAGGTCTGCCTGGGTCTTCTCCATGGCCAGTGTTGTCCTGTAGCTGCTTCCTTCGGTTTGCTGGAAATAAAAGGTTCGAAGAATGCTTCCGGTTAGCAGGTCGCCGGCCATGATCATTGAAATAAAAATCAATGCCTTGATCAAAAACCTGCGGACTGGTGAACCTGTAATCATATCATTCATCTTCATCACAGCCTGTTGATCAGAATTGGAAATAAATAAACTGCCCGCCGTCAAATACCCCGATCATCAGAATGATCAGAACCAGTAACGAATACTTCAATAACCTGACGAGCATATATTTATTGCTCAGGAAACCAAAATCAAACCATCCATATTCTCTCCGGATCTCTGCCAGCACCAGGAAAACGATTCCGGACCATGCAAATACAAAGGTGGAGAGCGAGCCTAAAAACAGGGTTCCCGTCTCAAAGGTGGCCACCCTTGAAAGGATCATCATGGCATCATCGAAGGTCGGTGCCTTGAAGAATACCATTGAGAATGTGATGAAAAGAAATGTAAGAATGCGGGTGGAATGATTGTGTAATCCCTTTATCAGCGGGGATGTAAGCTTTTTTCTGAACCTTTTTCTCGATTTCTTGGTGAGCAGCTCGTAGAAAATCACGACAGCCTGGAACAAGCCGAAGAGCACAAAATTCCATGAAGGGCCGTGCCAGATACCGATGACAAAAAAAGTAATGATGACACCATATAGCACGCCCCAGTTACCCCAATATCTTTTCTGGGCTACAATAGGTTTGAATATATAATCGTCCGCCCAGGAAGACAGTGAAATGTGCCATCTTCTCCAGAATTCAGAGACTGAAAGGGCCAGGAAAGGTCTCTCGAAATTTTCCATCAGCCGGAATCCCATCACGCGTGCGACACCCCGGGCAATGTCCGTATAACCTGAAAAGTCAGCGTAAATCTGGAATGCAAAAAGGACGGATGCGGTAAAAAGGGTAATGGAAGAATGTTGCTCAATGTTTCCGTAGACGGCATTGACATAGATGTCAATCCGGTCGGCCACTACCAGTTTCTTGAAGAATCCCCATATCATCAGCTTGATGCCGGAGTTGATGTTATGGAAATTCAGGCTGATCCGGCTGTGCAACTGGGGAAGAAAATTCTGGGCCCTTTCAATGGGACCTGCGATCAGCTTCGGGAAAAAGAGAAGGTAGGTCAGGAAAAGCGGCAGGTTTCTCTCGGCTTTCATGCTCCCGCGATACACTTCAATGTTATATCCGATTGCCTGAAAGGTGTAGAAGGAAATCCCCAGGGGCAGTACCACGGAAAGATGGGGAATGTCCAGATTCAGCCCCAGCAGATCAAACAGGCTGTTGAAATTATCGGCAAGGAAATTGAAGTATTTGAAGTAGCTTAAAAGTCCGATATCCAGAATAAGACTGGCTGCCAGGGCCCATTTTTTCCCGTAGCAACCCGCTGATCTTTCCATCAGGATGGCAGACAGGTAATTGACCATGATGATTGACAGGATCACCAGAACAAAATCCAGACGGGCAAAAGCCATGAAAAAAGCACTGGACAGGGATACCATCAGCCATCTCCAACGGTGTGGTGTCAGGTAGAACAATACCACAACGGCCGGGAAAAAAAGGAGAAATTCGAACGAGTTGAAGAGCATTTCCTGTCAGATTATCTGTTGAGCAAAGACTTTCATACCGGAATGAGTGCCCGTTTCATTCCCTGCCCATGAAATTCAATTACTGAATCCTTCAGGAATCATCATCCGAGCTTGGTTTGTATCAGCCTGCACATGTCTCCGGCGTTTTTGAAATTCAGGATTTCATTCAGCTCGAATTTAATCTTGAAGTGTTTCTCAACTGCTGTGATCATCTGCATATGGGTGAGAGAGTCCCATCCGTCAATATCCTTTGCAGAAGTTTCCGCCTCAATCACGATGTCATCCTCTTCGAAGATATCCTTGAATATCTCGTTTACCTGCTTGAAGATTTCTGCTAATTCCATAATGAAGTATCGTTGGATTAATAATCAGTTTCTTCCATTTTCCCTATTGCTTCCTCTATGGTTTTCGGAAGCCTGGTGCGGTTGTTCCGGTTTCAGTCAAAGATGACCACTTCCGACTCGCCGCAACAGGTCAGTTCACTGTTTGAATTCCTTTCCAACCATCCACCAGAGATACATATTGTAATGCAAGTTGAATCCCAGTTTTTTCCATGATGGTAATCCCATCACGGATGACTGGGCAATAGCAATCGGAAACCCTTTTTCACGTCCGGATATGGCGGCATCGTATACTATGGCTTTGCCGATGCCCATTTTACGGTATTCAGGAAGAGTGGCACCCATATACATTCCATTGACCCCAGCGGCATAGTAGTTCATTTCACTGGCCACCGGCTTATCATCCAGCAATCCGAGAAAGAGATCAAAGCGTGGATCAGGGATCAGTTTTTCAAATATTTCTGTTTCGAGCAATCCGTTGTTGAACAACACCCTGCTGGCAATTTTCAGCCATGGTTCCAGTTCACTATGGTGGGTTACCGGAATTGTTATATAGTCCAATGGCCTGTCGTAGTCATGGATGTTGTTGCTGTCCATCACAATGCCGGGCCATTCGGCAATGACACGCATCCCCTGCTCCTCCATTAAAATCGCGAGACCATCTGGTTTCGTTTTCGGACTGGTGAGCCAGAACGGGGGTGCAATTTTTTTCCTGATCTGGTCACAAATCCACCCGACCCTTTCCCGGGCTGATGATTCCGGAATCAGGGGATTGAAAATAAAGTTAGGCCAGGCTGTTGGCCTGCAGTTCACCCAGCTGATATCTTCTGCAACATGGAGGATTCTATTGGAGATTTTGCCCATTTGGATATACAGGTCATACAGATTCTCTTCCACTCCCAGAATGGATTCCTTGCAGACGTCTGAATATTTTTCGTTTGTCATCCGTTCAATGAAGATTTTCAGCCAATCGTGCAAGTGCTTTCCGGTCGATTTTTCCGTTGCTGCTCACGGGTAACTGCTCCAGGCTGCTTATCCCTGCCGGGATCATATATGAAGGCAGCTTTGCTTTCAGGTATTCGTTCACCTCTTTTTTCTTTCCGCTGTAGGACTCAAGGAACAGGTGTATCTGAACACTGCCTACTTCATTCTGGAAAGCGACCGCTGCCACATTGGGTATCTTTGTGAATTTCCTGGCATGATGTTCAATCTCACCCAGTTCCACGCGGAAACCCTGGATCTGAACCTGATTGTCGGCCCGGCCACAAAACATATAATCACCTTCTTCATCTTTAAAGGCCAGATCCCCGGTACGGTAGAACCTTCCGGATTCTCCCTGATATTCCATGGTAAAGAAGGTTTCGCGGTTTTTCCCGGGCTGATTGAGATATCCTGGAGTGAGCTGAGGCCCGGCCATGACTAGCTCACCTGTGGCACCCTTACCGGTGACAGGGTTCAGGTTTTCATCAACCAGGGCTACTACAGTATCTTTCATGGGTTTGCCGATCGGAACCATTCCGTTGAAGGCTTTTCTTCCGCTCTTTGCGGGATCCCATTCATAGATCATAAAGAAAATGCTGGCTTCTGTTGGGCCGTAAGCATTGAATATTCTTGCGTTAGGTACACAGTCCGACCATTCCTGAATGATTTGCTGAAAAACGGCTTCACCACCGAAAAGGGAATAACGAAGGTCGTTCAGTCGGATTTTTTTGAAGTAGGGCCGCAGATAGTTAAGCGTGGAGGGCATCAGAAGAGAAAAGGAAATGGGGTGCTCAGAAAGCAGCTTGTAAGCGTAAAGGTATTTGATCTCATGCCTTGGTACGGTATAAACACAAGCTCCCCGGCACAGGGCGGGAAGGTAATGCATGACCGAAGCATCAAAAGTCAGGTCATACATTTGAAGAAAGCTGTCCCTTTCATCAATATTCCCGAAATAGTCAAAGAAAGCATTGATGAAAGCGCTGATGTTCTTCCGGGTGATGGGAACCCCTTTGGGAATGCCTGTGCTGCCGGAGGTGAATATTATATAGGCCGTGCTCTCTTCAGACACTCCCGGGAGTGCAGGAACGGTTTTTGCCGGGGGCAGGTTGCCTGTAAAGACACATCGTAAACCGACTTCAACCAGCTCATTTTGTGATTTGAAAGGCCGGCTGGAGAGAATGGTACGGATACCCGCCTGTCTGATGATCTGCAGGTTTCTTTCCGGGGGACTGTCCGGATTGATCGGAACAAATCCGTTGCCCGAAAAAAGAATCCCGAAAAGAGACGCATAGGTTGCGAAATCATCTTCGGAAATGAGACCAATGAGGCTGTTCCTTTCATGAACCTGTTCCACAACGGCTGCAATGGCGGCAGCGAATTCACGGTATGTGTAATACTGCTCTCCTGTAAAGAAAGCGTTTCTTTCCGAAAAGGATTCACAGGCCTTTATGATCTGTTCCAACAGCATCATGAATGTTTTTCCCACCCTGTATTGATAACGGTACCGATGAAAAAATAATCAGGGGGCCAAATATAAAAAACTCTCTGATAACAATTTCAGGGCTTGCCTGCATAAAGCTTCAGATGATCATACCAACGCCTACTGTATTGTTGCTGGCCTCATCTATGATGACCAGGCTTCCTGTTTTCCTGTTTTTCCTGTAGGGATCAAAAAACAGGGGCTGGGTGGTCCTGATCCTCAACCGGGCGATATCGTTGAGCCTGACCTGCACATCGTCAGGAATCCTTTCGATGGTATTGACGTTCACCTTGTAGGAAACCTCCCTGATCAGACACCTTGCCTCGCGCGTGGTGTGCATCAGGATATATCTGGTCTGTGTATTCAACGGTCTTTCACTCATCCAGCACATCATCAGATCGATATCCTGGCCGGTCAGGGGAAGGTTATTTTCCCTGACGATCATGTCTCCTCTGCCCACATCGATATCGTCTTCCAGTGTCAGGGTTACCGAAAGGGGGGGAAATGCTTCATTGATCTCCTGGCCGGAAATATGGATCGATTTGATTTTGCTTGTGAAACCTGAAGGTAATACAGTTATGGCATCACCTTTGGAAAAGACACCGCCCGCCACACGTCCGGCATATCCCCTGAAATCATGATGTTGATCGGATTGAGGACGGATTACATATTGCACCGGAAAGCGGGCATCAGTGAAATTGTGATCGCTGGCGATATGGATTGTCTCCAGCAAATGAAGCAGTGTGGCGCCGTTATACCATCGCATGCTATTCGAGCGATCGACCACATTGTCACCCTTTAGTGCACTGATCGGTACGAACCGGATATCCCGCACCTCGAGCCTGGCGGCAAAGGTGTTGAATTGTTTTTTGATCCCTTCGTACACATCTTCCTGATAATCTACCAGGTCCATTTTGTTGATGCAGATGATCATATGGGGTATCTGCAGGAGCGAGGCAATATATGCATGCCTGTGGGTTTGTTCCGTGACCCCGTTTCGGGCATCGATCAGGATAATGGCCACATTGGCTGTGGAAGCACCCGTGACCATGTTCCGGGTGTATTGGATATGTCCCGGGGTGTCAGCGATGATGAACTTGCGTTTGGGGGTGGCAAAATACCGGTAGGCCACGTCGATGGTGATCCCCTGTTCCCGTTCCGCTCTCAGACCATCGGTCAGCAGGGCCAGGTTGATATGTTCATTGCCGCGCTGGAGGCTTGCACGCTTGACTGCGTCGAGCTGATCCTCGAAGATGGATTTGCTGTCATAAAGTAACCTCCCGATGAGCGTACTCTTGCCATCGTCCACACTTCCTGCTGTGGTGAACCGCAACAGCTCCATATCCAGGTATGCTTGTGAAGAGAACTGT
Source organism: Bacteroidales bacterium (assembly GCA_016939365.1). Lineage (GTDB taxonomy): Bacteria > Bacteroidota > Bacteroidia > Bacteroidales > JAFGHD01 > JAFGHD01. Next base: position 10,670 of record JAFGHD010000088.1, on the reverse strand, counting down.
TTCTCCATCCTGTTGAGGATTAAAAATACCCCTCCCGTTTTCTGTCTTCCATAGCTGATTCCGAACGGAGGTCATCGGCCCTTGATCCCCTTTCAGTGACCCGGGTGGCAGCTATCTCCCGGATAATATCTTCGAGTGTTTCAGCCATTGAAAGGGTCAGGCCGGTACAGGTGATATCACCGATGGTGCGGCATCTGACGCGCAGGACCTCCACTTTTTCATCCGGTTTCATCTTCATGAAAGGCGCATATGCGAGCCACACGCCATCCCTGTTGAAAGCTTCACGTTCATGGGTAAAATACAACTCCGGCAGCTCAATCCCATCCAGGTAAATATATTGCCAGATATCCATTTCGGTCCAGTTGCTGAGTGGGAAGACCCTGAAGTGTTCGCCCTGCTTCTTTTTGCCGTTGAAAATATTCCACAGTTCCGGGCGCTGGTTTTTGGGGTCCCATTGTCCGAACTCATCCCGGTGGGAGAAAAACCGCTCCTTGGCACGGGCCTTTTCCTCGTCGCGCCGGCCACCGCCGATGGCGGCATCAAAACGATGCCTGGCGATGGTGTCAAGCAGCGTGACCGTCTGCAGGATATTACGGCTGGCATAATATCCCGTTTCCTCCACGGCCCTGCCGCTGTCGATCGATTCCTGGACATATCCCACAACGAGCCGCGCCCCGATCTTTTCCACCAGTTGGTCCCGGAAGGCAAGGGTTTCCTCGAAGTTATGGCCGGTATCTATGTGCAATAAGGGAAACGGGAGAAGGGCAGGCCAGAATGCCTTGCGTGCCAGATGAACCATCACGATGGAATCCTTGCCGCCGGAAAACAGCAGTGCGGGTCGTTCAAATTGCGCTGCAACCTCCCGGATGATATAAATGGCCTCTGATTCAAGCTCCTTTAAATGATTGATATGATAGTTGTTCATCCCTTACGGCAGTGTCATTGCAATTAACAAAACCAGATAAGCCTGGCTGGGATACCACTGGCCTGATCAGGTTTTCTTGAATATCCTCCTGATGGTGGACTCTTTTTCAAATTCCTTGTCATCAGAATAATACCCGTAGCCGTAGCCGTAACCATAGCCGTAGCCGTAACCGTAACCGTAGCCGTAGCCGTAGCCGTAACCGTAACCATAGCCGTAACCGTAACCGTATGAACTACGCGTCAGCTTCACGTCATTGATCAGGATGCTGATATTGGGCAGTCCACGCTTATCAACATCATTGATAATGGATGCGAAGATCTTTTTGTTGGTGTAATTCTGCCTGACAATAAAAATGTTTGAATCCGTATACTTCATCAGCAGGAATGCATCGGTGACCAAACCGACTGGTGGTGTGTCGATAATAATGTAATCGTAGATTTCCGTCAGGCGTGTAAAAAGCTCGGCCGTTCGGTCTGAGGCGATCAACTCCGCAGGGTTGGGTGGAACCGGCCCTGACATGAGGATGTCGAGATTTTCCATGGGGGAAGCCTGTAAGATATCTTCGAAATTGCTTTTGTTGATCAGAAACGAACTGATACCCTCCGAATTGGACAAGCCAAAATCCTGGTAAATTTTTGGCTTTCGCAGGTCGAAACCCATAAGAAGTGTTTTTTTACCATACATGGCAAAAATCGCAGCCAGGTTGATTGAACAGAAGGTCTTTCCTGCACTGACCATATCAGAAGTGATCAGGATGATCTGTTTCTCCTTTCCTTTGGCGATGAATTGCAGATTCGTACGTATAGACCTGAACGACTCAGCAATGGATGATTTGGGGGATTCGGAGACCACGAGCTTACCCTCCTTGTTGCTGTGGATCACATGTCCGATGATGGGAAAAGCGGTGATATTCTCCACATCTTTACGCTCAATGATCTTGTCGTTGAAATAATCTTTCCCGAGAATATATACTACCGGGAGAATGATCCCAAGGATAATGGCGATCATGTAATTCATACTCTTCTTCGGAAAAACCGGTGGGCTTCCCATATCCATTGCAATATCAATCACTTCGTTGTCAGGCTCATTGGAAGCCTTGGTGATCTGTGCCTCTGATCTCTTCTGCTGCAGGTATGTGAACAGGTTATCGCTGAGCTTGAACTTCCTTTCAAAGCCAAGCAAAAGCCTCTGAGTACGGGGTAATTGGTTGATCCGGGATTCCAGCTCGCTGATACGCTGGCTGATGTCGTTGAGCGAAATATCCGAAGCCTTGATAATATTCCTGATGTTCTCAAGAAGTACGCTTTTTGTCGTTTCAATTTTCTGGTACAAACCAATAATGGTAGGATTTTGTTCGGTTGAAAAGTACGATTTTTCTTCCTTTTCCGCATATAATTTGGCAAGTTCTGAAGTCAGCTCGTTCAGGATCGGGTCCTCGATTCCCAGTGTCGAGGGAATGACCAATGCATTAGCAATGTCCCTGTTGCTCTCGATATAGTCCAGGAGGGTGGAATAGTATTTCGATTTCACCTGCAGGGTAGCTCTCTGGCTATCCAGATCCTTCAGGTACTCAAAAAGCTGCGTAGCCTGGAAATCCATGTCCATGATCTTATTGGATGCGCGAAAATCCTGAAGATTGCTTTCAGCGGAATAGAGTGAATCGGAAATTTCGCCCAGCTGGACATCAATAAATGATATGGTGTTTTCTGCAATCTTGTTCTTCTTTTCCAGATTCAAACGGAGGTAAACCTCTGTCATTTTATTGAGGAAATCAACCGATTTCGACACATTATTGCCCTTAAGGGCTATCCTGATAATGGATGACTCATCCTTAATCGGTTCTATTTCGTATGAGCGGAATCCGCTGGTCATCTTATCAATGTCATTGAAGATGAAATAGAGGCTTTTTCCGATATACCTTGCAGGCCTGTTGGTTTCATCCAGCAGTATCCTGAAATTAAAGTATTTCCCCTTGATTCGCTGTCCAAAAGAAAAAGTGCTGTCAATACTGATGTTCACTTCCTCACTGAACAGATTCGGATCGGCGATCCTGTAATTCCGGTAATCGTATAATTTCACACTTTTTCCTTCGGCTTCCAGCTTGAACTCCCTGTCGGAAAGAATGATCACCTTGAATTTGAGGTTGATTGGTTGAAAAACGTTGGTATCAAGCTCCACCAAGAAGGGTGAGTTACGGTAGAGTTCGTTGGTAATGAAATTCTCCTCAATGAAATATGAGACTTTCAAATCCAGTGCCTTCACCACCGTTTTGACCAGTGAATAGGATTTCAGCTTGCCTATTTCATTCTCGACATTTTGCTGTGTGTTCCTGAATCCAAAACCGATGAGGGATTGGGGATCCATGGTTGACCGATCATCCTTGATCAGAACGGTGGTGTAAACCTCATAGATCGGTTTGGTATACTTGTTGAACAAAAATGCTATGAGAAGGGCGATGAAAACTGTAATGATAAAGAAATACCAGAATCGGTACAACTTGAAAAAGATCGATCTGTAATCGAAAGATTCTTCGTGGGCAATATTTCGCAGGTTATCCACTTATCCCGGATTATTTAAAGAAAGTTAATATCAGCAAAAGTGATGTAACGGTTCCGAAAAATACCGCATAAGGAAATGTTCCGAAAGCAAAATTCTTTGCTTTAACCGGTTTCACATATATGATATCATTGGGCCTTAAATAAAAATAATCTGACTCCAGCAATCTCACATCCAGCATATTGATCTTATGAATAGATGACCCATTTTGTGTTTTTCGGATCAAAAGCACTTCATCCCTCAGTGCAACGCTCGTCATATCACCGGCCATACCTATCATTTCGTAAATATTCACCATATCCTGGTAGATTTTATACTGGCCCGGCCTCTGCACTTCACCCAAAACAGTAACGATGAAATTGACCAATCTGACATTAACAGCCGTACCGGTCATATACATGTCAATCTCTTCCTGGATCAAATCCCTGACCTCCTCGATCGTTTTGCCTCCGGCAGCAATATTGCCAATAAAAGGTAACCGGACTATACCGGAATCGCTGATATAAAAACTACTGAGATAAACTCCGGCATCGTAATAGGTATTGGATCCCTGTGCAAAATCCGATAACAGCTTCGATGCGTCTTCCTCAGCACTGAGTATCTTTATATGCAGATTATCACCAGGTTGAAGGCGATACTCAGGTATTTCCTTCACCATGTACTCGGGCCTGATTGAATCTCCTTCCTGAAGGGACTGAAAATAGAGGGTTCTCTTCCTTGGAACACAAGATGTGAAAATCATTGCCAGTATCAGTACCATCATCCACCCCCTGGAAGGATTTCGAAAGAAACTTTGCATCAGTCGTTGCTAATTGTGTGGTTTTTCAAAGCAGGGGGCAAAAGTAAACGATTTTTACAAATTCTGAAAACTTTTTTAGCCAGCGTTGATCTTCAGGAGGATTAAGGGATGACGGATCCCGGTGATCCGGCGTGTACTTATCAGAATCACTATTTTTGCAAGCCATTCTGTTCTTCATGGTTTTCGGGATGTGGGGGAATGGCATCAAGCAAATAATCAACAATTCTATATCCTGATGAAAGCATACGTTTTTCCGGGCCAGGGGGCGCAGTATTGCGGGATGGGAAAGGATCTGTATGAGCAATCCGGGCTGGCCAGGCAGCTGTTTGAGGAGGCCAACGGGATACTGGGATTCCGCATCACGGATGTGATGTTTGAAGGCAGCGAGGAAGAGCTCCGGCAGACGCGTGTCACCCAACCTGCCATATTCCTGCATTCCGTGGTACTGGTCCGTTTGCTGGGAGGTGATTTCCAGCCGGACATGGTAGCCGGCCATTCGCTGGGGGAGTTTTCCGCACTGGTGGCCAACCGGGCACTTTCCATGGAAGACGGCCTCAGGCTGGTTTACGCACGGGCAATGGCCATGCAGAAGGCGTGCGAGATAGAGCCCTCCACCATGGCTGCGATCCTGGGTCTGGAGGATGATCAGGTGGAACGGTTGCTGAAGGAGGTCCCCGAAGTGGTCGTGCCCGCCAACTTCAACAGCCCGGGTCAGCTGGTCATATCGGGATCGGTCAGGGGCATTGAGCTGGCCTGTGAGCTCCTGCGCCAGGCAGGCGCCAGGAGGGCCATCCCCCTGAAAGTTGGAGGCGCCTTCCATTCGCCCCTGATGGAACCGGCCCGCATCGAGCTGGCAGCAGCCATCGAATCCACTGCCTTCCAAAATCCCATTTGCCCTGTTTACCAGAATGTCACAGGTCTTCCCTCAACGGATCCTGAGGAAATCAGAAAGAACCTGGTGGCCCAACTGACATCACCGGTCCGCTGGACCCAGACCGTCCGGAACATGATCTCAGACGGTGCCGGTATCTTCCTGGAAACCGGTCCGGGGAATGTGCTTCAGGGCCTCATCAAAAAGGTGGATCCTGCTGTTGAAACACGGACAGTGGAATGGAAAAAGGCATAGCCAACCTCAATCATTCTCCGGATGAGTCCTTCTTCAATCCTGAGTATTGCTCCGTGTAGTATTTCTGATACTCGCCGGAGGTAACTGAATTGAGCCATTCATCATTTTCCAGATACCACCTGATAGTAGCATCGAGCGCTTTTTCAAACTCCCGTGCCGGACTCCATCCCAGTTCTTTCCTGAGCTTGCCTGCATCGATGGCATAGCGCAGGTCATGCCCCGGCCTGTCGGTGACAAAGGTGATCAGCTTTTCAGAAGAACCCGGCGTTCTTCCGAGAATACCGTCGGAAAGCCTGCAGATCAGGCGCACCAGGTCGATATTCCTCCACTCGTTGCCCCCTCCTATGTTGTAGGTTTGTCCCCGCCGGCCCTGATGAAAGAGCAGGTCGATGGCGGCTACATGATCTTCCACGTAAAGCCAGTCCCTGACATTTTCCCCTTTGCCGTAAACCGGTATCGGTTTCATGTTCCTGATGTTATTGATGACAAGGGGGATCAGCTTTTCAGGAAACTGAAACGGTCCGAAATTATTGGAGCAGTTGGACAGGGTCACCGGAAGGCCGTAAGTGTGGAAATAGGCCCTTACGAGATGGTCAGAGCTGGCCTTGGAGGCTGAATAGGGGCTGCGGGGGTCATAGGGCGACTGTTCGGTAAACGATCCTTCGGGACCGAGGGTGCCGTAAACCTCATCCGTCGATACATGATAAAACAGCTTCCCGCCTGTTGTGCCGTGCCAATGAGTCTTGGCCGCATGCAGCAGATTGAAGGTCCCGGTGATATTGGTCCTGATGAAGTCGTCAGGGCTCACAATAGAACGGTCCACATGGGATTCCGCCGCAAGGTGGATCACACCGTCCAGGGGGATCTGGTCAAACAGATCTGATACGAACGGCTGGTCAACAATATCCCCCCTGACAAAACGGTAATTGGCACAGTGCTCCACATCCTTCAGATTGGACAGGTTGCCTGCATAAGTCAGCTTATCGAGGTTGATGATCATGTAATCCGGATAACGTTTGACCAAATGCCTGACAAGATGGGAGCCGATGAAACCGGCCCCGCCGGTGATCAGGATCGTTTTCTTGAAAGAACCTCTTTTCATCTGATAAAACATTTAATTCTTAATGATATCCCGGCACCTGATGGATGAACTGCCGGACTGGAGTTCCGGTGCACCAATTATCCCACCTGCCGGGATTTTGATCTGTTGTCAATATATTGCTGCATTGGTCCGGAGGCTTCAACGTTCCATCAGCCTTTTTTCCCAATTCCAGGCGGATCGCAGCATTTCATCGAGGTCTTGCTCAGCCTTCCAGGCCAGCTCCCTGTTTGCCAGGGAGGGATCGGCCCAGACCTGCTCCACGTCACCGGGCCTTCTGGGGACATAACGGTAGTTCAGCCTGACACCTGAAACCCTCTCGAACGATTGAACCACTTCCATAACGGAATACCCTTTCCCGGTTCCCAGGTTGAATGCCTCCGCCTGCTGCGTGTTCTTCCGCTCCACCAGCCTGGTAAGGGCGGCAACATGGGCTTTGGCCAGGTCCACTACATGAATATAATCACGGATAGCGGTCCCGTCAGGGGTATTATAGTCGTTACCGAATATTCTCAGATAATCCCGCTTGCCTGCGGCCGTTTGGGTGATGTAGGGTACAAGATTATTGGGAACGCCGAGCGGGAGCTCACCGATCAGGGCTGTATGGTGTGCCCCTGCAGGATTGAAATATCGAAGGAGGATGCTGTTGAACGAACTCACCCTGCATACATCCCGGATGATCTGCTCTGAAACCTGCTTGGTATTTCCATAAGGGGACCAGGGAGTACGAAAGGGCGCATCCTCGGTGACAGGTAATTTTTCAGGCTGACCATAAACAGTGCATGACGACGAAAAAACCAGGTGCGGAATGTGTTGGCACTCCATTTCCCGTATCAGATTCAACAACGAAACGATATTGTTCTGATAGTAGGCCAGAGGTCTCTCCACCGATTCGCTGACGGATTTCAGCGCGGCAAAATGTATTACTGCAATGATTCCAGGGTATTTAAGGAACAGCTTTCCTGTGGCATCCACATCGGTCAGATCGACAACCTCAAATGCCGGCCGGGTTCCGGTTATTTCTGCTATTCTGTCGATCACACCGGCTTCAGAATTGGACAGATTATCTGCGATAATCACCTCGAAGCCGGCTTCCTGCAGTTCGACCGCTGTATGGGATCCAATGTACCCGGTGCCCCCGGTGACAAGTATCTTCATGATATTTCAGGTGAAGGAGCCTGCTGATCGACGCAAGGCCGCCGGTCTGCCATGCGTACTGATTAGTCTACAGGCTCCAGTATTTCATTTTCCTGATCCGGTTCCTGAAAATGCCCTTGAGGTCGAACAGGATGGCATGATCCCCGCTGACCGAGAGGAAATAGTCCTCATCCAGATCTGCGTATTGCCTGTGGGCAACGGCTACTACAACTGCATCATAATCACCGGACGGTTTTCCGGCAAGGGAGAAGCCGTACTCATGCTGCACTTCTTCTGAAGAGGCATAGGGATCAATGACATCCACTTCACAGCCGTAAATTTTGAGCTCCACCACCACATCTGCCACCTTTGAATTGCGGATATCGCTGACGTTTTCCTTGAAAGTGGCTCCCATGATCAGTATTCTGGATTTCTGGACATTCTTGCCTGCTGCAATGAGGTTTTTAACCAGTTGATGGGCTACATAATAACCCATTTCATCGTTCACGGCCCTTCCCGAGTTGATCATCTGGGGATGGTGGCGGTATTCCTTGGCTTTGAAGGCCAGGTAGTAAGGATCCACCCCGATACAGTGTCCGCCGACAAGTCCCGGGTAGAATTTCAGAAAGTTCCACTTGGTGGCGGCCGCTTCCAACACATCAAAGGTGTTGATGTTCATCTTACTGAATATCATCGATAATTCATTCATCAGGGCGATGTTCACGTCGCGCTGGGTGTTCTCGATGATCTTGGCGGCCTCGGCCACCTTGATGGATGCAGCTTTGAAGACACCTGCAGTCACCACCATTTCATAAACTTTCGCAATGATTTCAGCGGATTCCCTATCACAGCCCGAAACCACTTTTCTTATGGTGGTAATGGTATGTTCGCGGTCACCCGGATTGATCCTTTCAGGCGAATACCCCACCTTGAAATCCCGGATGTATTTCAATCCCGACATTTCTTCAAGGATCGGCACGCAATCCTCTTCTGTCGCTCCCGGGTAAACAGTAGATTCGTAAACCACGTAATCCCCCTTCTTCAGGATAGCGCCTACGGTCCGTGTAGCCGACAGCAGGGGCCGAAGATCCGGCAGGTTATGGCTGTCGATGGGAGTCGGAACAGCTACGATATGAAAGTCTGCTTTTCTAAGGTCTTCAGGATCGGAAGTAAATTCGATGTCGCAGCCTTCAAATGCCTTCGGGGGCAACTCCCGGCTGGGATCCTCCCCACGGCGCATCATTGCGATGCGATCCTCCCGGATATCAAAACCGATCACACTGATTTTCCTGGCGAATTCAAGGGCAATCGGCAAACCCACATATCCCAGCCCGATCAGTGACAACCGGGTTTTTTTAAGCTTAAGTTGCTGATAAAGGTCCATGGACAGGCAATTTGACTATACGGGTATATTTTTCAGCAGGGGATGGTACTCACCGCTGAGACCGATGGGTTTCGCATTCCGGATGGTGAAAACCGTCTCTATGGCGGAACGTGCATCATCCAGCCCAAAACCGTTACCCTGCAAAATCTGCTGATAGGTGACCGTATGAAGATCGGTAAAACCCCCACTGAATTCAATCTCCCTGCCCTCAATCACTATAGAGCGGTAAGTACGCTGTCCGGACAATCTGACCTTTTCAGGCAGGGTGTTGTAATCGATGCTCAGGAACCATCTTACACGGGCTTTCTCAAGGGCAAGGAAGCCTGCCGATTTGTCGTCACTGAGCAGATGAACCACATTTTCAGCCGGTTTACCGAATATCCATGTCAGCATATCGAAGAAATGAACGCCGATATTGGTGGCCACTCCACCGGACTTGGTGACATCTCCTTTCCAGGATCTGAAATACCAGTTGCCCCGGCTGGTGATATAGGTCAGATCGATATCGTAAATCTTGCCGGCAGGTCCGTTGTCAATATCCTGCTTCAGCTGAACAATGGTTGGATGATACCTGAGCTGCAGGATGTTATATATCTTTTTGTGGTACTCATCCTCAATGATCTTTAAAGCATCGAGGTTCCATGGATTCAGGACAATGGGTTTTTCGCAGATGGCATGGGCATCATTTCTCAGGGCGAGCCTGATATGGGAATCATGGAGATAATTGGGAGAGCAGATGCTGACATAGTCGATTTTCCGTTCCCCCTGTCTTCTGAGCTTGTCCAGGTGTCGGTCAAACCTTTCAGGCTCAGTAAAAAAGTCTGCCTCCGGGAAATAGCTGTCGATGATGCCGACGCCGTCATATTTATCCAGTATGGCGACAAGGACGTTTCCGGTTTCCCGGATTGCCTTCATATGTCTCGGGGCAATATAACCCGCTGCGCCAATAAGCGCAAAATTGATCGATTTGTTATCCGTATTGCTCATGATTTCTCGGATGACTTGCTGACCCTGTTGTTCAACAGTATGTATTTTTCCCGGCTTTCGGGGCACAATGCTTCTCCCTTTTCATTGAAATGAAGTCGGTGGCCGAACTCGCTCATCCAGCCTGCATGACGTGCCGGATTGCCCACCACAAGCGCATAGGCAGGCACACTTTTGGTAACCACGGCTCCCGCCCCAATGAAGGCATATTCACCAATCTCCACACCGCACACAATGGTGGCGTTGGCTCCTATGGAGGCGCCTTTCCTTACGATGGTCTTCATGTACATGTCCCGTCTGACCACTGCGCTCCTGGGATTGATGATGTTGGTGAAGACCATGGAGGGCCCCAGAAAGACATCGTCCTCGCAAATCACTCCCGCATAAATGCTGACATTGTTCTGCACCTTCACATTGTGTCCCAGAACCACCCCGGGTGAAACCACCACATTCTGCCCGATATTGCAGTTTTCACCAATGACACAAGAAGGCATGATGTGGCTGAAGTGCCAGATACGGGTTCCCTTGCCGATAGTGCATCCCTCGTCAATTACTGCGGTCTCGTGAGCAAAATAGTCCTTTCCCATAATCATTGGTGATCAAAATAACGCAATACATGGTCAGTGATGTATTTCATCTGATCATCTTCGAGTTCGGTAT
>JAFGHD010000011.1 GCA_016939365.1 Bacteroidales bacterium | reverse complement strand
TACTGTACACCCTGTTGAAGTCATACGTTGTGATCCATACTGAATCGCTGTTGGGGTGGGTGATCTTCCCGGCCAGGATGGTCTCCATCTGGGCATGGGAACCATAACAGGACAATAATATGAGAGGGATCAGCAGTAATGATTTCACTTGATTATTTTATAAATTCAAAAATAAATAATATTCATGATGAAGGAATATTAATTGGTGGTAGTCTTCCCGGGTTAAATGGCATGGCGGGCTGTCCTTGTAGATTTGTAAAGAAGATGAATAATCCAGCAGACCTTTTTTTCTTTCCCGGGATTACGGTTTGTATAGTTCAACCTTAAGCTTCTTTATTCTACCGGAGTAACGGAGGAACCAAATAGTATTTATGAACTCCGCAGAGATCATCTGCCGACTCACTCCTTGAGGGAGATGTCACCACCCGATACCACCAGGTGCATTTCAGCATGGACCCCCCGGCCTGCCGAGCCGTTGGAATACCCTCAGGGCATTGCGGGTGCACGAACGGTTTGGATGAACAATCCCGCATCTTTCAAATTATCTTCAGTTTCTTGTTCTAATTTTGCCAGCGACAGTTGATTTGGTCTGCGATAAGAGACGTGCATGAGAGGGTTTAAGTGCTTCATATTGGTTCAGGTATTTCTGTGCTCTTTTTCAGGTCTCCGGTCACAGACCGGAAACATCAGCGGAACGGTGACCGAATCCACTACCCGTGAGCCCATGCAGTTCGCCACCGTGGCCCTTTTCCGGGAAGCCGATACGGCGAATGCCCTGCAATGGACCACGACAGATGTCGAAGGGGGGTTTCTGTTTTCAGGGGTGCCGCTGGGAAAATATTTTAGCCGTGTGAGTTTCGTAGGATTTAAAACGAACCGGTCACCGGTCTTTGAGCATGATTCAGTCACCGACCTGGGTGTGATCGCTTTGGAGGCAACGGAGATACTGCTGGAGGATGTCACGATCACCGGTGAACAGAATATGCTGATCCACCAGATCGATAAAAGAGTATACCTTGTCGGGAAGGACATCTTGGGTGAGGCGGGTTCCGCCACAGAGGTGCTGCAGAACATCCCGTCGGTGACGGTGGATGTGAACGGCAATGTCTCGTTGAGGGGTACCTCCAACATCCTCTTCCTGGTCAATGGTCGGCCTTCCGCACTGCTGAGGAGGAGTGCGGCTACCGCACTGGAACAGATACCCGCAGCCACAATCGAGCGCATTGAGGTGATCACCAATCCATCCGCCAGATACAGGCCTGAAGGGACCGGAGGGATCATCAACATCGTGCTGAAAAAGGAGGCGAAGCAAGGGATCAACGGACAGGTAAATGCCCAGGCAGGCAATGAGGAGCGGTACAACGCCGGCCTGATCCTCAACTATGGCACAGAAGCCTTCAATGTGTTTGGCAACTACAGCGTCCGCCACTCCGACCGGAAAGTGTTTTACTCCGCCCGCCGGATATTCAGGGATTCCGCCGGAATGACCGTTTTGAACCGGTATGATGAAGGCAGCGTCAGCCGGAACGATGCGCTGGCACACATCATCTCCGCCGGAGCTGGTTTGGAGCTTAATGATCAGAATAGCCTCGAGCTTTCCGGTTCATATTATACCCAAAACACATTTCACCGGAGCGAAACCAAGATCGGTTGGGATGATGCCTTATACCAGCCACAGTCCCGGATCACTTCGCTTGAGACCAATGACGAATACGAGCACGAAGGGGAGGGCACCATGGTCTGGGAGCGCATTATCGGTAGTGATGAAGAGCATCTGCTGACCACTGAAGCGACATTTTCGGCCTGGGACGAGCAGGAAGATCTTACCTTTGAGGAACAGCAGACTTATCCTGATGAGGAGGATGTCACCGAAAAGATATTCATTCAGAAAAGCGGCAGCCAGACGGAACTGGGGACGGAATATGTCCAACCGTTTGGTGAGGACTCGGGGCTGGAGGCAGGTTATGTGCTGGAGATCACCCATGAGGACATCCGGTATACGAACAATGACAATCCCAACAGGTTCGTGCTGGATCAAAGCATCCATGCCCTTTATGCCCTGTATGGCCGGAGCATCGGGAAGATCAGCTTCAAGACGGGTTTGAGGGCCGAGCAGGCACTGGTACGCCCCCACCTCCTCGATCCCATCGATTCAATCGTGCATAATGATTATTTCAGGCCCTATCCTACACTCCACCTTGCTTATGAGCTAAGCGAAAACAAAAGCCTGAGGCTGAGTTACAGCAAACGGATCAACCGGCCCGATGCGGATGAGCTCAATCCCAACCCGGAGTTTACAGATCCGCGCAATGCTGAAGCCGGGAACCCGGAGCTCAAGCCCCAGCAGATACATTCGCTGGAATTCGGTTACCACCACGAAGGGAAAAAGCTTGCCTTTACACCCACATTTTATTACCGCTACAGCTACGATGCCTTCACCTCAATCACAAAGCCCATCGGCGACAGCATCATCCTGAACACCATCCAAAACCTTGACAACCGGCAGTCCGCCGGGCTAGAGGTCATTATATCCGGCAAACCGGCAAAAACCCTGGATGTGAACCTGAGCGCCGACTTGTTTTACGATCAGATCGATGCCACACGGCTTGGCTACTCAGAGAAAAAATCAGTCTTTTCAACGAATGTGAAGCTGTATGTGCTTTTTGATGTAACCAAAACCACACTTGTTCAGGTTAATGCATTCTATTTTTCGCCGCGGATTACACCGCAGGGTCAGCGGGATGATTACTGGTATATGAACGCCGGTGTGAAACAACAGCTGTTCGGGAAACGGGTGGCGGTCACCCTTACAGCCTCGGACGTATTTCACACATATAGGGTATCACGGGAACTGGACGTTATGGATCTGTCCGAAGAGACCAGGTACCGGCGCGGCGAAGCAATAGTCTATTTCGGACTCACTTGGTTCTTCAGGCCGCCGGAAAACGGAAGGGAGAAGGAGCTCAGGTTTGAAGGGGAGGGGTTGTGATCAGCGATGCATATGCTGCATGGCCTCATTGACCCGCCGGGCTTTGAGATTCTTCATCCAAATTCTCATCCGGTTATACCGCCCGCGCTGGCACAACAGCATTCCATTTTGTGGTCATTATCAGAAAAGCATTATTATGGCATTAATTTTTTGTATCTTTATATGTTGAAAAAGTAGCATTTTATTTTTATTATTGTTTACATGCCATGAGAGTTCCGCTGATCATCCTGCCGGCCTTGCTGATGAGTATCTCCGCAGCCGCCCAGTGGCCGAACGTGTATCCATATGACCTGATCGGCACGACGGTGTACGACCTGCAGACCAATCATACCGTGCAGCGGCGGATCCATGTGTATCCCGACGGTACCATTGCCGGTGTCTGGACCATGGGTTTTACGCAGCCTCTGTTCCCGGAAAGGGGAACCGGGTATAATTACTTCGATGGCAATAGCTGGATGCCGGCGCCGTCTGAAAGGATTGAGCCCGCCCGGACCGGTTGGCCATCCTACGCCCCACTGGGAAGCGGCGGCGAACTGGTTGTTGCCCATATCACCGAGGGAGGATTATATTTGGGTCTGATGCTGAACCGCCGCAGCCAGAGGGGCGCGGGAACCTGGCAGACGACCGTCCTGCTCGGTCCCGACGGACATGAAGGATTGCTGTGGCCCAGGATGATCACCTCAGGCGCCGGTCATGAAACGGTGCACATCCTTGCCCTTACTCCGCGCACCTCAAATGGAGGGTCACCCTATCAGGGACAGAATGGCGCACTGCTGTACTACCGGTCTTCAGATGCAGGCCAGACCTGGGACATCATGCACCACCTGTTCCCCGAGCTGGATTCATCGAACTACCTGAACATACCTCTGGACAGCTACGCCTGGGCCGAACCACGCGGAGATACCATCGCCTTTGCATTCGGATCCTATTACCACGACCTGGTGATCATGAAATCCACCGATGCCGGGGAGAATTGGGTGAAAACAGTGGTATGGAAGCACCCCTATCCCTTCTACGATGAATTCTATTCCGTTACCATCGATACACTATTTTGCTGTGACGGGTCATTGTCATTATTGCTGGACAGATCAGGTTTAGCGCACCTGGCATTCGGAGTTGACCTGTTGTACCATCCGTATGTGGGTTCATACTGGGTGTTTCTGCATCCTGCAGACGGTGTGGGATACTGGAACGAAGATATGCCATTGTTCCCATCGACTCACCGGGCTTTGCACCCCGATACCCTTGCCGCCACAGGGGATCTGGTGGGATGGTCACAGGATGTCGACGGGAACGGACAGGTGATACTTCTGAGTGACATTATGACATACCGGTCAAGGGGAATCTCCTCCATGCCCACGCTCGCCCTCTTTGGCACCGAGACCCTTCTGCTGGCCTACACCTCCCTGACGGAACTATATGACAACGGCACTTACAACTACCGGCATATCTGGCTGCGGATGTCGCAAGACCGGGGACAGACCTGGGGAGGCTTCACCGACCTGACCCACAACCTCGCCACCGTCATCGGGGAATATGTCTTCCCGGTGCTGAGCTGCAACGATGAGGGGACGCTCCAACTGATCTGCCAGGTGGATGATGCACCCGGAACTGCATGCATGGAAGACCATCCGTATCATGAAAACCATATCTGGTGCCTTGACCTCGATGAGCTGTTACCCGCCACCCGGATACCCGTCAATGGAGAGGTGCCTTCATTCAGCATTTACCCGAATCCCGCCTGCGAGCATGTATCTCTTCAGCTCCCGCCGGAAGTACAGTCCGTCTCACTGATCAGTATATGCGGACGGGTAGCGTTGACCTCGCCATGCCATAAGCAGGACCGACTGGATATTCCCCTGCAAAATGTTCCATCAGGATTCTACCTTATCCGGGTGGAGGCCACCGGTTATCACATGACGGAAAAGCTGATCATATGCAGGTAGGATCGTTAATTCCCGGAATCCGGCTGTTTTGGAATTCTCGCTTTTTTGTCCCATATTTACATCTGAAACAATTGTAATGGAAGGAATATTAATTGCCATCATCACCGGCATATTCAGCCTGACAGGGATTTGGCTGAGCCATTACCTGAAGGAAAGAAAGGATGCCAGGACCATACATCAGCCAGATAAACCTGAACCGGTCTCCGTACCAAAGGTAATCCCCACGAAAAAGAAAGCACCGCACATTTTTTGGCAACCTGAGAAGAGAGAAGCGGAAAAGATTTCTTTCCTTAAGAAACCTTCATGGTGGTTCCTGTCGGCTGGCATGGTCGCTTTATGCATCGGGGCAGCCTTTTTCGCCCGTTGGATCATCAGTTATGGACTGGGCGTGTTCAACCTGGTGCACCCGGATGTACATTTTGGCTGGCTTGTTCTTCTGATCGGTGGGATTGCCTGGGGGCTTGCGTATGTTATTGTCGGATCTATGGAGGCTGATGATGTCGAGGAGTGTTTATTCGCAGTATTCATACCCTATGAGGAAATGTTTGATCCGGACAGTGCCGGAGGCTTTCTCGGTGGTTTGGTGAGTGCTGTTCCATTTAATCTCTTGATTTCGTGGGGTGCAGCTGTAGGGTTGGGCCATCTGGCGGCGAATCAATTGGGTGCGAATCTTTCCGGCGTGGTTTATCTCGTATTTGGCGTTATAACGGTTTTCGCAATCATTGCATTGGTAAAGGAGGCAGAATAACTACATTTCTGTATCAGAGTCTAACATTTGATGCAATCTTCATGAAAACCTGCATATCAGGTCTACCGCTCAGACGGGCATGTTTACGTGAACACTGACTTCTGAGGCAGCCTCACCGTTTACCCCCCGAAGTCATCGAACGCGATCATCTCGGGCGGAACGCCATAGTCGTCCAGCATCCTGATGACGGCCTGGTTCATCATCGGAGGGCCGCAGAAGTAATACTCGATCTCCTCGGGCTCGGGGTGATGCTTCAGGTAATTGTCGATGATCACCTGATGGATGAAGCCGGTGTATCCCGTCCAGTTGTCCTCGGGTAATGGTTCAGAGAGCGCGATGTAGAACTTGAAGTTGGGGAAGTTATTCTCGATCTCGCGGAACTCATCAATGTAGAACAGCTCCTTGAGTGACCGGCCACCGTACCAGTAAGTCACCTTGCGGTTGGTGGTCTTTAGCGTGTGGAACAGGTGGAAGATGTGCGACCGGAGCGGCGCCATGCCGGCTCCGCCGCCGATGTACATCATCTCGCGGCCGGTAGCCTTGATATGGAACTCTCCGTATGGCCCGGAGATCATCACCTTGTCGCCCGGCTTGCGGGAGAAGATGTATGAAGAGCAGATGCCGGGATTCACGTTCATCCAGGTGTTTCTGGAACGATCCCAGGGCGGTGTGGCGATGCGGATGTTCAGCTTGATGATGTTCCCCTCGGCCGGGTGGTTGGCCATCGAGTAGGCCCTGAAGATCGGCTCGCTGTTCTTCATCCTGAGCGCCCACATGTTGAACTTGTCCCAATCCTCGCGGTACTTCTCCTCCACATCGATATCCTTTCCATAGTCCACCTCACAGGGTGGTACATCGATCTGGATATAACCGCCTGACTGGAAATCAAGCGATTCGCCTTCGGGAAGCCTCACGTTAAACTCCTTGATGAAGGTGGCCACGTTGTGATTCGATATGACTTCGCATTCCCATTTCTTGATGCCGAAAATTTCCTTCGGGACGACGATCTTCATATCTTCCCGTACCTTCACCTGACAGCCCAGGCGCCAGTGGTTCTGTTGCTCCTTGCGGGTGAAGTAGCCCGTTTCAGTGGGAAGGATCGATCCCCCTCCCTCAAGCACCTGGCATTTGCACATGGCACAGGTCCCCCCTCCGCCGCAGGCGGAGGGCAGGAAGATCTTCTCGGCTGACAGGGTGGAAAGCAGGGTGGAGCCTGGATTCACCTCCAATTCCTTGTCATCGTTGATGGTGATCTTCACCTTGCCCTGCGGGGTCAGCTTTTTCCGTGCATACAGCAACACGGCCACCAGCAGCAGGATCACGAACAGGAAGATGACCACACTGACTGCGATGACGGTGCCGATGCCTATTGCTAAAAACATATACTGGTTTATTGTGTTGCTTGCGTTAAAGTTTGATTCCCATAAAGCTCATAAAAGCAATACCCATCAGCCCGGTGATGATGAAGGTGATACCGAGTCCACGGAGGGGTGCCGGTATATCGGAGTACCTGATCTTCTCCCTGATGGCTGCGATACCCACGATGGCGAGGAACCAGCCCACTCCCGAACCGAGCCCGAAGGAGGTGGCCTGCCCGATGTTGGCGTATTCCCTTTCCTGCATGAAGAGCGATCCGCCCAGGATGGCGCAGTTCACAGCGATCAGGGGCAGAAAGATGCCGAGGGAGTTGTAAAGTGCCGGGGAGAACTTCTCGATCACCATCTCCACAAGCTGCACCATCGAAGCAATGACCGCGATGAACATGATGAAGCTCAGAAAGCTGAGGTCCACTTCTGCAAAGCCGGGGCCAAGCCATCTCAATGCCCCTGCACTCAGCAGGTACTCGTTCAGCAGGTAATCGACCGGCACAGTGATCCCCAGAACAAAGATCACTGCGATGCCCAGCCCGACCGATGTCTTCACCGTCTTGGATACTGCCAGGTAGGAGCACATCCCCAGGAAGTAGGCGAAGATCATGTTGTCGATGAAGATCGACCTGATGAATATGCTGATGATATCTTCCATCTCTTTGACGTTTCGGATTGGACTATTTGTTCTCGATCAGTTCACGGTTCCTGTACCGCTGTATCCATATGATGATGCCGACGATGATCAGTGCCATGGGGGGTAAAATCATCAGACCGTTGTTCTTGTAACCGATATGGTATAGGCCGGTGTATTCCAGCACCGGAAATCCCCATATGGTACCCGATCCGAAGAGCTCTCGGAAAAAAGCCACCACGATCAGTATCCATGCGTAGCCTAGGGCGTTGCCGATGCCGTCCAGCAGAGAGGGCCACGGCTTGTTTCCCATGGCAAAAGCTTCAAGGCGACCCATAAGAATACAGTTCGTGATGATCAGGCCTACAAAAACCGAAAGCTGCTTGCTTACTTCGTAGGCGAATGCCTTCAGTATCTGGTCGACCAGGATCACCAGGGAGGCGATTACCACCAGCTGCACGATGATGCGGATCCTCGGCGCGATGGTGTTGCGCAGCAATGAGATGATCACGTTGGCAAAGGCCAGCACCGCCAGTACCGAGATGGACATCACTACCGCAGGCTCCAGCTTTACGGTCACGGCCAGGGCGGAACAGATACCCAGCACCTGCACGGTGATCGGGTTTTCCTTGTTGAGCGGGTTGAAGATCAGCTTCATGTTCTTAGGAGCGAACAAGGCTTCCTTCGGTTGTTTTTCAACGCTCATGATGCTAAATGTTTTTTGATATACTCAAGATAGTTTTCAAGACAGTCTCTGATCATGTCGTTCACCCCGTTGCTGGTGATCGTTCCTCCGGATATGGCGTCAACGCCATGATTCTGCTGATCTGGGGGCAATGTCTGCACCCCGCCTTTGACCACCCGGATGGAGGTGAAATGGCCGGCTTCATCGAAGAGGGTCTTCCCGTCAAACTGCTCCTGGAAGGGGAGTGTGCTGATCTCGGCACCCAGGCCGGGAGTCTCGCCTTTATGTCCGAACACCACCCCATAGACCGTTCTGAGATCGCTTTCCAGTGCGATGTGTCCCCACACCGGGCCCCAAAGGCCTTTCCCCAGCAGCGGGATGATAAAGTATTCCTTGCCGTCTTTTTCACAGATAAATAACGGGAAAACCGGGGCTTCAGCTTCCTTGCCATCAAGGAGCATCTGCTGTTTGTGTTGCTCTTCCTTCAGGTTGATCTCGAAGGGCCGTACATTACCCAGCTCCTGCTGCCCTCCGGCAAACCGGCAGACTACTTCACCGCCGGCGTTTATGGCTTCCTCCCGGATGATGTACTTGTTGTAGAGATCCTCCGCAGTACTCCGGTCGGCATCGAGATGCACCGAATGGAGGATGTCGGTCATCTTCTCCGTGCGGATATTTTTCTCCTGTACCGGTTTGAGGAGGCTTGCCGCTGAGGAAAGTACCGCAGCCACGATGATCACCATCACCGAGGAATAGATGTAAATATATTTGTTGCTGTACATTGTCAGGAGCTTTAATTGACCTTTGAAACACCTGTGTTCATCTTCAATCGTTTGAGTCGCCTGTTGATATTGGCATGTACCACGTAGTGGTCGATGAGCGGGGAGAAGACGTTCATGAAGAGGATGGCCAGCATCATTCCCTCGGGGTATGCGGGATTGAGTACGCGGATCAATACCGCGATGATCCCGATGAGCAGGCCGTACATATATTTCCCTTTTTGGGTCTGTGCGGCGGTTACGGGGTCAGTTGCCATGAAAACGGCACCGAAGGCGAAGCCTCCCATCACCAGGTGGTAATGTGCAGGGATGGCCATGTATTCGTTTACGGCCAGCAGGTTGAACAACAGACCCATGAGCCATCCCCCGGCGAAGACACTCAGCATTACCCGCCAGTTGGCAACTCCGGTGAACAGCAGCAGAACTGCTCCCAGCAGGATGGCCAGGGTGGAGGTCTCACCTACGGATCCGGGTATCAGACCGTAGAACATGTCGGAAAAGGAAGGGATGGCCTCAGTATTCCCGACGAGCAGATGCCCGAGTGGTGTGGCGCCTGAGAAGGCATCGGCCTTCTCAGCGATCCAGACCTTGTCGCCCGACATGTCCTGCGGGTATGCGAAAAAGAGGAAAGCACGGGCCGTAAGCGCTACGTTCAATATGTTCATCCCGGTGCCGCCGAACACCTCCTTACCGATGATCACTGCAAAAACCACCGACAGGGCCACCATCCACAGCGGGATGTCCGGAGGGACGATCAACGGGATCAGCATCCCGGTGACCAGGTAGCCTTCGTTGACCTCATGCCCCCTGATCTGGGCAAAGATGAACTCGATCCCCAATCCCACCACATACGACACCACCACGATGGGGAACACCTTCACGAATCCGTAAAGGAACAGGTTCCAGAAACCTTCCATCTCCCCCAGAGATCGGAAGTGCTGGAATCCTACGTTCCACATACCGAAGAGCAGTGCGGGTATCATGGCTGCCACCACAACGCTCATGGTACGTTTCATGTCCATGGCATCCCGTATATGGCTGCCCGAGGTCGTTACCTTATCCGGAACAAAAAGAAAGGTCTCAAATGCATCAAATGTGGAATGCAACTTCTCAAATCTTCCTCCCTTCTCGAACTGAGGCTTGATCCGGTCAATGAATTTCCTGAGCGCTTTCATCCGATATCACTTCACAAACTATGTTTTGAATAATTTTCCTGCATGTTCGCTATGACATTTCTTTCCTGATCAGGTCGAGGCCTTTCCGCACGGTATCCTGTATGGAGGTCTTGGATGTGTCGACGAATTCACAAAGGGCAAAGTCCTCTTCGTCCACCTCGTAAATGCCGAGCTGTTCCATGAGGTCAATGTCCTCGATCATGATGGCCTTGATCAGCTGCAATGGGTAAATGTCCATCGGGAACACCTTCTCGAACTCGCCGGTCATTACAAAAGCCCTGCGTCCGCCGTTGAGGTTCGTATCAAGCCGGTATTTCCTTTTCGGTAACAGCCATGAAGGAAATGACCTGCTGAAGCTGAACCTGTCAAGCCCCGGCATGGCCCAGCCGAAGAACCGGTGGTGCTCGCCCTCCGGTATCACGGTGAGCTGGTAGTCGTAAAATCCCAGGTATCCCTGCCTTTCGATCCGGGTACCGGTGAGTACATTGCCGCTGATGAAACGGTTCTGACCGCTGGTGGTGTTGCCTTTGACCAGATTCTGTATGCCCATCCCCGTTGTTACCCGGTAATAGGACGGTTGCGTGACCTCGGAGCCGGTCAGTGCAATGATCCGGGAAGGATCATACCTGCCTTCAAGGAACAGACGGCCGATGGTGATCACCGCCTGCGGATTCAGATACCAGACAATGTCCCCTTTATTGATGGGATCGATATGATGGATCTGAATCCCGACGTTTCCTGCGGGATGCGGTCCGGTGAACCGGTTCAACTGCACTCCGGTGGCATTAAGAAATACGGGCGACTTGGTTTTGAGGGCATCCAAATTGAGATGGACTATGCCCGATGTGAGCCTTTTCAGGGCATTCAGTCCGGTCTGGAAGACTTTCTCCTGTCCCTCCACCACCAGATCACAGTCCGGAGCCAGGGGATGGGTGTCGAAGGCGGAGATGTGAATGGCCTTCGGATCATCCTTGGGATTCGCGATGATCGAATAGGGACGCTGCCGGATATGCAACCAGATCCCGCTTTTCAATAACTGAACCGTTATATCCTCCCGGCTCATTTGAACAGGATCACCTCCGGCAAATGAAACATACCGGTCTTTCCCATCCGGCTCAATCCGCAACTCGAGGATCACCCGCTTGGGCCCCCTCCGGATCTCCCTGAAAGTGCCGCTGACCGGCGAAGTGAAGAGCAGATAATCTCTGTACTTGTCAAAAAAAATGGGTGTGCCCACCTGGACGGGATCACCCTCCTGGAGCAACAGCTTTGGAAAAACTCCGTTGAAATCGGTCGGCTTAAGGGCAAATTCCAGTGCTGTCCCGTTGTGGACCGTCCTCGAGGCTTCCCCATATATTTTTATGTTGAGCCCTTTCCTGATCCTGATGACTTCAGACATATACCGGGAAATTATTGAACTGAAAGTGAAAACGGATATTGATCAATCTATATATAATTCCTGTGATAAAGCGGCTAAATTAGTAATTCCACAGAGAAAATCAATTATTGGATGTCCTGATTTTTGTCAATTGTCCACAAAGGCCGGATTGGTTTATCTTTGTACGAAACCCGGTTTTATGGAGCATATCCGTCATGAAATCCTGAAGAAATCGAAAGCACTGTTTCCCGAGATCGTCCGGATCAGACGGGAAATCCACATGAATCCGGAACTCTCTTTCGAAGAGCATGGGACGGCGGCACTGATCGCATCGCTCCTCAAGGAATGGGGTATTTCGCACCGGACCGGCATAGCCGGGACCGGTGTGGTGGGCGACATCACCGGGAGCGATCCGGATGGCCGGGTGGTGGCCCTTCGTGCAGATATGGATGCCCTGCCCATCAGTGAACAGAACGATGTGGAATACCGCTCCCTTGTTCCTGGCAGGATGCATGCCTGCGGGCATGACGTCCATATGGCTGCACTCCTGGGAGCAGCCCATATCCTGCATTCGCTTCGCGGGGGATTCAGGGGCCGGGTGAGATTGATATTCCAGCCCTCTGAGGAGAAGTATCCCGGCGGAGCCAAACTGATGATCCGGGAGGGTGTACTCTCTGACCCTGTGCCCGATGCCATCTTCGGGCAGCATGTCTATCCCGAGCTGGATGCCGGCTTTGTCGGGATGCGCCCCGGTAACTATATGGCCTCCACCGATGAGATATACCTTACTGTGAAAGGCCTTGGCGGTCACGCCGCCACCCCCCACCTTGTCGTCGATCCGGTACTGATCGCATCCCACATCATCATCGCCCTGCAGCAGATCGTCAGCCGGCATGCCAATCCGGTCACACCCACAGTGATCTCTTTCGGGCGTGTCATCGCCAACGGACGCACCAACGTGATCCCCGATGAGGTGAGGATCGAAGGGATCATGAGAACATTCGACGAAACATGGAGGGAAGAGATGAAACGGAAGATCACAAGGCTTGCAACCGGACTGGCCGGGAGTATGGGCGGCGATTGCGAAGTGTTCATCGACCCGGGTTACCCCGTGCTATATAACAACCCGGAATTGACCAAAAGAGTCATGGATTGGGCCGCCGAATACCTGGGTGCCGGCAAGGTGGCTCCTCTTGAAATGCGGACCACCGCAGAAGATTTTGCCTATTATGCCCTTGAGGTTCCCGGCTGCTTCTTCCGGCTGGGCACCCGCAATACGGAGAAGGGCTTCACATCCAATCTCCATACTTCTACCTTTGATGTTGATGAATCCAGCCTCGAGACCGGCATGGGCCTGATGGCCTGGCTGGCCTGGCGGGAACTGATGGGACCCAATGCATGAAACCAATGTCCTTCAAGGTTTTTTTCATGATGATCATCCCGCTACTGGCCATTTACAATGCTCCCGGACAGGATGATACAGGCAGTATGGCCATGGGGTGGAATTGCTACCGGGAGGTGACGCCAGAGCATATCCGTACCGCCCTTCTGTACAGGGAAGGCTGGGAATTGTCGGATCCCGTGATCCGGCTGGAAACAGATGACAGGTTGCAGCTCTCCTTCGATGATCTTCAATCAGGGGTGAAGGATTACAGATATACTGTCGTCCATTGCAACGCGGACTGGAGCCCGTCCCCCCTCCGGCAGGATGAGTATATCTCCGGATACCGGGAGGGT
>JAFGHD010000087.1 GCA_016939365.1 Bacteroidales bacterium | reverse complement strand
TAGTCCTTTCCCATAATCATTGGTGATCAAAATAACGCAATACATGGTCAGTGATGTATTTCATCTGATCATCTTCGAGTTCGGTATGCATGGGGAGTGAGATCACCTGTCTGGCAAGGGACTCCGTGACCGGAAGGTCGCCTTCGCCATAACGGGGATCAATATAGGCTTTCTGCAAATGGAGCGGAACGGGGTAATACACCATTGCCGGAATACCCTTCGACTCCAGGTAGGTTCTCAGCCCGTCACGGTCGATACCTCTTGTGACAAGTGTGTATTGATGGAACACATGGTTGGAATAGGGTGCCCGGAAAGGAGTCTTCAATCCGGGGTGGCCAGAAAAGGCCTTGTCATAAAAGCCGGCAGCCTTTCTCCTGGCTTCCGCATATTCGTCCAGATGCCTGAGCTTTACATTGAGTATGGCCGCCTGTATGCTGTCAAGCCTCGAATTCACCCCGATATAATCATGATAGTATCTGACCGTACTTCCATGATTGGTAATGGCACGGATCATCCGGGCATATTCGTCATGATCGGTAAAAACAGCGCCTCCATCGCCATAACAACCCAGGTTCTTTGAAGGGAAAAAGGATGTACAACCGATATCACCTATGGTCCCTGCCTTTTTCACATTACCGTCAGGAAACCGATAATCTGCACCTATTGCCTGCGCATTGTCCTCGATAACAAAAAGATTGTGTTTTTGTGCAATATCGATGATCGGTGCCATATCCGCGCACTGACCGAAGAGGTGAACGGGAACGATGGCACGGGTCCGGGGGGTGATGGCCCGTTCAACAGCAACGGGATCAATGGTGAAGGTGTCGGGGTCCACTTCAACCAGTACCGGTTTCAGCCTCAGCAGGGCGATCACCTCAGCCGTTGCAATAAAGGTAAATGAGGCTGTGATCACCTCATCTCCAGGCTTCAGCCCCAGTGCCATCATGGCAATCTGCAGGGCATCCGTTCCATTGGCACAAGGGATGACATGCCTGATACCCAGATATTTCTCAAGTGAATCCTGAAACTGACTTACTGCAGGTCCATTGATAAAGGCTGTCCCTTCCATCACCTTCCTGATTTCTTCATCAATTTGTGCATTGATTTTATCATACTGCGATTTCAGGTCGACCATCCGGATGGGTTTCATCTCATTTTTTTATTAGGGCTGCAAAGTTAGAGATATTTTCAAGCCAACACCAAATCGTGAAGGAGGTAAGGTGCTTCAGGCTATGGTAAAAACCGGTAAGTGGCTGAACATTTGAGTGAGAGGTATTGAAAATCATGGATTCCCTTCTGTAAACCTGCGCGGAACTTCCAGGGACCTGCCATACGTGAAAGCTCCACCCTGGCCACCACGGGTCTGTCGCGAAAAGGCACGGGAACAGTTGAGCCAACCGTAACAGCGTCATCACCCCAATATCCGGCATACCCATCCAGTGAACCTGAAATGTTCCATTCCCGGTGTGAGATTTCCGCTCCGATCCCGAATAAAAAGGCATCATCCTGCCTGTTTTCGGCAAGGCCGGTCTGCCATACGTAGAAGCCAAGCATACCGAAAGGTCTGAAAACAGGCCGTGATGATTCCGGGGGACCCGGTCTGCCTGCAAAAGAGATGTCGAAGAAATAGGCGGGAGCATCCGTATATCGTGCATCCGAAAGCCGGTTCCCGGAGGATGTCCTGAGATGGATACCCAGAAGGAGGTCAACCGGGGCTTTGTCCCTCAGCAAGGTGATCAGTGTGGATATGGTCAGGTCCCCGGATGCAGTGCCCTTACCGGAACGGTTTCTCGTTCTGCGCTCTATGACGGTCTTCTCATCCATCCGGTAGATCTCAACAGGGACGCCATCGAGAGAGAGCGCAACTCTTTGCCGGGCCAGTGGAACGGTCAGACGGAGAAAGGGGTTGTATGTCCGGTCGCCCGGATGCCAATGTCCTGCAACACCCGCTTCCAGTTCAGCATGATCGGCAAACCTGCCCTTCTGATGCTCCGGAACAGGCAGCGCATTGGGTCCCATATAGTATGGAGAAGGGATGATATAGGACGACCAGTGGGTATACCCATCCCAGTTGTGGACTTTATTCCACCACGAGTCATCGTCCTGCCCCCTGGCTCCCTCCCCCTGGAGCATCCATGTGTGGGTAATCACCAGGCATAAGATCCATTGAAATCCTGGGGTTTTCATTTCATCTTTATACTTACAAATATGCTATTTTTAAAGCAAACGCGTTAATTAATTTGGGCTTCATTGCCTTTTCATAATTTTGCTGCGTGCAGGTTAAAAGAATCTCTCACAGGGCTTGGGCATCCGCATTGCTCATGTTCATCCCGCTGATGCCGCAGGCGCAACGCATCAGCGATAGTGCCATGCGTGTGCCTTTATTTTATGCTGCATATGCTTTCCAGGTACCCGGAGGGGATATGGGTGACCGTTTTGGCCCGAATTCGAACATCGGCGGCGGTTTTCTGTATAAAACCCGGGCCCACTGGATGGCAGGAGCCGATTTCAATTACCTGTTCGGCAAAGACATAAAGGGAAAGGATGAGCTGCTTGCCAATCTGAGGACTGACGGGGGAAATATCATCGATCAGGCCGGGAATTTCGCCAGTGTGAACCTGTTTGAAAGGGGTTATTATGTAACTGCCCGGCTGGGCAAATTGTTTCCCATATGGAGTCCGAATCCCAATTCCGGACCCTTCCTGCTAACCGGTGGAGGGTATCTTCAGCACAAGATCCGGATCGAAGTGGTCAACAATTCGGTACCTCAGCTGCAAGGTGATTACAAAAGGGGATACGACCGCCTGACAGGAGGTTTTACACTGAGCCAGATGCTCGGTTACAAATACCTGGGAGCCCGCCGGCTGGTGAATTTTTTTGCAGCGATCGAAGGAGTGGTGGCATGGACCCGCCCGCTCCGGGATGTAAATTTCGATACCATGAAACCGGATCAACCTCAGAAGCGAATGGATCTGCTCTGGGGTATCAAGGCCGGCTGGATCATTCCCATATACACCCGGATGCCCGAAAAATACTACTTTCATTAATACCTTTGCCTGAGAATAGCTGTTCCATGCGACTCCTGTATAACCTGGCCATTTTCCTTTATCTCCTGGTAATCCGGATGGCAGGACCGTTTCATTCAAAGGCCGGTCTCTGGCTGAAGGGAAGAAAGGGCTGGAAAGCAAGGTGTTCTGCATGGTTGAATGAAAATAAAGGCAAACCGCTGGTTTGGTTTCATGCAGCTTCACTCGGGGAATTTGAGCAAGGGAGACCGGTCATCGAGGAAATCCGGAAGAAATATCCTTCATTGAACATCCTTTTGACCTTTTTCTCACCCTCAGGGCTGGAAGTGAGGAAAAAGTATCCCCATGCCGATTATATCGAATACCTTCCCATAGATACTCCCCGGAACGCACGGTGGTTTGTCAGCCACTTCAAACCCAGCCTGGCGGTCTTTGTGAAGTATGAATTCTGGTTCAATTTCATTCTTGAGCTTCACCACACAGCGGTTCCGACAGTCCTCATATCAGCCGTGTTCAGGCCCGGTCAATATTTCTTCAAATGGTACGGCACCTGGTTCCGGAAAATGCTCGGATACTACAAAATGATTTTTATACAGGATGAGGACTCCGGGAGTCTTCTGAAAAAGGCCGGCCATTCAAGGGTTTTGCTTGGAGGTGATACCCGATTTGACCGGGTTATGGAGATCGCATCGACGGCTGCCGCTTTTCCAGGAGTAAAAGCCTTTTGCGGAGAGATGCCGGTTATTGTGGCAGGCAGCACATGGCCCGAGGATGAGGCCTTGCTGTCGGCATGGCTGGCCGGGAAAACCGATCAGGTCAGACTGGTCATTACGCCGCATGAGGTCAATGAGGGCAGGATCATCCGCCTGTTGAAGCATTTCAAGTCATTCAGGGTTATATCCATAAGCGATCTTGATGAAGAGGCACCGCCTGAAGGGGATGTATTGCTGATCGACAGGATCGGTGTACTGGCGCAGCTTTATCAATATGCCAGGATCGCCTATATCGGAGGAGGATTCGGAAGAGGGATCCATAACATTCTGGAAGCTACCGCTTTCGGGAAACCGGTCCTTTTCGGCCCCCGCTATATGAAATTCAGGGAGGCAACCGACCTGGTCAGACTTCAGGGTGCATTTCCCGTCAGGAATCACCAGGAGATTGCGACTGTATCGGACAGGTTGCTTTCCGACAAAGAATGGTACTGTCGTTGTGAAAAGGTGTGTCTGAAATATATGCAGGCGAAACGCGGAGCTACACGCAGGATCATAGAATACCTGGATACCATCCTTCCTGTGACGTGATCATTTTTTCCAGAAACCCGGGGTCAGTAAGATCAGTACGGTGAACAACTCCAAACGGCCCAGGAGCATCAAAAAGGAAAGAAACCATTTTCCAAATGAGGGCAGGTGGGCATAATTATACACCGGCCCTACCGACCCGAATCCCGGTCCGATATTACCGAGAGCTGACAATGTGGAGCCGGTGGCAGTCCTGAAATCAAGGCCAAGTAAGGACATGATGAATGTTCCGATCACGAAGGTGAAAATATAGAACAGGAAGAAAGCCATAACCAGCAGCAGGATATTCTGTGGCACCGCTTTGCCGTTGAACTTTACCGGTATGATCCCCTGGGGATGCATCAGTCTTTTCAGCTCCAGGCCGGAGTTCTTCCAGAGCAAAATCTGTCGTGCTACCTTGATGCCGCCTCCTGTTGAACCTGCACATCCCCCGACAAACATGAGCAGGAAAATAAAAATCCAGAGGTATCCGGGCCAGGTCTCATAATCAGATGTGATGAAACCGGTTGTGGTGATGATTGATACCACCTGGAACAAGGCGTCCCTGAATGATTGTTCCAGACCTGTGCCGGCCTTAAGAAGTAAAAGGAGGGCGAGGATCACAGTGAAGATGGAGAGGATATAGAGGTAGTATCTGTACTCTTCGTTCCTCCACAATTCCCTTATTCTGCCACGGATCATCAGATAGTGCAATGTAAAGCTGGTACCCGCAAGAATCATGAAAACTATGGTAACATATTGAATGAACGGAGAAAAGGCAGCGAGGCTGGCATTTTTTGTCGAGAATCCTCCGGTGGCCATTGTGGCAAAGGCATGACACAGGGCGTCAAACAGATCCATTCCTCCGGTCATGAGGAGCAGGGTCTGTACCAAAGTCAGCATCACGTAGATCAGCCAGAGCCTTTTGGCAGTCTGGGTGATACGCGGATGGAGCTTGTCGGGTGTAATACCCGGCATTTCGGCGATGAAGAGCTGCATTCCTCCGATACCCAGAAGGGGCAGGATGGCCACCGAAAGGACAATGATTCCCATTCCTCCGATCCAGTGGGTCATTGCCCTCCAGAACAGGATCCCTTTCGGCAGGATCTCGATATCCTGAAGAATTGAGGCCCCTGTTGTGGTGAAGCCGGATATTGTTTCAAAAAAGGCGTCGGTGAAGCCCGGGATTGAACCGCTCATGATGTAAGGAAGTGCTCCGAACAGAGAAATGACAATCCAGGCTCCGGTGACAATGAGATATGCTTCCCTGCGTCCGATAAGCTTGTTCAGGTTCTTTCTGGCCAGATACCAAACCAGAAAACCAGAGCCCGAGGTGATGCAGCCGCTTATCAGCAGAACATAACAGCTTCTTTTACAATAAATAATGGAAAAAGGCATGCCGGTGACCATGAAAATACCCTCCAGCATCAGCAGGAATCCCAGGATATAAAGGATGATCCGGAAATTGATCTTCGGGAGGGTCATCCGGTTATATCAATTGAACAGTTTATCTACCTTATGAACGGCTTCCGGAAGAGAAAAGACCACCACGCGGTCGTTTTCTTCAATCTGGAAATCACCTATGGCGATGAAACTCGAATTGCCGCGGACTATGCCACCGATAATCGCTCCGTCAGGCATCCTGAGCCTTCTGATGAGCCTTCTGGTCACTTCCGATCCCGGCTTGGCCACAAACTCAAGAACCTCTGCATTGATCCCGCTCAGGCACTTGATGGACAGAACTTCGGCATCCATGGTGAACCTTGTGATATGGCTGGCTGTGATCAGTTTCTTGTTGATAATGGTATCAATGCCGATATTCTGGGAGATATCAATATAGTCGATATTCTCGACCAGGGCGATTGTTCTTCTGACACCCAGTTTCATGGCATGCAGGCAGGTAATGATATTGCTTTCGGAGTTGTCGGTCACTGCAATGAATGCATCGATATTCTCAATGCCTTCTTCCCTGAGGAGCTCTATATCCCGTGCATCGCCATTGATCACCAGAGTGTTGTCCAGGGAATTTGCCAACTGTTGACATCTTTCCTTGCTGATCTCTATCAGCTTGATACTCATGCTGTTCTCAAGCCTGAGGGAGGTTTTCCTGCCGATCCTGCCACCTCCAACGATCATGATATTCCGGATATCGATACGTTGTTTACCTCCCAGCTTAAGTAGCTGTGCAATTCCGTCAGGTTTGGTAATGACGTAAGCCAGATCATTCAGCAGAAACCGGTCGTTTCCCCTCGGGATGAGGGTCTTCCCGTTCCGGTGGACCGCCACTGCCCTGAAATCAAGATGGGAATACTCGCTGGCGATTTCGTTGAGCGTTTTATTGATTACCAGGGCATGCTCATCCAGTTTGATGAGAAAGAGAGAAAGCCTCCCTTGTGAAAAATTGAAAATCTCTGTGGCAGCGGTCTGTTTCAGCAAGTCGATGATCTCATCTGCGGCGATCCGTTCCGGACAAACCAGTTCATCAATCCCGAGTTGCTTCAGGATTTCCCTGTTTTCAGGCTCCAGATACTCGGTATTGTTGATCCGGGCAATGGTTCTCCTGACCCCGAGCTTTTTTCCTAGAATACAGGTGAGCAAATTGGTCTCCTCCTCATGCAATACTGCAATCAGGAGATCCGCCTTCCTGACCCTTGCACGGTTGAGAACGGATATGGAGGTGGAATCTCCCGTAATGGTGAGCAGATCAGTCTGGGATTCCACCATTTTCAGTAACTCCTCGCGTGGGTCTACAATGGTGATGTTGTGGTTTTCATCGCGGAGCAATTTCGCAACATAAAACCCCACCTCACCGTCACCTGCAATAATAATATCCATAACGCCTTAGCGAAAACAATGCGAATTAAAGCAAAAATCCTTTACCTTCCAACTTGTACCGGAAATCCTTATCCGGTTGAGCCGGTCAGCAGATGCTGATGCCTGACCCCTGGAATGCCTGAGTCCGAAAGGATCCCGGTCAGGTCCGGTGTGAAATGCTTTTCTGAACGAAAGGAGCCGTTCTGCACTGAAAGTGACCACAAGTGTTTCCTCACGGTACGTACCGGTCGAATCCCTTTTTCATGTATTTGTTTAAAAGACCGATGAGTTCAGGCGATATCCCGAAATCAGGATACCCCTGTTAGAGTTTGATAGCCCCGTTCGAAGGTTTGCATAAACCGTGTTTTTTCGGAAGGCTCAAATATAACGACACATTGATGATCAGATCAACCTTCCGTAAAGGATGCCCTGGGTATTTCCCCCGGGTGAAAGTTATCCGTTTTTTTTAATTTTGAGCCATCAAGTCGGATGCAGCGTAACGGATCTCTCCTTCGGGAACAGGGTTTAATCCGGGTAATGACACAGAAATAACAACCAGTGGGATATGGCAAATATTGACAACTTCAATTTCAGGGGCAAGCGGGTTTTGATCAGGGTTGATTTTAATGTACCGCTGAACGAAAAACATGACATTACAGATACGACACGGATTGACGCAGCCATTCCGACCATCCAAAAGATACTGGTTGACGGAGGCTCAGTCATCCTGATGTCACATCTGGGCAGGCCGAAGGAAGGGCCTGAAGAGAGGTATTCTCTGAAACACCTGGTAGGATATATTTCAAAGGTAGCCGGGGCTTCCGTCAAATTTGCAGATGACTGTGCCGGAGAACCGGCTGACCGTCTTGCCAAAAGCCTTCAGCCCGGCGAAATATTATTGCTTGAAAATCTCAGGTTTCACAAGGAAGAAACCAAGGGTGATCCCGGATTTGCCCGGAAACTTGCCAGCCTGGGAGATGTCTATGTTAATGATGCCTTCGGTACGGCCCACAGGGCCCACGCATCAACCGCCACCATCGCCCAATACTTCCCGGGTAACAAACTTTTCGGGTATGTCATGGAAAACGAGCTCCGGAATATTGACCGGGTGCTGCACCAGACGCAAAGGCCCTTTACAGCCATTCTGGGTGGAGCCAAGGTATCAGGTAAAATTGAGATCATCAATAACCTTCTGAGCAAGGTGGACCACCTCCTGATCGGGGGAGGTATGATGTTCACCTTTATCAACGCCCTCGGAGGCCATGTTGGCAAGTCGCTGGTGGAGGATGAACTTTTTGAAGTGGCGCTCAATGTAATGGAAGGAGCCAGGGATATGGGTGTGCAGTTGCATCTGCCGGTTGATGCAGTGATTGCTGACAGGTTCGACAACGAAGCTGTCCGGAAAATCTGCGATGTCAACGAGATTCCGGATAACTGGATGGGTCTGGATATTGGACCCGATACAATCCGCCATTTCAAGGAGGTGATCGGTCGGTCAAAAACCATCCTCTGGAACGGTCCCATGGGAGTTTTTGAGTTCGAAAATTTCATGGAAGGGACCCGTGAAATCGCCATGGCAGTTGCAGAAGCCACACAACAGGGGACCTTTTCATTGATCGGTGGCGGTGATTCGGTGGCTGCCGTGAACCGATTTGGTTTGGCCCAGCGGGTAAGCTACGTATCGACCGGTGGCGGTGCCATGCTGGAGTATATCGAGGGCAAAGAACTTCCGGGAGTGGAAGCCATCAGAAAATAGCCGGCACATCGTTCCGCCAAAGCCCTTCGATTCAATACATCCATGAGGCGTCCGCTACCCCCGGAGCAGGCCGGGAGTCCGGAGAAAGGATTCTGATACTGTTCCACAGGAAGGGTGCAATACCTGAAACCGGGCTGTAAAGCCAAGAACCCTGCTTCCTCTCCTCAGGAATGATTTTCGGATTAAAGGTGTTGATGATCAGAAACACCACGCTGATCATGATCAATCCTTTCACGGTGCCGAAAAGGATACCGGCAAGTTTGTTGAGAAAACCTGCTGCCAGAAGATTTACCATACCCTCCAGGATGCGGCCTGCCAGATAAACCAGCAGGACTACCAGAATAAAAAGAATGGCAAAGGAGACCACCGGCAGGTATCTTTCGTTGATATGGAAAAGGCGTTCCAGCCAAATGGCAAATTCATCTGAGAAGTGGATCCCTGCATATATACCCAGGACAAGACCGGCCAGGGAGGCCAGCTCAAAGATGAATCCCTTCCGGAATCCCTGATAGGCAAACCATATGGCCGGAACTACTATCAGAATATCGAGAAGATTCATACCTTTCAGTTCGCTTTCAAACGTCTTGTCAACTCTGTGGCAAAGACAAAATCATTCAGCTCCTCATTGTCAGAGTAAAGCACCTGGTGTTTGTCACCCTCCCACCACAACCTGCCGTCATTGATGAAAAAAACCTTATCGCCGATCCTGATCACAGAGTTCATGTCATGTGTATTGACGACGGTCGTCATCTGAAACTCCTCCGTGAGTTCACTGATCAGTTCATCGATCACACCTGAGGTGATCGGATCGAGACCCGAATTGGGCTCATCGCAAAACAGATACGGAGGATTCATGGCAATAGCCCGGGCAATGGCGACCCTCTTGATCATTCCGCCACTCAGCTCGGAGGGGTAAAGATGGTTGGAATTTTTCAGATTCACCCGCTGAAGGCAGAAATTGGCCCGTTCCCTTTTCTCTTCTTCTGACTGAGCGGTGAACATGGTCAGGGGAAAAATCACATTCTCCTCGACCGTCAGGGAGTCGAACAGAGCCCCTCCCTGAAAAAGCATACCGATCTCCTTTCTGATCTCCTTCTGCTTTCTGAAACTCATCTCGTGGAAACTTCTTCCGTCGAACATGATTTTTCCCTGATCGACAGGCATCAGCCCGACCAGGCATTTCATCAGGACGGTTTTCCCCGATCCGCTCTGACCGATGATAAGGTTTGTTTTCCCCTTTTCAAACTGCATGGAGACATCATTAAGGACCTGCTTGTTCCCAAATGACTTGGATATATTCAATACTTCGATCATGAGAGCAGGATCTGAGTCAGGATCAGGTTGAAAAGGATGATAAATATACAGCTCCAAACCACGGCTTTGGTGCTGGCATCACCGACTTCCAGGGCGCCGCCCCTGGTGAAGAATCCTTTGTATCCGGCGATGGTGGTGATCAGGAAAGCAAAGAAAACAGTCTTGATCAGTGCGTAAATGATGGTATAGCTGTCGAAATCGTAACGAATGCCCGTGATATAATCATGTGTTGTGACCAGATGTGTCAGCAATGCCACAAGCCATCCCCCAACAAGGGCGAAACCAATACTGAGGATAATGATAAACGGATTGATGAAGACAGCTGCCGTCAGCTTGGGCAGGATGAGGTAGTTGGCAGGATTGATACCCATAACCTCCAGCGCATCTATCTGCTCTGTCACACGCATGGTACCGATTTCGGACGCGATCCTCGATCCAATCTTACCGGCCAGAATCAGGCTGATGATCGTTGGTGAAAACTCAAGTATAACCGATTGCCTTGTAGTAAAACCCACCATGGTCAGGGGGATCAACGGGCTGTCAATGTTATAGGAGGTCTGGATCGCGACAACCGCGCCCATGAACACCGATATGATGGCAACAATGCCCAGTGATTCCAAACCCAGGTTATTTATTTCAACCAAAAACTGGCTCCGAAAAACAGACCATTTTTCCGGCTTCCTGAAAACCCTGAACATCAGAAGTATATATCTTCCAAGCTCGAAAATCATCTGACTGGGGATTATCTTTCCGCTAAATTACTGAAATTCGCAATAGGGTTTCAGAATAAAACCGGAGGAAAATCGTTGACCTGTCAGACTGATCAGCCGTTGTAAGTGACTGCTTTCAAGCGAAATATCAAGTTCACAATCCTCACCTTACTGTTGCTGTGCGCGATGTCCCTGATGTCATCATGTACAGCCAGCAAGTACAGGAACAAGAAGTGGAATAAGAAGGACAATGACTGCGGTTGCCAGATAATCATCCCCGGTGTGCCCCAGGAAAACCAATCTGGCTTTGCGTTATATGAATTACCGGAAACAGCTTTCTGATTATCTGCCTGAAGCATCCGTTGATCCAGTCACCGGATGGTTGTCGCAATACCCTGTCCGCATCAGGATCACCCGTAACAGGATTTCCAAATTCGGCGACTACCGGCCACCCGTAAATGGGGGTTTTCACAGGATATCAATAAACGGAGACCTGAACAAATACAGGTTTCTACTGATCCTTCTCCACGAACTGGCCCATCTCAGGGTATGGGTCGGTTACGGGCGTAATGCAAGACCTCATGGTCCGGAATGGCAGTCAGAGTACATTGGAATGATGGAGATAATGGCCGATCAGGGTATTTTCCCCTCCGCGATCGAAAGCCATATACGTAGTGCGGCACGGAACCGGAGATGTCCGGGGCGACTGAGGCTGGACCGATTGCTGGAGCAATGGGATCCTGTGGACGGAAGGGTTCCGCTTGAATCACTCCCTGACGGCGCGCTTTTCAGAATTCATCAGAAACGTACTTTTCTGAAGATGGAACGTCTGAGAAGCCGCTATCGCTGCAAATGCCTTAATAACGGACGGTTCTACCTGGTCAATGGCGGCATCCGTATCTGGCAGGTGGACCATCTGCCCGGGGAAAAACCTTCCTCATCATCCTGATCAGGCTTATCCCCTTGATTATCAGGAATGCAAGGATTCTCAGCTCCTCAGAATCCTTAGCAGCAATGGATTTCAGCCATTGCCCTGTCTATCTTTTGTTATATTTGCATCATCTTTCTGAAAGACAACTCATGATGAATCCGAACCATTATTGTGTGATCATGGCAGGAGGTATCGGCGCAAGATTCTGGCCCATGAGCCGCATAGCACATCCCAAGCAGTTCATTGACATCCTGGGCACCGGACAGACACTGATACAGCAGACTTTCAGCCGGTTCCTCAGAATATGCCCGATGGAGAATATTTATATTGTTACCAATACCCTGTACCGTGAACTGGTTCTTTCCCAGCTGGAGGGAATACAGCCGCACCAGGTTCTCTGCGAGCCGATGAGGAGAAATACAGCTCCATGCATCGCCTATGCAACGCATAAGATACGGTCTCAAAATCCTGATGCCATCATAGTGGTTGCCCCTTCCGACCACAACATCCAAAAGGATGATGACTTTACGGAAGTGATCCTTTCGGCTATAAAAGCGGCCGGTGAAAATCCCTGGCTCCTGACACTGGGTATCACCCCCAGCCGGCCGGATACAGGTTATGGATATATCCAGTTCTGCAATACTGCTCCATACCCGGAGGATATCAGGATAAAAAAAGTAAAAACCTTCACTGAAAAGCCCGACCTGGAGCTGGCCCGGACCTTTCTGGAAAGTGGCGATTTTCTCTGGAACTCAGGCATTTTTATTTGGTCCGCACTAACCATCCAGGAGGCTCTGAAGGAGCATCTCCCTGAAGTCAGCCAGGTCTTCAGGGAAGGCATGGAAAAGTACGGAACACCTGAAGAACAGGAATTCATCGACAGGACATATCCCCTCTGCAAGAATATTTCCATCGACTACGGACTGATGGAAAAAGCAAACAATGTGTATGTTCTTGCGGCAGATTTCGGCTGGTCTGATGTGGGCACCTGGGGATCGGTCTACGATATGATATCCAAGGATACCAATGGGAACGCCGTTGTGGGAAAGCATGTCATGACATTTGATACCCGGAATTGCATCGTTCACATGCCTCAAGACAAACTGGTCGTGCTTCAGGGTATGGATGACTTCATTGTGGTAGAGTATGACAACATGCTGCTCATCTGCCGGAAAACCGAGGAACAGAGTCTTCGGGAAATTGTGAACCTGATCCGCGTGGAAAAAGGAGAATCATTTGTATAATATAAATCCATAATAGTAAGCATGATAAGGCAAGTTTGGTTGGTTTTATTATTAATGGTGATATTTTCCGGCTCAGGCAGGCCGGATGAAGGCATGTGGCTGCCGCTGTTCATAGAACGGCTCAACTATGTGGATATGCAAAAGATGGGTCTTCAGCTGACACCTGAAGAGATCTATTCGGTGAACCATTCCAGTCTGAAGGATGCCGTTCCGATCTTCGGCAGGGGGTGCACCAGCGAACTCATTTCGGATCAGGGCCTGCTGCTGACGAATCATCATTGCGGTTACGGACTCATCCAGTCTCATTCCAGTCTTGATCATGACTACCTCACGGATGGTTTCTGGGCGGCCTCAAAGGAAGATGAACTGGCCAATCCGACACTGACTGTGAGGTTCCTGGTCCGTATCGAAGATGTAACCGGCCGGGTCATCGCTGCCATAGGAGATACTCAGGATGAATCAGAAAGGGAGGAAGCGATAAGGAAAGTCAGCAAGGAAATCCAGGAAGAGGCCACCCTCGATACCCACTATGACGCATCTGTCAGGAGTTTCTTCGCAGGAAATGAATACTATCTCATCGTCTATGAAACATACCGGGATGTCAGACTGGTCGGCGCACCCCCCTCATCCATCGGAAAATTCGGAGCCGATACAGACAACTGGATGTGGCCCAGGCATACCGGTGATTTTTCCCTCTTCAGGGTTTACACAGGCAAAGACGGAAAGCCTGCCGATTACTCCCCCGATAACATACCCCTGAAACCGAAGCACTATCTCCCTGTATCTCTGGATGGCGTGAGCAAGGGTGATTTTTCATTTATTCTGGGATATCCGGGCAGTACAGAACGTTATTTGTCATCATATGGAGTGGATATGGCCATCCGGATCACCAATCCGACCATTGTGAACATCAGGGACCGGAAACTCGGGATCATGAGGGAGTCGATGGAGGCCAGTGACCAGGTTCGGATACAATATGCATCCAAATATGCAAGAACTTCGAACTATTGGAAATATTATATTGGTCAGACACGGGGATTGAAACGCCTTGGGGTATACCGGGAAAAGGAAGAACTTGAGTCGCGCTTTACCGCCTGGTGCAACGAAAATCCCTCATATTCTGTAATTTACGGATCCGCCCTTGAGGACATTAATGCCGGTTACCAGATGAAATCAAAGGTGGAGCTCGCCCGCGTGTACTACAGCGAAGCCATACAGAGGGGCAGCGAGATCCTGTCATTTGCAGGCAGGTTTGTCAGGCTGAAGGACATGCTTGAAAAGGAAGATACGGAGGAACAAAAGCTTGCAGGTATGATCCGGACCTTGAGACAGCAAGCGGGGGAATATTTCAAGGATTATCACGCACCTACCGACCAGAAACTCCTGGCTGCCATGCTTGAAATGTATTATGAAGATGTACCGATGGAATACCAGCCTGCCTTGTTCAGGGATAAGGCCGCCCGGTTCAAACTGGATTTTGATGACTATGCCGCCTTTATCTTTTCACGTTCCCTTTTCTCTCAGAAAGAGAGAACCGTCGGTTTACTGGAAAAACCATCGGCCAGGGCCATTCTGAAAGATCCTGCCTTTGAGTTGATAACGGTTTTTGAGGATCATTATTCAGGCACCATTTCACCTGTACTTTCAGAAGCCGACAGCCTCCTGAGCCGGGGTTACAGGAAATGGATCGCTGGTCTCCGGGAAATGCAACCTGAGCAGAAGTTTTACCCTGATGCCAATTTCACAATGCGTCTTACCTATGGGCAGGTACTGGACTATTATCCGGCTGATGCCGTCCATTATGAATATTATACCAGCCTCACCGGAGTGATGGAGAAAGAAGATCCGGATAACTGGGAGTTTGTTGTTCCGCAAAAGCTCAAAGATCTGTATGCAAATCAGGATTTTGGGCCATATGGGGAGAACGGAACCATGAGGGTTTGCTTCATCACCAACCATGATATCACAGGAGGAAATTCCGGAAGTCCGGTTCTCAATGGTAAAGGCGAGCTGATCGGACTGGCGTTTGACGGCAACTGGGAAGCGATGAGCGGTGATATTGCATTTGAGCCTGACCTGCAGCGGACCATCAATGTCGACATCAGGTATGTCCTTTTCATCATTGATAAATATGCCGGGGCTTCCCACCTGATTGACGAAATGACGCTGGTCAGGAAACGGGCGGCACCTTCCGGGGAAAAGGTGAAACAGGATAAGCCTGCTATGGAAAAAACACCGGATCACTGATCCGTTTGCTCTTCGCGGGGCAGAGGCAGGGTGGCCAGCATGATCCTGGCAATTTCCACCGCATAGATGTGTACCTGTCTCAGTGCCTCCATGATATCCATATGCACCTCATGGCTTGCCACCGTTTCATGTCTTTGTTTTGTAAGACGATCCAGGTGCAGTTGTCCCAGTGATTTTTCCATCTCATCGTATGAGATCTCCCGGGCTACGATCTTTTCTGCTTTCATGATATCCCTTTCGGAAAAGACCTTGATCAGACGGTGTATCTGTTTGCACGCCTTTTCATGATAGTGACGGATCTCCTCCCTCCCTTCCTGAGAAAGCTCGATACCCTGGGATTCTCTTTTAACGGCCAATCGCTTCAGGCTCCTGTCAACAATATCTCCGATGCTCTCCAGGTATTTCACCACGACGATCAGAGAATGAACCTCACGTGACTGCCTTTCGCTCAACTGCTGCCTGGCAATGAGAAGCAGATACGCCGTGATCTTGTCCTGCATGATGTCGACCTTTCTCTCCTGCCGGTGTATCAAATCCATAACGGGCAGGTCATGGTTATCCGGCCGGAATGATGCCTTTTCCCCGGCGAGGGGGTCAATCACCCGCTCCAGCATGGAAAGAATCACTTCCGCCATCAATGCTATTTGCCTGCGGATCATATCAATGGCCAGGCCAGGGGTACTCAGCAGGCGGGTGTCAAGCTTTCTTGCATAAGGAGTCTTGTCGCGTAAAGCAGTTTTGGGCGGTAACAGCCTCTCGTTCAGCCGGTCGAACCATCTCGTAAAGGGCAAAAAAAGCAAGCCGATGCTGACATTGAAAAGGCTGTGGGCATTGGCTATCTGCCGAGGTGTCTCAGTGGCGGTCGCAGACATGCTGTAATCCGTTGGTGAGATTTCCCTGATGATATGTGCAAAATCCGGGATCCAGAAAACAAAGACCATTACTCCCGCCACCTTGAAAACCACATGGGCCAAAGCCACCCTTCCGGCCTCGATACCAGCTCCCATACTGGCCAGCATTGCTGTGATGCAGGTTCCGATGTTGGCCCCAAGGATCAGGGGTATTCCCGACTCCAGGGTGAGCAGCCCCTGCTGGGAGATAACGATCAGTATCCCGATAAAGGCGCTGCTGCTTTGCAGGATTGCAGTCATCAGCAACCCGGCCACCAGCCCGGTGACGGGATGCTCCAGTTGCTGAAGGAAATCCAGCACAGGTCCATAGGATTTCAGAGGGGAAATCGCATCCGACATCATTTTCATTCCGAAAAACAAAATCCCGAATCCCAGGATGGCTTCACCCGCGTGTCTCCAGGTATCCCGCCTGAAGTAGGTGGCCAGGAGGAAACCGGTGATCACCATGATCAGGGAGTAATCTGACAACCGGAAAGCGATCAGCTGAGCAGTAATAGTGGTTCCCACATCCGCCCCCAATATCACTCCCAGGCATTGTGAGTAATTCAGAATACCGGATTTGACGAGCCCGACCAGCATGACGGTTGTAGCACTGCTGCTCTGAACCACTGCGGTGAAAACGGCGCCGGTGGCAAAACCTGCATAACGGCTGGCCGTCATTCTGGCCAACATCTTACGAAGGCCTTCCCCTGACGACTTCCGCAGCCCGTTGCTCAACTGATGCAGTCCGTAAAGGAAAAAGGCCAGCCCCCCGGCCAGGCTCAGCAATATCATTCCCAGGGGGAATGACTGGTGGGTTTCCTGAAGATCCATTACTGTAAAAATACAAAATCGTCCTACCGTCGGGATTCAGGTGCCTCTGCATACCGGAAATCTTTCCCGGATGGACGCTGCATCAATCAAAAAATGGCCCTGGAAAAATCAAATCACCAGTCGTCATCATCCACGGTAACGGGTGGTTTCAACCCCTTCTCCAGGCTCTTTATCCAATCCTTTACGAACTGGTGAACCTGTTCCAGGTAAGAGTCCCATGCAGGAATATATTGCGGATCCTCACGGTTCAGCCATTTCTCTATGTGTATCCTGGATGATTGCTTTAATACAAAATTGTTGAGGGTATAGCGGTATCTTCCCTCCTTGAACTCCAGAACGAACTCATATTGAATGATACCTGCATCCGTGGTGTTCCCCTCCTTATCTGCATTGAATATCTTAAACCGGTGAAGGCCCTTGATCTCTCCCGTTTCAGGATCCCTGACACGGGTAACATCGGTGGGATTCGTAAAAGTGATGTTTATCCAGCCCACCGCCCTGTTGAACAATTCCTGGCTGGTTCCTTCCTCCTGAATCACTTCCCTGAAAGTAATCAGGCCGGTGCTTTCATCAATGGGCAAGTTTACCTGACCCATTCCCTGCATGAGGATAACCAGCATTCCAAAAGACATCGGAAGACGGACGATGCTTTTCAGACCCGGGAAGTGATAAGGGATCGGAGGCTTCTTCAGGTTCATAATCCGGATGTTGATCATTGGCACTGTAAAAATAAAAAACCCCTCCGGAGAGGGGTTTATTATGCAAAGGAGAAATTTTGTTTTTAATACATATCGCCCATTCCAGCACCCGGGGGCATTTTAGGGGCTTCCTTATCCTCTTTCCGCTCAACCACGACGCATTCGGTGGTAAGCAGCATACCGGCGATGGATGCGGCATTTTCCAGGGCTACGCGGGCCACCTTGGTTGGGTCGATGACACCGGCTTTAAACAGGTTCTCATAAACATCCGTCCGGGCGTTGTAGCCGAAGTCATTTTTCCCTTCCCTCACCTTCTGAACCACGACGGAACCTTCAAGGCCTGCATTTTCGACGATCTGCCGCAGCGGCTCTTCCAGGGCCCTCAGAATGATACCGATACCTGTATCTTCATCCTCATTATCACCTTTCAGTTTATTAATGCTGTCAACGGCACGGATGTATGCAACACCACCGCCGGGAATGATTCCTTCCTCAATGGCGGCCCGGGTTGCGTTGAGTGCATCGTTGAAACGGTCTTTCCTTTCCTTCATTTCCACTTCGCTTGCAGCACCCACATAGATCACCGCCACACCACCTGACAGCTTGGCCAGCCGTTCCTGGAGCTTTTCACGGTCATAGTCGGAGGTAGTGGCCTCGATCTGGGCTTTGATCTGATTGATCCTGGCATGGATCGAATCCTTGGATCCCTTGCCGCTGACAATGGTGGTATTATCCTTGCTCACAGTGATCTTCTCGGCATTTCCAAGAAGATCCAGGGTGGTGTCTTCAAGCTTGTATCCTTTCTCTTCGGAGATCACAGTTCCGCCGGTCAATACGGCAATGTCCTCCAGCATCTCTTTTCTTCTGTCACCGAAACCGGGAGCTTTCACAGCCACCACTTTGAGGCCACCCCGCAACTTGTTGACCACCAGCGTAGCCAGCGCCTCCGTTTCCACGTCCTCTGCGATGATGAGCAAAGGCCTGCCTGTCTGAACAATCTTCTCGAGAATGGGAAGGAGGTCCTTCATCACGGAGATCTTTTTGTCATGGATGAGAATGAATGGATTTTCATACACGGACTCCATCTTCTCGGTATCCGTAACAAAGTAGGGCGAAATATAACCCCTGTCAAACTGCATTCCTTCGACAAGGTCAACGGAAGTCTCCATGCTCTTGGCCTCTTCAATGGTGATGACCCCATCCTTCTTCACCTTGCCCATCGCCTCTGCGATCAGCTTACCGATAGTGCTGTCGTTGTTGGCCGAGACAGTAGCAACCTGCTCGATCTTTTCAGATTCATCACCGATTTGCTTGGTCTGACTTTTAAGGGACTTGATCACCTCGGCAACTGCCTTGTCAATGCCACGTTTCAGGTCCATCGGGTTGGCGCCTGCTGTAACATTCTTCAGTCCGGTGGTAAAAATGGACTGAGCCAGAACGGTGGCTGTGGTGGTGCCGTCACCCGCAATATCATTGGTCTTGGAAGCGACCTCCTTGACCATCTGGGCTCCCATGTTCTCCACACCGTCCTTGAGCTCAATTTCCTTGGCCACAGTGACACCATCCTTTGTGATCACAGGTGAACCATAGGATTTGTCCATGATCACATTTCTGCCCTTGGGGCCCAGAGTAACCTTTACCGCATTGCTCAGGGAGTCCACACCTTTTTTCAGTGCTTCCCTGGCTTTCAGGTCGAAAATAATGTCTTTTGCCATGTTTATCAGTTTTATTGGTTTGTTTCTCAAATAATTGCGTAGATATCAGACTCTTTCATGATCATATACGACTTCCCTTCGTAATTGATCTCCGTGCCGGAATACTTACCATATAGTACCTGATCACCTGCCTTGACCGTCATCTTCTGATCCTTGGTACCCGGTCCTACTGCCACAATTACACCCTTCTGAGGCTTTTCCTTGGCAGTGTCAGGAATGATAATACCCCCGGCTGTTTTTTCTTCCGCGGGAGCAGGCAACACCAAAACCCTGTCTCCCAATGGTTTAACATTCACCTTTTCCATACTTTTAGTCTTTTAGTGTATAATGGTTCTTAATGACAATTCTAACAGATCGACGTTGCGCCTTTAGCATAATTTGTGCCAAATTGAATTGAGCGTGCCCGCCATCGTCCGGTTATATACATGTCCTTTGGTGCTGGCTGAGGGAAGGATGTAGAGGGCTTGACAGGGAGTGGGTTCCCAAGAGGTCACTTCATGACAAAAAAAATGCCAGAATGTCATAACATTCTGACATTTTCCGGTAACTACTCCTGATTTATTCTTCTGTTGTTTCCGTTTGGTCAGGGGGTGGAACATAATCTTCAACAGGCTGAAGGTCCGGTGCATTTTCGATCTGCTCCCTGAGCTCAGTATCAGTCTGTGTCTGCAATCTGGTTCCACGGGGAATTACGAAAATCGATATCAGGCTGAGAACCAGGAGGACGATCGCCAGGGTCCATGTTGTTTTTTCAAGAAAATCCGCAGTCTTTCTCACTCCCATGAACTGATTGGATGAAGAGAAATTCGAGGCAAGACCCCCACCTTTGGAACTCTGCACCAGGACGATCAGTGTCAGCAACACGCAGGTCACTATGATCAGTACCGCCACAATAACGAATGCTCCCATGTTATAATTAATTGATTTTTATCCGGATAACTCTTGTTCCAGATTTTTTATCCGGGCTGCAAAGTAACTGCTTTTTTCCGGAAAAATCAAGCTTAATTTTCTGTAGATAGAGATGGCCTTTTTCAGGTTACCCTGGATGACATAAAGTTTAGCGAGGGTTTCCGAGATGACCTCCTCGTTATCAACCAGACTGCGTTTTGCTGACTCCTCC
Source organism: Bacteroidales bacterium (assembly GCA_016939365.1). Lineage (GTDB taxonomy): Bacteria > Bacteroidota > Bacteroidia > Bacteroidales > JAFGHD01 > JAFGHD01. The sequence goes on along the minus strand of JAFGHD010000087.1, from coordinate 39,788 downwards.
GGTTTGAAGAAATCCGTTTTTAAGGGAGGCGGCATTCTCGGATCAGATCGTATGAACAGGTCGATGATCTCGCTTTGGGACCGCATAGCCGGATTTTGTTCGTTGATGTCAGCCAGATGCTCGAGGGAGTATTCCCCGGCAACCGATGTATAAGCCCCACCTAAATTTTCCGTTTTATACCCCCGTTCAATGCGGAGACCTTTGAGCATGTCCTCCAGTCTGAAAATTATATCCTGGACCAACAGATAGTTGGAACTGGCAGCATCCTTTTCGTGACGCCCCAGGGACGATCTGATCTCTGCCTCGAGCTCATGAAGAAGGTCTGACAGCCTTTCGCTTTTGTTTTGATCCCACTCTTCATCTTCAGGGATTCTCCCTGGTCCGGAAATAGGAGGAGCCGGTTGCAGTGGTGCATCTGCCCTATCGACCCTCTGTTCCAACGAAAGAATATGCTGTTTGAGCAAGGTGCGGTCTGCGGCATAAACCGCGGCAATTCTCAGCTGTTGACTGAATCTGTAGTCCTGTTCCATGAAAAGAGACAGTGCAAACAGTAACCGGGCACCCTGCCAGTAGGGATACTCATCTGTAAGCTGTTCCAGGTCCGTGATATTGTCCCTTTGCAGAGTTGCGGGATTGCTAAAATAGCCGGTCAGCTGCCTGACGTTCATCGTATTGGGCCTTGGTTATGGCGCGTAAGCCACTGTTTACCAGTTCACTACAGATTTATTGAATACGTCCTCCACCAGCCATTGAACGATCTCGCTGATCAGTCCTTCCTGCACTTCGCTGAGATTCCGGCTGCTGGAATAATCCGAATACCTGGAAAAAGATGATTCATAACTGTCCTTTTCACTTACGGTATTGGTGTATTTCACCTGTATGGTGATGGTCAGCCTGTTCAGGGCTGCCTGATCATTCCCCTGAATAGCCACTGGCTGGGTAGCGTAATCCGTTATCCGCCCTTCCAGGATCAGATCGCCTCCCTGATTCACCGGAATCAGGCTGGTTTCGGAGGTGAATTTATCTTTTAGCGCATCGGTAAGGATTTGGCTCAGTGATGGTTCAACAAGTGAGGCTGTATTTTGAAAGTAATTGATCTGTATGGTTTTGGCTTCCGGTGGTATGGATGCCCCGGTAAAGGAATAGTTCACAGAGCAGGCCTGTAAGAATAGTGACAACAGGGTAAATGCGCAAATATGACAACGGCCGGTCGGCAAGGCAGCTCAGTTTATATTGTATTCCTTGATTTTTCTGTAGAGGGTTCTTTCTGAGATGCCCAGTTCGCGGGAGGCATTCTTCCTCTTCCCCTGATGTCTGGCCAATGCCTTTTTGATCAGGTCGATTTCCCTTTCCTGGAGGGAGAGGGATTCCTCAATCACTTCTGATTCCTCAAACGGTTCTGTTAAGGATTCCTCTTGCTCCGGGTGGAATTCATCCCCTGGCCTGGTCCTTTCGGGCTCAATCCCTTCGTTCAGAATCCTGGACAGCAGCTGTGGATTGGTTTGCTGAAGCTCCTTGATCAGATTTTCATTCTGGACAATGTCCCCCACGATCCGTTTCAGGTCATTGATATCCCGCTTCATATCAAACAGTACACGATACAGAAGGTCACGTTCATTGATTTCCTTCTTCTCTTCCTCTCTTCTGTATAGCACCGGCAAATCCCTGAAATGTGCATCGGGAAGATATCTTTCCAGTGTGCCTGCGGAGATGTTCCGGTTTTTCTCTATTATGGAAATCTGCTCGGTAATGTTTTTCAACTGGCGCACGTTACCCTGCCAGCGGTAGCTGGTGAGCAGCTTTATGGATTCCTCATCCAGCTGGACAGGAGGCATGCGGTATTTTTCCGCGAAGTCAGCCGCAAATTTCCTGAACAGCAGGTGGATATCCTCCTTTCGTTCCCTGAGGGAGGGTACATAAATAGGTACCGTATTCAGGCGGTAATAGAGATCTTCCCTGAATTTCCCCAGGCCGATGAGTTCGAGGATGTCCACATTGGTGGCGGCTACGATCCGGGCATCTGTCTTCAGCACGTTGGAGGAACCCACCTTGAGAAATTCTCCCGTTTCCAGCACACGCAACAGGCGAACCTGCGTTGAGAGGGGCAGTTCCGCCACTTCATCCAGGAAAATGGTACCTCCGTTTACGACTTCGAAGTATCCCTTGCGTGCTTCGTGTGCACCGGTGAAGGATCCCCTTTCATGTCCGAAAAGCTCTGAATCTATGGTCCCTTCGGGTATGGCTCCACAGTTGACTGCAATGTAGGCACCATGCTTCCTGGCACTCAACTGGTGAATGATCTTGGGAAAAAACTCTTTACCCACACCACTCTCCCCTGTGATCAGAACGGTCAGATCGGTCGGGGATACCTGCATGGCAATATGGATCGCCCGGTCCAGCAATGGCGATGTGCCGATGATCCCAAAACGTTGTTTGATCGCCTGAATTTCCATTACCCTGGGCTATTCCGTTTCATTATCGTCCGGGTAAAATTAGTCAAATTTTGGCTCGGATATTCTTAAATATTGTTAATTCCCTAACAAACAGCACAATGGGATGATCCGAAGGAGGTCACAACGGCCGTGTTCATTCTGAACATCAGTGTCATTTTCAGGAAACTGATGTTTCGAGTGAGAAGGTCCATCTCAACAACGGTGCCGGGGATTTTGCATGGTCATGCCCCGGACATCCGGCAGCCGTCACAAAGGGATTCAGCAGGATTTTTGCTTCTGCTTTCTGACCTCCTCCTTGATCCTTTGAATATGACCCCTGCCCAATGCTTTTACTTCACAGCCCAGCTCGAAGTACCGGCGGATTTTATCATCGGACAAAATGCCGAAGCAATCGATCACGGCAATGGGATTGCCGGCCCATTTAACGACCTGACCGGGATCGAGATTCAGGTATTCAGAATGGGGAACGGCCAGTATGACGGCTTCCACACCTGGGAGGGATGATTCCAGGTCTCTCTGGACCCTGAGATCGGCCAGATGTTCCTGATTCCGGAAAAAGCGACTCCACGACCATCCGGGAGCCGGATAGGCATCCTGGTTTTCCAGCTCGTACCAGTGTTCCACATAAGGATCATGGATTCTCATTTCAGCGCCCATTTCAGCCAGTTTCCTGACTACCATTTCGCTGCCGCTGTAACGTGTGTCTCCCACGTCCTGCCTGTAGCTGGCTCCACAGATCAGTACTTCCGATCCGGCAATATACCTGCCCATGTTCCGAAGGGCATCGCGGGTAAGTTCCGCGACATGTAATCCTCTCGTATCGTTGATGTCGATGGCAGTTGGGGTGATACGGAAGACTTCGTCACCATCTTCAAAGCCGAGGATATGCCGGTAAGCCCAATAGCCCAGCCCACCGTCCTTGGGGAGGCAATATCCCCCGATACCCGGGCCCGGGAAGATCATGTTGCTGTGGGTAGGTCTCATTTTGATCGCCTTGATCACCTTGGTCAGGTCCACTCCGTTGCGCTCCGAGAAGAGGCTCCACTCATTGAGGAAGGCAAGGATCGTAGCACGGTAGGAGTTTTCAACGATCTTTGTGGTCTCCGACTCAATGGGGCGGTCCATTACGGTGAGGGGGAAATCCTTGGTATTCAGCACATCGTGAAGGAAGCGTTCCACCCTTTGTCTGGCTTCGGGAGTACATCCGGAACAAACCCTCCAGAAATCACGGATACTGGAAACATATTCCCTCCCGGGCATTACCCTCTCGAAACTGTGTGCGAGCAAAGGGGTTTCTTTAAGGCCCCTTCGGGAAAAAGCCTTTTTCAATATCGGCCACGCCACAAATTCAGTAGTTCCCGGGGCAACGGTTGTTTCTATAAGTACCAGGCAATGGGGCGGGATTTTCTCACCTATTGTCTTCATGGTGGCCTCCAGTGCAGCCATATCCGCTTCGCCGGTCCTCATATCACCCAGGTCCAGCTTGGTATAGTCACATTGAACGTCAACCACGACGCAATCTGCCAGTTTCAGGCAATCGCTGTTGTAGGTTGCAATCAGTGTCTTACGGTCCATGACAGTCCTGCTGATCAGTTGATCGACTTCCGGATCCTCAGCCTTCACGGGAGACTCGCCACGGTTCAACATTGGTATTTTCCAGTAACTTCTGGTGCTTGGCCGCTGACAACCGATGACAAACTTGGTGGATTTGCCCTTTTCATCCGTTGTGTCGGCAATAATCGCGGCCATTACCGCTCCGACAAATCCCACACCCATCACCACCACGATTTCCATTCCATCTTCCCTGGCTGCTGAGGCCAGTTGCGAAACCCTTTTGTATTCTGCCTCGTACTCTTCCGGCCGGGGAAGGGGGAACTGTTCTCCCGCCGGGTTCACCGAATAGATCATTTCTTCCTTTTTCATAATTATCCCAGAATTTGATTTGATAACTCCATTATAATATCATATCCACCCTTTCAGGCGGTAGTAGCCCAGGGCACTCAATTCCCTCATGATCATGATCTCATATTGCAGGTAATCCCAGAAACGGTATCTGATTTTGATATTGTCACCGATACCGGGCACCCAGCGTCCTTTACCGCCCAGTTGGTCATCGTTGAAGCTCAGGTTTCCTTCAAGGGCACGGTCAAAAGCCGGCCATCCGTTCACAGAATCGAAACCTGCTTTCCGGAATGATAAAACCGACCTTCTCATATGTTCAGGAGAGGTCACCAGCAGGATCTCGCACACCGGTTTACAGGCAGCTGTCATTTTTCGGACATTCAGAGCCTGCGCCCGGGTATTTGCACCCCTGGGCTCGGTGAGTATGCGCCCGGGATCTATTCCCTGCCTCACCAGCTCGTCAAACATCCGGGACAGGTCACCGGGTACAGTAACAGTATCACCGGGCAATGCCAGGATCACAAGGGCAGAATCAAAGAAATCTGAGGCCATTCCTGCATGCCAGCATCTGATCAGACCGGAACGGCTGGGCATACCTCCTCCTCCCAGAACGACAATATAGTCCGGATTCGCCGGGGTACCGCTCAGTGATGTCCCCAGCCAGTAATAGCACCGGAAAGGAAGATGAGTGAATCCCATCAGGATAAAGACCAACGAAAACAGGCCGAAAACTATCAGTACCCATTTCAGTAATGCATATGCCTTACCCCAGAATGGATGGAACTGACCAGGATTTATCTGCCGGCTGCCTTTCATGTATTATCTGATCCTGGCATTCAAACGGCGGGTCAGGGCTTCGATCAACCGCTCCATTATCCGGTCAATCTCATGGTCGGTAAGGGTCTTTTCGGCATCCCTCAATATAAAACTGACGGCATAGGATTTTTTTTCCGGTTCGAGTCCCTCTCCTTCATAAACATCGAAGAGGTTCACCTCCCTGAGGTTTTTTATCCCGGTTTCCATTGCGATCCTTTCAATGTCCTCATAGCGCACCTGGCGGTCAAGCAACAGGGCAAGATCCCGCCTCACTTCAGGGAACCTGGGAATCTCTGAAAAACGGATGGTCTTCCTGTCCAGATGCTTCATGATATAATCCCAATCAAACGAGGCATAATAAACATCCTGGCGGATATCCATTTTCCGGAGCAGTTCCTGGTTTACTTTTCCCAGCTCAAAAACATCAGAATCACCTGAACGTGCCACCTGGCCCGATTCGAGGTATCCCCGGGACACGGGTTCAAGGGTTAACCTGCTGTCAGAAAAGCCCATCAGTTTCAGGACATTCACGACGAACGCCTTCAACTGGAAAAAATCGACCGTTTCATCCCCACAATACCAGCTTTCCCTGTATCTTCTTCCTGTCATAAGAATATCCAGACGGAACTGCTCGCTGAAACGCTCTGTAACCTTCCCGTCAGAAGGTGCTCCGGCTTCTTTCATATAGACATTCCCGAACTCGAAGAGCTTCAGGTCGGCCGCTTTCCGGTTGATGTTGAACAGGATGGTCTCCAGACCTCCGTAAAGCATTGTCTGTCGCATGGTGCCAAGGTCCCGGCTCAAAGGATTGAGAATCCTGACGGAAACATGATCAGGGAAATCGGGGTTATTCTCAAAGTAAGAATTCCGGGTCAGGCTGTTGTTCATGATTTCATAGAAGCCATTCCCCGTCAGGTACTCCGAGATCTTTACCTGGATCTGATGCCTGCCGGGCTTTTCCGGGTGCGAGAGGGAGGATGTCAATTTCCCCGGTATCTCCACGCGGTCGTATCCGTATATCCTGAGGATCTCTTCGATCACATCGGCTTCCCGGGTCACCTCCACCCTGTAGCCGGGAGGCTTCAGGCTGTAAGTGCCTTCAATCTTTTCCGTTACTTCGAAATCCAGTGATTTCAGAATTCTGAGTGTAACCGGCCTGCCGATTTTTTTTCCGATGAGTGACTCGATCCGTTCCTGGTTCGTGTGGATGACCTTTCCCGGTTTAACGGATGGAAAGACATCCTGAATGGGTGAGGAGATGGTTCCGCCTGCGATTTCCCTGATCAGTAGGGCAGCCCTTTTCAGGGCATAAAGTGTCATTTCCGGATCCACGCCCCTCTCGAACCTGAAGCTGGCCTCGGTCTGCAGGTCGTGGCGTTTCGATGTTCTCCTGATGGAGGCGGGATGGAAGCATGCACTTTCAAGAAAGACCGATGTGGTCTGCTCGACCACACCCGAAAAGATGCCACCAAAAACCCCACCGATACACATTCCTTCCCTGGTGTTGCATATCATCAACTCGTCACCTTCCAGCGTTCTTTCAATTCCGTCGAGGGTTGTGAAGAGGGTGCCTGGATGGAGCCTGCGGACAATCACCCTATTATCGGGAATGTGGGATGCATCAAATGCATGCAGGGGCTGTCCGGTTTCATGCAGTACAAAATTTGTGATGTCGACAATGTTATTGATGGGTCGCTGACCGATTGCCAGAAGCCTGTTTTTCAGCCACCTTGGAGATTCACCGACCTGAATTCCCGTGATGGTCAGGCCCGTATACCGCGGACACAGATCCGGGTCCATCACCTCGACCGTTATCACCTGTTCTTCGTTATCGGGCCGAAAGGCATTGACATCAGGGAGACGAAATTCCAGAGAGATTTCCTCGCCTTGCAGGAAAGCCCTGGCATCCAGGGCAGCCCTGATATCCCTGGCCACGCCGATATGTGATATGGCATCCGTCCGGTTGGGTGTCAGTCCGATTTCGAAAACGATATCCCTGTCCACCCCGAACCATTCTGCCGCCGGTGTTCCGGGAACAGCCTCCGGTGCCAGGACCATGATTCCGGCATGCGAATCACCGAGCCCCACCTCGTCCTCTGCACAGATCATCCCTGAGGACCAGGCACCACGGATCTTTGTTTTTTTGATCTCGAAAGAGGTATCGCCCTGATAGAGTACCGCACCCGGAAGAGCGACCACCACTTTCTGGCCGGCAGCCACATTGGGAGCGCCGCAAACGATCTCCAGCGGCTCGCCTGAACCGACATTCACCTGTGTAAGGCTCAGCCGGTCTGCATCGGGATGAGTCCGGCACGATATCACCTCCCCGATCACAACACCCTTAAGGCCACCCTTAACAGACTCCCACTCTTCCATTCGCTCCACCTCAAGCCCGCAGTTGGTCATCAACAGCGACAGGTCAGCCGGAGAAAGGTCGAAATTGAGATAATCCTTCAGCCATTTGTAGGAGATCTTCATGGACAGATCATTTTCTGGAAAAATGCAAATGTAGTGATTTCGGAAATCCCAATGCCTGGCAGAGTTTCGCGATCAGCTGATCCGGCTCCAGTCGGCTCTGTGCCTTTTCATTGACTGTAGGAATGCGACCACAGGTTTATTCTCCTGCTGTTCGAGGCGGGGATCGGTTTCGAGGAGCCGGATGGCTTTTTCCCGGGCCAGCCGCAAGATTTTTTCATCTTTCACCAGGTCAGCGATCTTCAGGTCGAGAATTCCGCTTTGCTGTGTACCCTGCAGGTCACCCGGCCCTCTCAGTTTCAGGTCCTCTTCAGCGATTTCAAAGCCGTCATGGGTACGAACCATGGTTTGCAGGCGTCTTCGGGCTTCGTGGGTCAACTCATATTTGGACATCAGGATGCAGTAAGACTGATCGGCTCCCCGGCCCACGCGCCCCCTCAGCTGGTGAAGCTGTGACAGACCGAATCGTTCCGCGTTTTCGATGATCATGACCGAAGCATTGGGAATATCCACCCCCACCTCGATCACAGTAGTAGAGACCATGATCTGTGTCTCACCCTTCTTGAACCGCTGCATCTCGTATTCCTTATCCGGCGAAGCCATTTTTCCGTGCACCATGCTGACCGCATATCCGGGAAGTGGGAATTCCCGGGTGATGCTTTCGTATCCATCCTGAAGGTCCTTCAGATCGAGCTTCTCCGATTCCTGAATCAGCGGGTAAATGATGTATACCTGCCTCCCTTCCCGGATCTTTTCCCTGATGAAACCGAACACCCTGAGGCGGTCCTTATCATAGAAATGAACGGTTTTTACCGGTTTCCTTCCCGGCGGCAACTCATCAATCACCGAAATATCCAGGTCCCCATACAAAGTCATGGCCAGCGTGCGGGGAATAGGTGTTGCAGTCATGACCAGTATATGGGGCGGGATGATGTTCTTCGACCACATCCGTGCCCTCTGTGCCACACCGAAACGGTGCTGCTCATCAATGATGACCACTCCAAGGTCGGTAAATCTGACGGATTCTTCGATCAGTGCATGTGTCCCGATAAGAATCTGCAGGGTTCCATCCTGCAAACCCAGATGGATTTTTTTTCTCTCAGGAGTCCTTGTCGATCCGGTAAGAAGAGCGACCCTCACATCCAGGGAGCCGAGCATCCGGGTCACAGTAGCAAAATGCTGTCCGGCCAGTATCTCTGTTGGGGCCATCAGGCAGGCCTGGTATCCGTTGTCCAGTGCCATCAGCATGGTCATGAGGGCAACCAAGGTTTTACCGCTGCCCACATCCCCCTGGAGCAGGCGGTTCATCTGGCGGCCCGATTTCTGATCGGATCTGATCTCACGCAAAACCCTCTTCTGGGCTTCCGTCAGTTCAAAAGGAAGATGGTGATGGTAAAAATCATTGAAATACGAGCCAATTGCCTCAAAAACATGCCCTTTCGATTTTTCGGTTCTCAGCATTTTGTGATTCAGCAGATCCAGCTGGATAAAAAACAGCTCTTCAAACTTCAGCCGGTTACGGGCCTGGTTCAGAATATCGGGAGAGGACGGGAAATGGACATTCACCAATGCCTCCTCCCTGGTTATGAATCCCATTTCCCTGAGGAGTACCTGGGGAAGATTTTCAGGGATATGGCCCTGAACCGCCGGGATCAGGTTGCGGAGGATCCTGGCGATACCCTTGCTGTCGAGACCCCTGGATTTCAGCTTTTCCGTCGAATTGTAGAACGGTTGTAGATTCTCACCGGCAACACCTGAAGTCCTGTTTTCCAGGGGTTCAATCTCGGGATGGGGAATATTGTATTTGCCGTTGAACCAGGCAGGTTTCCCGAACACGATATAGTCAACATCGGGGCGGATTTTGTTTAATATCCACCTGAGCCCCTTGAACCAGACCAACTCTATGGAGCCGGAGCTGTCCGTCAGTGTTGCGGTGAGCCTTTCGGCTCTGGGGGGGCCCGCCTTTTGAAAATCCTTGATTCTACCAACCAGTTGTACGTAAGCTGCATCGCTGCGGATCTCGGCTGCGCTGTGAAACCTGCTTCTGTCGACATACCTGAATGGGTAATGCCCCAGCAGGTCGCGGAAAGTGAAAACACCCAGCTCCTTCTTCAGCGCATCGGCACGTGCGGGTCCCACACCTTTCAGGTATTCCACGGGCGTATCCAGGATATCCGATGAGCGGTTCACTTGATTCTATCAATTCAGCACAAATATAACCAAGTGCCGGCAGTGAAAAAAAAAAGCTGCCTCCCTGGTCGGAAAGGCAGCCGTATATGAAATAGTCTTTGCAGGGTCAGAATTCCCAGAGGCTGTGCTCGAACTGAAAGAGCTCATTCTTGATCCGTTCCGCTTCAAGGAGGGCGTCCATGCCCGTGGCATATTCGACGATCTCCCTGTCATAAACGTTTTCCTCCTTGTAAACGTAGCTTCCGAACATCCTCTTCCAGAACAGGTCATCGTATGTCCTTCGCTCAGCTCCGTTATGGCGGTTAAATACTTCAGCCCTGGCAAACACAGGTCTTGCCTCAGGGAAATAAATCCAGAAAAACTTGACCTGGCCCTGATAAATACCCTGATTGTCGTATTTGTCATATACCGGACATATTCCGAGAATTCTCACATCCATTACCGATCGTTGTTTGTCAAAGAACCAATCTTCCTTGATGAGGATTTTGAAAATCTCAGAGGGTCTGATTTCCTGCTGAACCTCTTTATAACCTGTAATAACATCAGGATTATCCGGATCATACACAGCCTGTGTTTCTGTTTTGGTGTGCTTCTTCATCAACTCTGTATAGGTGAGAGGCACTAAAAACTGGTCGTCATTCACGTCATAGGCCGTGATGGTACCTTCCTTCAACGCATCAAGGATGACGGTCATGAAGCTTCTCCAGTGCTTTTGCTGAGTTTCCGGATAATAGAACGGGTGATTAATTTTTTGCTTAAGATCCATAGCACGCCAGATCCTTTTCTGCCATATCACATCTGCTTCCCTGACCGGTGTATAGGGGATCGGTTTTCGCTCATCGGTATGGATCTTATCATACACGCCGTCCCTCGGACTGTCGAGGATCTGTGTGAATCCTCCGGTACAGGTCAGGAATGTGAGACCGATAATGAAGCAAACAAGATGATATTTCATGATTTCAAGGATTGACCTGTCAAAGAATGGTGATGTTGATACTCTGAATGGTCCGGAGTCCCTCAGGGCCCTGGGCCTTTATGTCCTCAAAAATGATCCTGCTGTCCTTCCCGAGATTTTGAATCACATTGATCATTCGATCCGTGAACTTGTTGCTTTCCGATTTTTCAGGTTGGATATATCCACCGGCAGCCGGCAGGATCATTGTAAAGGATACGACTCTGAAGGGGTACTGAAATTCGACCCATTCCGGTAACTGGCAATGGAGAAAAGCGTTTGTAAGGAGTTTGCTTTTGGTTATTTTTCCATTTTCCGCACCACGAATCATGGCAATGGGATCAGGAAGCGGTTTAACACGGAAAAACTGTTGACCCATCAGGCGCCTTTGGCCGTTGTCCTCTGCCCAGACCTTGATGGTGGCACCCGTGGCATTATCCGGAAGTCCTTTTACGATATACCCGGTATCCACCCGCGTAATCTCTCCGGTCGAGATATCGATGTGCAACAGGTTGTTTGCCACACCTGAGGCTGAGATGGAGACCGGATTGTCAACGCCCCTGTAAAATACATTCATTTTCGTGGGAGAAATGGCAGCCGTCGGCCGGGAGACCATATATGACTGATGAAAGTGGTAGTCACTCACCTCGCCCCATGGAGTGGTCAGGCGGATGATGCCGGCATATTTCTGCAAACCTTCCCTTGAGGCGGGCAGGCTGAGCCTGACAAGGCCATTTTCACCGGGGATCATTCTGGCGGAATTGAAAAGGCTGGGGGTAAGAGAATCCACCCCTTCGAGAATGAAAACCTCGGGATTTTTCTTGGTGTCATATCCTGCCACAAGGATCTCTGCACTGTATTCATCTCCCACGTAAATCCTGTTGCTCACGGGAATCACCTTAGCTCCGACGCGGTCAAACTTGAAGTCCTCGGCAGTGATCGAAGAAAGGAGATAATTGACGATGTCGGATTCGGCGTTGTATATCTCGGCGATGATTTTATTCAGGATGGTGACATCAGCAGCAAGAATGGTATGATAAAAACTGTGCCTCTCCCATGGCTCCTTTTCCTTGTCGGCGTTGTAATAATCACCGTCTGTTTTCAGCCCCAGCTTGGCATTGAAATTCTCACGTGTTTTTTCGTCTTCTATGAGGCTGAGCAGGTTGTTCCTATACTCATCAATCCGTTTCCGGATGGCATAGGCTTCCCCGTTATATTCCGGCCCGATGAAATAGTTGGTCGGCCGGTCAAAGTTGTCCTTTTTATCTATTTCCAACAAGGGAGTCGTTTTGGCCTTTTCGACCGTGATCCCTTCTGTAAGGGCAATGACCTTGTATTTGTGATCCTCAATGTAAGCCACCATCTCGTCAGTCAGGCGCTGCACCTCCTGGGCTTTCAGCCAGAAAGGCTCAACCTTGGCCTGGCTGATGGAATACTGCTTCTGGAACTCCGCATAGGTCTCCTCAATCTTCTGGGCGAATTTCTCATTGGTTTCACTGATACTTTCGTTCACTACCAGAAAAGCGTGCAACATTTCCCGGGAGACATTAAGGGCAAGAAGCGCCGTCAGCACCAGATACATCATGGCAATCATTTTTTGCCGCGGTGTCTCCTTATATCCTGCCATTTTTCAATCTGTTTATTTCAGGGTCCAACAACAAACTTACACCTTGACATTCATTGCGCTCAGCATATTGCCATAAACGGTATTCAGGGCCGTCACCTTCCGTGACAATTCCTCCAGTCCCTGGTTGTATTGCACCGTTTTGTCAGCTGATTCATTCAGTTTGGCAAGGAAGGCGTCCAGTGTTTTCTGGAGTCGGGCTGTTGTTTCAACCTGTTCGGCCGATCCTTTCATCTGGGACTCAAAAACGGTATTCAGGGCTGTAAGGGCTTCACGATATCTGGAGGTATTTTCTATGGAACCATTCAATGTGCTCAGAAATGTCTCCATGGTTTGCTGAAGCTTGCCGGAAGCGTCGGCTTGATGCCTGCTCTGCTGAAGCTGCATTTCATAGACCGTATTGAGGGAAGCAAGGTTCTGCGATATCTTCTGGAGTTGTTCTCCGTAATTGTGTTCCTTCAGCTTGGTGAAATCAAGAGCCTCTGCGGTCTTGGACAGTATCTCAGAAGATTTGGCATAACGGTCAGTCAGCTGGTTGGCAGACTGGGTAGCGGTTTTGATGCTCTCGGCAAAGGCTTCGGTGGCTGAGAGGTCTTTCTTAATTGCCTGGGAGGCCTGGGCATAGGCTTCTGAAAGACCCGAGGCAGATCCGGCCGCGTTCCTGATGGAGTTGACATATGTCTGGGAGGCATTTATGTCACTGGCCAGGGTCTCTGACTGTTTATCATAGCCTTCCGACAGTTTTCCAAGGGAAGTGGAAGCTGAGCGCATGTTTTCCGTGAATTCAGAAGTAGCCAATGTGGCCTCCGTAACATCCCTGAGCCTTGAAGTATTCTCGCTCAGGTTTCTCAATCCCTGGCCCAGGCTCTCGATGAGCTCCGGGCCGATTTTGGCTTCGGCGAGCATCTGGTCAAGATCCCCGGTCAGTCCCTCTTTACCCAGCTTCTCCTCAATTTCCGTCTCGGCTGTGATCCCATGGTACATACCGGCCAGTTCAGGATAGACGAGGCTCCAGTCGGGCTCCACATGAGGGGGTTCAAATGCAGAAAAGAAGAATATGATGGATTCGGTTCCCAATCCGATAATAAGCATGTATTCTGCACCCGGATAGTGGTTGATCTTGAACAATGCACCCAGGATCACGACGGATGCACCCCAGCCATACAATTTGGCCATGAAATTCCTGAATCCCCTGCTTTTTACGATATTATTCAGTCCCATTTTTAAAATTGATTAATAATCAATCTGAATTACCTTATCAACCTTGAATTATTTCTGGTAAATATGAGAAGCTTTCGCCGGGTTGTCGTCTTTCTGGCGGCCCAGGTAGGACTGCACACAACGGAAACCGATATATGATTTGGCCGTGTCCTGGTACTCATATGTCCGGGTGGCCACCTGGAGGTAATAGCCGATATCCTTCCAGGAGCCGCCTCTGACGACCTTCCTTTTGAGAACGGCCGGATCCATATCGGTAGCATTGTACTCGTAAAAAGGATCGAGGTCCCATGAGAAGTTGCAGGATGACTCATCGAAGGCGTCTCCTGTCCATTCCGCGACATTTCCTGCCATGTCAAAAAGGCCCCAGTCATTTGGCGGGTAATGCGCAACGATGATGGGTTTGGCTCCGCCGTCGTCAGAGTAGTTGCCACGAAGAGGTTTATAGTTGCCGAGGAAGCATCCTTTGTCATTTCTGACATAGGGACCTCCCCAGGGGAAGGGATTCAGATCATGGCCGCCACGGGCAGCCCATTCCCACTCGGCTTCAGTAGGAAGCCTGAAATCACTGACGTCAGATTCGCCCTTTTTGCTTGCCAGGTAACGGTTCTTCCACATGGTCCTCCAGACGCAGAATGCCTTGGCCTGTTCCCAGCTCACACCGACTACCGGGTAATTATCGTAAGATGGATGCCAGAAATAGTATTTGGTCCATGGTTCATTGTATGCATAAGTATAATCAAACAGCCAGCAAAGGGTATCCGGGTAAACGTTGATAACCTCCTGGCGGACATAAACAGACCTGTCCTGAAGACCCTGGGGCCGGTTGGCCAGGCCTCCCGCCTCGGGATCGCCGTCCTGGGTGAAATCCTTCTTCGATGCGGCTTTGAGATCAATCCAGTAATACTTGTATTTCAGTTTTCTGGAGTCAATATCCCGCTTCCTGAAATACTTTTCATGCTCCGGAATAAACAGATCCTCAAGTATGCTCCTTTCCTCCTCTCCTTCCCAGTCAATCCGCCTGGTCCAGTTCAGATAGGGCGGGTCGTAGATCTCTCCGGTTCTCCTGTTTTCCTCAATAGAGTACTCCTCAGGCATCACCTCACTCAACATGTATCTGGCAATGGAATCCCTGACCCAGAAGACGAACTGCCTGTATTCGTTGTTGGTGATCTCGGTTTCATCCATAAAAAATGGAGTGATCGTAACCGTCTTTGGCTGATGGATCAAAGCATAGGGAAGATCCTGATCGCTGACACCCATCGTAAAGCTCCCCAAGGGGACATATGCCATTCCGTAAGGCATCGGCTGATAATACGGTTTCCTGTTTTGAACCCCGATCAGCTCGCCATTACCTGTATTGCCGCAACTGCCCAGCAGCAGCAGAATGGCAAAATACAAGAGGGTCCGTCTCATTTTTTCGCTGATTTATTTCGTATTCTCTGTTTTTTCCCTGGTTCTATCCTTTTACTCAATAAAGTCAATTTTGTTTCATCCTAATCAGAGATAGCGGGTATTTTTATAACTCCTTCGCCCACTGTCAAATTCGATCTTGAAGCAATATCCCACCATGATCTCATGACTTCCCCCGCTGCCTATGGATGAAACCGGTATTCCGTATGAGTATCCGATACGTATGTCTTTGATGCTGAGCCCAATGAGAACGGCAAGCGGATCAAGTACCCTGACAGTACTGTAACTAACGCCACCCCAGACTTTGTTATTGTATTTCAGTGTCCCCGCGATGTCAAACTGTGTTTTCACCCCATCCGATTTGACCAGCACGGAAGGTGTAATCAATATTGCCGGATTGCCCGGCCAGGCATAATCATAATCCGCATTCAGGTAATAATGCCTTTTGGTCTTGTAGGCCAGGATATCCCCGGGGGATTCGGATTCAGTCAGACGCGTGGATGACAAGCCGATAGAGAACTTGTTCGGTACGAAATAATGCAGTCCGAACCCGAAGTCCAGCAACATATCACTTTGTTCGCCCTGTTTGTTCTCAATGACAAGATCGCCGGTTTCCCGCGGCTTGAACTTCGAGTAATCGATATATCCGTTCAGAAAGCCCACCTGCAAACCGAAACCCAGATTTCCCATGCCCATGTCAAGGCGGTAGGCATACATCAGTTTCACGGCCAGTTCTTTGCTGAATCCCACCTTGTCCTGGAGGATGGTTGCACCCAGACCTCCATGAAGGAAATTGACCGGAGAATTTATGGAAAGCTGATATGTCTCAGGGGCCACATTATTACCATCCTCATCCTTGAAACCTGCCCACTGCTGCCTGGCCAGACCTGTAGCACATATGGCATTCATGCTGCCGGCATATCCCGGATTCACCGCCACCTGGTTAAACATATTGTGCACCCAGTGTGCCTCCTGCTGTGACATGACGGAAACAGGCATCAGCCACAACAGCAACATGGGAAACAAAAGTATCCTCATCGACTTCTTTTCGTTCCTGTTCATCCCTGCACAAAGCGTGCAAAGATATATAATTTTTTTAATCACTGATCTATCCGGCTGGTCTGTAATCCTCAGGAGCTGCCCTTTCCGGCAATGGCAATCGGGAAACTCCGTGTTACAGGAATTGTACCAAACTGAATCGGTACGGGTGATGGTAGTCATGGCGCTCATTTTTTATAATTTGAACACAGCGTTCCTATACCCTTAGCCGTAATCCTTGCCGTCCTTCCTTCTCTTCTGCTGGCGATTTTTACCGGACAATCAGGATAACGTATCCGGGAGAATTTTAGTTCCTTTTGATCAGCTTTACTGAGAAGACAACCGTATGAATATGATGGTTGCTTGTTTGATCCGCCGGAACACATTCTGTTAGCGGATAAACAGTCTATCCGAAAATGAAGGATATTCCGCAATTTCCGAAACATCTACATATTTCAGGCAAAAAGTAAACGGTTACATTTGTGCCCCACAAAAACAGACTCATATGGCTTTTCTTCAAAAAGAACGGATTTTCTCCAGGAAATGGTTCATGGCTTACGGTATGATCCTTCTGGGAACCTTCATTCTGGCTTCCGGTTTTGTGTACTTCATTACACCTTACCGTATCGTACCCGGCGGGGTTTACGGCATTTCCATCGTACTCCACCACATGATCGGCACCCCGGTGGGCCTGGTAGCTCTTCTTTTCGACATACCCCTGACACTGATCGGCATCCGTATCCTTGGGCCACGGTTCGGTATCAAGACGGTAGTGGGCTTCGTATTGACTGCCCTTTTCGTGGATGTCCTTACCCTGATCCGTGGAGAAGCCCCACTGGTGGAGGGCGATGCCCTGCTTTCCTCGATTTTCGGCGGACTGCTCGCAGGGCTGGGTCTGGGGCTGATCTTCAAAGCCAAGGCCACTTCCGGCGGCTCCGATATCGTGGCCATGATACTCGGAAAGTTCACCAGGCTTCCCCTGGGATATCTGATGATCACGGTGGATTCGGCAATAGTACTGGTCGGACTGGTCGCATTTCAGGACTGGAAAATCCCCCTCTATTCCCTGATTGTCATTTTTATCACAGGAAGGGTGATCGACGTGGTGCTGCAGGGAATCAGCTACGATAAAACGCTTTTTATCATTTCCGACAAATCGCCTGAAATCAGGGATAAAATCATCCATGACCTGAACCGTGGAGGCACGTTCCTCCAGGGAACGGGTATGTTCTCCGGCAAAGAGAAAAACATCATCTATACCGTGGTAAACCGCAGGGAACTGACCATGCTCAAGGATTTTATCCATCAAACAGATCCCCGGGCATTCATGACGGTGATCAATGCCAATGAAATACTGGGTGAAGGATTCAGGTCTCTCAATGATAAAATTACAGATTAAGATGTGTCCTCAATGATGCACATGTTTTTGAGGATGGGAAGGTGGCATTCCTGTTGATTTTTGTAATTTTGTTTTATATCACGCTTAGCCCAAATAATCAACAGGGTGAATCCAAAAACACGCTCATGAAACGGATACTGATATTATGGACAGTACCGGCTTTCATTGCCGGCGTCATGTTGATTTCCTGCTCAAAGAATGATGACGGGGACAACACCTTCAATATTTTTTCCGTCGAGGATGATATCGCCCTGGGCAAGCAGCTCCGGCAGGAAATAGAAGCGAATCCTCAGGAATATCCCTTGCTGGATAAAACCCAGTATGCCGAAGCATACAGTCACATATACAGGATCCGGGATGCGGTTCTTGCTTCCGGGAGGATGATCCATGCCAGCAAATTCGAGTGGGAGATTTATATCATAAAAGACGATGAGGTGCTGAATGCTTTTTGTGCTCCCGGCGGATACATTTATTTCTATACAGGGCTGATCAAGTTCCTTGATCATGAAGCGCAATGTGCCGGTGTGATGGGTCATGAAATGGCGCATGCCGACCGGCGGCACTCCACCGACCAGCTGACCAAGGCATACGGAATTCAGATATTACTGAGCATCGTTTTGGGGAATAATCCCAGCATGCTGGCTGAGATCGCCGCATCACTGGCCGCGGGTGTCGCCACCCTGGCATTCAGCCGCGATGCCGAGTATGAGGCGGATGAGTACAGCGTCAAATACCTCAGCGAAACCGACTATGATCCCCTGGGGGTTGGAGGTTTCTTTCAGAAACTCGACGAGGCTCCACAGCTCCCGGAATTCCTCAGCACACATCCCCATCCGGAAAACCGCTATGATCGCATCAACGAGGTCTGGCAAAGCCTGGGAAGCCCGACGGGAGAACAATTCCCGAACCGCTACAACCAATTCATCAACAGCCTGCCCTGATCATCCCCCGGTTTATTCCCCCGGGGAGCATTTTATATTTCGGTTTACTTTTGCAGCATGGCGAATAACGAAGAGCTTTTCAAAAAAATCATCGCCCATGCCAAGGAGTATGGGTTTGTCTTTCCATCCAGCGAGATATACGATGGGCTTGCAGCCGTTTATGATTACGGTCAGTACGGCGTTGAGCTGAAAAACAACATCCGGGAGTATTGGTGGAAATCAATGGTTCAGCACCATGAGAATATCGTCGGGCTGGACTCGGCCATCTTCATGCACCCAACCGTCTGGAAAGCCTCCGGTCATGTGGATGCCTTCAATGATCCGATGATCGACAACAAGGATTCCAAAAAACGCTACCGCGCCGATGTACTGGTGGAAGATTACATTGCCAAACTGGATGACAAGATATCCAGGGAGGTCGATAAAGCATCCAGACGTTTTGGAGATGCCTTCGACAGGGAGATGTTCCTGCAGACGAACCCCCGGGTCATTGAGTACCGCAACGAATCGGAAAAAATCCGCAGCAGGCTCTATTCATCCCTTGCAAACAACGAACTGGCAGAGCTCAGGGCTTTGATCGAGGAGCTCGGGATCACATGCCCCATCTCCGGTACCAGGAACTGGACAGATGTGCGCCAGTTCAACCTGATGTTCTCGACACAGATGGGGTCGCTTGGTGATGGTGCCGGAACTGTCTACCTGCGGCCTGAAACAGCCCAGGGTATCTTTGTCAATTATCTCAACGTGCAGAAAACCGGCAGGATGAAGATCCCCTTCGGTATCGCGCAGACCGGCAAGGCATTCCGCAATGAGATCGTGGCGAGACAATTTGTGTTCAGGATGAGGGAATTCGAGCAGATGGAATTGCAGTTCTTCGTCAGGCCCGGTGATGAGAAACGCTGGTTCGAATACTGGAAGGAGGAACGCATGAAATGGCATCTCGGAATGGGGATACCTGAACATTACTACCGTTTCCATGAACATGAAAAACTGGCCCATTATGCCAATGCTGCCTTCGACATCGAATTTGGATTTCCCATCGGGTACAAGGAACTGGAAGGTATTCATTCCCGCACCGATTTCGATTTGACTTCCCATCAGAAATTCTCGGGTAGAAAGATTCAGTATTTTGACCCTGAACTCAACGTGAGTTATGTCCCCTATGTGGTGGAGACATCAATCGGACTTGACCGGACTTTTATGGCTGTGCTGAGCTATGCCTATACCGAGGAGAAGCTGGATGACGGATCCGAAAGGGTAGTTTTGAAAATAATGCCATTCCTTGCTCCCATAAAGGCTGCCGTCCTTCCCCTCATCAAAAAGGATGGACTCCCCGAAAAAGCCATGGAGATTTTCGATCGTCTGAAGTTCGAATATATGTGCTTCTATGAGGAGAAAGATTCAATCGGTAGGCGCTACCGGCGTCAGGACGCCATCGGCACACCCTATTGTATCACCATCGACCACCAGACACTTGAAGATCAGACGGTCACAATCCGGGAAAGGGATACCATGATCCAGGAACGGGTTCATACCGACCGGATTTCCGGCATAATTGCGGAGAAAATAGCAAAAAGAAACTGATTACCCGGCCTTCCGGCAGGTCATCCGGTACCTGGATGTCACCGACTGATTAATGATCTTTCCCGGTACCGAGATATATGACCGTTGTTGCCTTTCAATGAATTTGATACCGCTCATGGGTGGATCTCCGGTAAAGGATATGCAGGGTCATGTCGCCGCTGATGCCTCGGTTTACAAGACCTGGTCGGGGAATGTAAAGGCTGAGGTCAAAACCCTCCGTCAGGCTGTCACCGAGGAACACGATGGTATGATAGTTCGGTGGTTTGCTCATATGACATTCTGTCTGCAGCTGCATGCAATAATAATAAAAACATGCTACCGGAAAAGCATATGGGCATGAGTTTTCATCTCTGGAAATGACCTCACACGGCCCGAACCTCTCCCCTTTTTTTGTTATTTTCGCACCCCTGATGATGTAACAGTTATACTGCTTGAAGATTATGGAATATAACCACAGGGAGACTGAGAGGAAATGGCAGGAATACTGGGCCAAAAACAAAACCTTCAAAGCCGTCGCCGACAGGCGCAGGCCGAAGTATTACGTCTTGGACATGTTCCCTTACCCATCGGGTGCCGGTTTGCATGTGGGACATCCCCTCGGTTACATCGCTTCAGATATCTTCGCCCGATACAAGAGGCTCATGGGATTCAATGTACTGCATCCGATGGGATACGATGCATACGGGCTTCCTGCGGAGCAATATGCCATTCAGACCGGCACCCACCCTTCCGTTACCACTGAAAAGAACATACAGCGATACAGGAAGCAGCTCGACCGGATCGGATTCTCATTTGACTGGGACCGGGAGGTGAAAACCTGTGATCCGAAGTACTACAAATGGACACAATGGACCTTCCTGCAGTTTTTTAAGCATTGGTATAACAGGAAGACCGATCGTGCCGAGCCTGTGGAGGAGTTGATCCGTGAATTTGAGCGTTCCGGGAACCTGAATACCGATGCCGTATGCGGTCCCGCCGGAAGTTTTACTGCGGATCAGTGGCATGGCATGACCGGGCATGAACAGCAGGAGGTTTTGATGAACTACAGGCTGGCCTACCTTTCAGACACCTGGGTCAACTGGTGTCCGGCGCTGGGTACCGTGCTGGCCAACGATGAGGTGAAAGACGGCTTTTCGGAACGGGGCGGTCACCCTGTAGAGCGCAAACTGATGAGGCAATGGTCGCTGCGGATCACGGCTTACGCCCAGCGGCTCCTTGACGGGCTTGACAGGATCGAATGGCCTGAATCACTGAAAGAGATGCAGCGTTACTGGATCGGCCGTTCCGAAGGTGCTTCAGTGATCTTCGGCATCAAAAACCACACAGATACCATTGAGGTCTTCACTACCCGGCCCGACACCCTCTGGGGTGCCACCTTTATGGTACTGGCACCCGAGCATGAACTGGTAGAAAAGATCACCAAGCCTGAAAGACGTGAGGGTGTGCAGCAGTATGTGGCCTGGGCAAAAAACCGGCCGGAACGCGACCGGATGGCCGAAGTGAAAAAAATCTCGGGTGAGTTCACCGGTGCATTTGGTATCAATCCGGTCAATGGTCAGGAGATACCCATCTGGGTGGCTGATTATGTGCTGGCCGGATACGGAACGGGAGCCATTATGGCAGTGCCCGCCCATGACAGCAGGGATTTCGCTTTTGCACGGCACTTCAGCCTTCCCATAATCCAGGTGGTGGTGCGTGATGGGGAAGAACCTTCTGACCCACTGTCCTGGGACGACTCATATGATTCCAAGGAGGGCCGGATGATCCAGTCAGGATTCATCACCGGCATGAATGTCACTGAGGCCATCAGTGCCACCATCCGGTTCCTGGAAGAGAAAAAAATGGGTACCGGGAAGGTGAACTTCAAGCTCCGTGATGCCATTTTCAGCCGCCAGCGTTACTGGGGGGAACCCTTTCCGGTATTCTACCGCGACGGTATACCCTACCCGATGGATGAAAGCCTGCTCCCCCTCGAGCTGCCTGAAGTGGATAAATACCTCCCCACCGAAACGGGAGACCCACCCCTGGCGCGCGCGAAAAACTGGAAAACCCCTGAGGGATACCCAATCGAAACCAACACCATGCCCGGATTCGCCGGATCGAGCGGTTACTACCTGAGGTATATGGACCCGTGGAATGACGATGCCTATTTCTCCCGCGAAGCCAACGAGTACTGGAGGGATGTCGACCTCTATATCGGTGGCGATGAACATGCCACCGGCCACCTCATCTATGCCCGGTTCTGGAACATGTTTCTCTTTGATATGGGGCTGGTGTGCGAAGCGGAACCCTTCAAAAAACTCATCAACCAGGGAAAGATACAGGGAAGGAGCAGCCTGGTGTACCGGATCAACGGCACCAACACCTTCGTATCCTTTCATCTCAGGGACAATTATAACTGCACCCCCCTGCACGTGGATATCGGGCTTGTGGATAATGATGTTCTCAATACCGAGGCATTTATAAACTGGCGATCCGAGTTCAGCAATGCGGCATTTATTCTTGAGGAAGGCAGATACATCTGCGGATGGGAGATCGAGAAGATGTCAAAGTCGAAGCACAACGTGGTCAACCCGGATGACCTGATCGACCATTACGGCGCTGATACCTTCCGCCTTTATGAGATGTTCCTCGGCCCCCTCGAAAGTCATAAACCATGGGACACAAAGGGAATTGAAGGCGTTTACCGCTTTATCCGGAAGCTGTGGAGATTGTTCCGGAATGACGAGGGGAAACTGATCGTCACCGATGGGGAACCCTCCCCGGAAGAACTGAAGGTCCTTCATACGACCATCCGGAAAATCCGGGATGATATTGAACGGTTCTCATTCAATACGGCCGTCAGTCAATTCATGATCTGCGTTAACGAGCTGACCGAACTGAACTGTCACAAGAGACAGATCCTTGAGCCGCTCGCCATACTCGTCTCCCCCTATGCACCTCATATCGCTGAAGAGCTCTGGGAATCGCTGGGTCATTCCCCAAGTATTTCCGGGGCTTCATTCCCTGAATTCAGGGAGGATTATGTTGCTGAAAACACTTATGAATACCCGGTTTCTTTCAACGGTAAGTTGCGTTTCAGGCTACGCCTGCCGTTGGATATACCTGAGGAAGAGGTACGGAATGCGGTGCTGAGCGAAGAAATCTCCCGCAAATGGATCGGTGATCAACCGGTCAGGAAAATCATATTCATTCCCCGGAAAATCATCAATGTTGTGGTTTGAAAGTATCTGTTTGGTATGGTTTTCGTTTCCCAGAGTAATCAGAAATCACAAAAGATCACAGCACATTCGTTCAAACCGAAAAAAATGATATTCAGCCGGATCATTTTCTTTGTCGCGGTCATCATCATGACCGGTGTCACAGCCCAGGAAGGGATCCGTACGGTTTCACACGATGCATTCCGTGCCGGGGAAAAACTGCAGTTCCGGTTCTACTATGATGCCTGGCTTACCGGGAAGGTGACCGCCGGAATCGGCATCGCCGAGGTAAAGGAAACCGACCGGAGGTTCGACGCAAGGGAAGTCTGGCACTTCGACACTGAGGGCAGGTCAAAGGGGCTTTTCAATCTCTTCTACAAGGTATATGACCAGTTCGATTCCTATACAGACAAGCAGGCCCTGGCTCCGTACCTGTTCTTACGCCGGACACATGAAGGAAGCTATGTGAAGGATGATGACGTCTCCTTTCACTTCAACGGGAATTACGCTGTGAGCCGAAGGGATTCAATGGCCACTCCACCCTATATACAGGATATCGTCTCTGCAGTATACTACGCCAGAACCTTTGATGTAAGCAATCTGAAGATCGGGGAACATATCCAAATCGATTTTTTCCTGGATGATTCCGTCTACACATCCGTGATTATTTTTGAAGGAAGGGAGGTTGTGGACATCGGGATGGGGAGGGTGCGTTGCATGCGCTTCAAACCCCGGATGGTTGTGGGAGAAGTCTTTTCAGAGCAATATCCCATGACCCTCTGGATTTCGGATGATCTGAACAAGATACCTATCCTCGCCCAGTCAGCAGTGATTGTGGGGAACATCAAGATGGAACTGATGGAATATGAAGGCCTCTCACATCCGTTCACATCCCTGATCGAAAAGTATTGATGGCTGTGTCCCGATTGATTTTCCGCCACAGGTTCATTGAACCTTCGGGATTATGCCTTCTTAACGATCTGATGCATACATTATATAATATATTATACGATGAAAAAGAGATGGTTGTTTCTTGTAGCCTTTGCAGTACTGCTGGCCATCACATCGGGTACCGCTGTCCACTGTTTCATTGGAACCGGTATCGGAGCCGGAAGTCAGAAAGAGGATTACAGCACCTATCCTGAAGCCTGGAAAAAAGTCGATTCGCTTGTGAACATAGGCCTACCCCGTACCGCACTGGAAATTGTGGATTCAATCTATCATGCGGCACAGGTGGAAGAGAACCATCCACAGGTAGTCAAATCCCTCCTGTACAGGTTCAGACTGCAGGCTGCATTTGAAGAAAATATAATCAAAGGCATTTCGGAAGAGCTGAACGCATTGATCACCGTTTCCGGGCCACCCCTGAAGCAGATATTGCACAGCATTCTTGGTGAGATATACTGGAATTATTACCAATCCAATCGTTACCGGTTCCTGGAAAGAACCTATGCCGATTTCATCAAAAAGGAGGATATCACCACGTGGGATCTCCGGACACTCCAGGAGGAGGTCTTTCGACATTACCAGGCATCTCTTGAGGATCCCAAAATACTGAAAACCAACCGGATAGGCTTATATGATGCAATCCTCGAAGGGTCGGGGGAATCCCGGATGGTACGGCCCACCCTTTACGATTTCCTCGCGCACCGGGCTGTGGATTTTTTCATGAATGACGAATCGGCACTGACCCGACCGGCAAGACAGTTTGAGGTGAATCAGGATGACTATCTGGCGGAAGCGGGGCGTTTCGTGAAATTTGAACCGGGATATGACAGTCCCTTGTCCGGAGGCTACGAGGCATTCAGGATCTTCAGGGAGATCCTTGATTTTCATCTTGGCGATGAGGATCCCGCTGCCCTCATCGATGCCGACCTGAAACGGCTGCAATATATGTATAATAAGGCTGTCATGCCAGAGAAGGACAGCCTGTATTCTGTGGCCCTGGGAACGATCAGGTCCGGATTCAGGCAGCATCCCGCTTCCACAGATGCAGGATACCAGATGGCCAGCCACCAGTATGATTTAGGTCTTGAGTATCAGCCTAAGGTTTCCGGGAAAAACCGGTGGAATATCCGGACCGCCCTTGAAATATGCAGGGAGGAGATGTCAGCTCATCCCGGCTCCGGGGGCGCAAAACGCTGCAAGTTACTGGAACAGCAAATCCTTGAAACCGGCATTTCGGTCCAGGCCCCTGCAGGGGTTTCGCCTGGTCAGAAATTCCTCGGACTGGTCAAATTCAGGAACCTGAAGCAACTGCATTTCCGCTTGATCTCCATTTCACCTGAAGCCGATCGTGATTATCTGAAACAGTATCCCAACAGAAAGGAGCTGATCGCTCAATATGCTGCGCTTCCTTTCCAGCATTCCTTTTCGCAGGCCCTGCCCGATACGGGTGATTATCAGTGGCATGCTGCCGAAGTTCCCGTAACCGCCCTTGCAGAAGGATATTACATCCTTCTGGCTTCAGGCTCGGATGCGTTCAACCCCGATCAGACATTCATGGCATACACCCCGGTTTGGTCCACCGATATCAGCTATATTACCCGGAAGGACCGTGAAGGGACATACCAGGTCTATGTCCTGGACCGTGAGACCGGTATGCCTCTTAAGAACGTGAAAACAAAACTGTTCGAGAGATTTTACAACTACAATTCCAGAACATATGAACACCAGTTCGCAGGAGAGTACTTTTCAGATGAGGCAGGATACCTTGAGATCACACCTTCGGATGAAGGAGGCAAAGCCCGGTCTTTCTTTCTGGAATTTGAATACAAGGAACAGCATTTGCTTACTGAGAATTACTTCTACCAGCGTACTCCCGATTACCGTGGCAGGAAGCCGGATGTCCGGACTTTCTTCTTTACAGACCGCTCCGTTTACAGGCCGGGACAGACCATCTGGTTCAAGGGGATCGTCACCGAACGGTCCGAAAAAAGCACGTTACCACAAAAGGGTAAAAAGACACGGGTGGAATTTTTCGATGCCAACAACCAACAGGTAGAGGTACTGGAGTTCACAACCAATGAATTCGGATCTTTTCACGGATCCTTCACAGCCCCGGTCACCGGGCTAACGGGAATGATGAACATCCGGAATGAGTCCGGGTCGGTTGCCGTCAAGGTTGAGGAATACAAG
The DNA here is from genome assembly GCA_016939365.1 of Bacteroidales bacterium. Taxonomy (GTDB): domain Bacteria; phylum Bacteroidota; class Bacteroidia; order Bacteroidales; family JAFGHD01; genus JAFGHD01. The sequence continues at coordinate 13,445 of JAFGHD010000087.1, read as the reverse complement.
CGGCCTGAGTTTGAAGTCACTTTCAGGCCAATGGAAGGGGCCTACAAGCTCAACGAATCATTGCAGGTACCGGGAAAAACCGTTTCATTCAGCGGAGCCCCTGTGGATCATGCACGGGTGAGCTACCGGGTGGTTCGTACAGCCCGCTTTCCTTACAGGATATTCGGGGTAACAGACTTCATGCCCCTGCAGGGCGAAACGGAAATCGTCAGCGGATTCACCGAAACCGACGGGGATGGTGCTTTCAGTGTTCCGTTCCAGGCACTGCCCGATCTCTCGGTCCCCGAATCCGCCAAGCCGGTATTCAATTACCGGATCACCGCAGAGGTAACCGCTGTCAACGGAGAAACCCGGTCGGGAGAAACTACGGTTTCGGTAGGGTATAATGCCATGATCGCAGGTTTTGACATTCCGGAACAAGTCGACCGGAGTGTTACACCCGCTTTCAGGATCATCACGACCAACCCTGCCGGCCGTCCGCTTCCTTCAGAGGGGGAAATCGCCGTATTCCGCCTCAGCGAACCCGGGCGCCTGTTCCGCACCCGCCTATGGGAAGCTCCTGACGAACATGTCATGGACCAGGATGATTTCATCAGGGACTTCCCTTACGACCCCTTCGGAGAGGAGTACCTTCCTACAGGGTTTGAAAAGGAGGAGCAGTTATTTCATACGAGCTACCGGACTCCGGACGACTCTTTGCTTGTCCCGGAAGGCATGGCCGGATGGGAACCGGGAAGGTACCTTGCCACCATCCTGACGAGGGACGCCTTTGGGAGCGAAGTCAGGGGCGAACAGATCTTCACCCTCTTTGATCCTCAAAGCTCATCCTGCCCGGTTCATGAGATATTCTGGTCGCACCTGATGCAGGAAGAGGCGGAACCGGGATCCTCGTCCACGGTCCTTGTCGGGAGCGCCGGCCGTGACCTCCGGGTGGTATGTGAAGTGGTATGCGAACGCAATATCATCAGCAGGCAATGGATCAGGCTGAACAGCGAGATGAAACGGATCACCATCCCCATCGGAAAAGATTGCACGGGTAACTGTACGGTGAATCTGGTCGCTGTGCTTCGGAACAGACCGATGCAGAAAAGTTTGCTGGTCAGGGTACCCCAGACGGACAGGCAGCTCGGCGTTACCTTTGAAACCTTCCGGGACCGTTTGCTGCCGGGTCAAAAGGAGGAATGGAAGATCAGGATAGACCGGAAAACCGGGGAGCGGATAGCTGCCGAAGTACTGACCTCCATGTATGATGCATCCCTTGATGCCATTTCCCCGCATGACTGGAGCTTTCATATATTTCTTGACCTGTTCGGTTTGCCCGGATGGGATGTCTTCCATGCATTCCGCACGGAGCCTGCATTTCTGTACCATCCTCCGGCAGGGCCTCTGATGTATCCTGCGCCGCGGGAATATGACCACCTCAACTGGTTTGGTTTCCATTATTTCGGAAGCGGCTTCCGGCATTCAAGGTTTGGAAAGGACGATCATCTCATGTTGCCGCCGGGTCAACCCTTCATGCCAGAGATGGATGACATGGGCGCTCAGGAGGCCGTGCAGCAGGAAGCAGAGCCTCTGCCGAAGACCGGAGAAAGCCCGGCCGGACCCGCCGGACGTATTTCCCTTCCGGCAATACAGATAAGAAGAGATTTCAGGGAAACCGCTTTCTTCTATCCGGCGTTGCGGACTGATGACTCGGGAAGGTTAGTCGTCTCCTTCACCATGCCTGAATCCACGACCCGATGGAAACTGCTGGGACTGGCTCATACCGAAGACCTCAGCCATGTCCTTTTCAAAAAAGAGATCACGACCGCCAAGGATCTGATGGTTATACCGAATCTTCCCCGTTTCCTGAGAGAGGGCGACCGGATCAGGTTGTCGGCCGGGATCGTCAACCTTTCCGGTCAATCGATGAAAGGCGAGGCCTCCCTTTCTCTCTTCGATGCTCTTACACAGCAGCCTTTGGAGAACATCACCCCTGGGGGAAAATATACGCTTGGTTTTGAAAGTGATCAGGGAGAGACCGCATTGGTAGCCTGGGATATCACAGTGCCTTCCTATTCCGGGCTGATCGGGTGCCGGTTCGAAGCCGTATCAGGACAGTTCACAGATGGGGAGGAGACATCCCTGCCGGTACTGACCAACAGAACACTTGTAACCGAGACTTTGCCCATGCCGGTCAGGGGTAAGGAAGAACGTACCTTCAGGATGGAACGCCTTGCCGGTACTTTCAAACAGACCGGTCTTTCGCTGAGCCATCACCGTTTCACCGTGGAATTCACATCAAATCCCATATGGCTTGCGGTTCAGTCCCTGCCCGTCATGATGGAAGGTACCCGGGAATCGAGCGATGAGATATTCAGGCGATATTATGCGAACCGGATCGGATCCCACCTGGTATCAGATTTTCCTGAAATCAGGCAGGTATTCGATTCCTGGATCAGGTTGACACCCGAGGCACTCGCTTCTCCGCTTGAAAAAAACCAGGAACTCAAAAACCTGCTGCTTGAGGAGACCCCATGGGTCACGGAAGCCGGCGAAGAGAACCGGAATAAGAGAAGGATGGCCATGCTCTTCGATGAAAACAGGATGAGGCATTCCATGGATGCGGCTTTGATGAAGCTAATAACCATGCAGTCTCCCAACGGGGGATGGCCCTGGTTTGATGGAATGCGTGACAACCGGAGTATCACCCAGGAAATCGTGCTGGGTTTCGCCCATCTCAGGCAACTGGGGATCATGGATCCCATGAAGGAGGACGGGACACGGGCCATGCTCCTGCAGGCCATCACCTACCTCGACGCACGAATACAGGAGGATTATGAAAAACTTAGCGAACATCATCCTGATGAGATGGATAAGAACCATCTTACCGCCATCCAGATACAGTACCTATATGCCCGCAGCAGTTTTTTCAAAGATATTCCCCTGCCTGCTGACATGACCACGCCTTTCCAGTATTTCAGGGACCAGGCAACCAGATACTGGCTCGAATTCAATACACATCTTCAGGGCATGATCGCACTGGCCATGCATCATCTGGGAGTGAAAAGCCTTCCATCCCTGATCGCAGCTTCCCTGAAGGAAAATGCATCATATCATGAAGAAATGGGTATGTACTGGGGGTCGGAATCCGGTGGTTTCCGGTGGTATGAATCCCCTGTCGAGACTCAGGCTATGATGGCAGAGGTTTTCACTACGATCACAGGGGATACCTTATCGGTGGACCTGATCAGGACCTACCTTCTCAGGCAGAAGCAAACCAGAGGATGGAAGACCTCCAGGGCAACCGCCGAAGCGGTTTTTGCCCTGCTGGAAAGGGGGGACCGCTGGATCACCGGGCAGACCCCCATCAGTGTAAAGGTTGGAAGTGAAACCATTGATCCCTTGGGTGACGGCGGAAGCCGGATTGAGGCCGGCACCGGTTATTTCAAGCACTCCTGGCCCTCCGGCAGCATCTCTTCCGAAATGGCAGACATCAAAGTGACCAATGAAAATCCCGGCATTGCCTGGGGTGCTGCATACTGGCAATACTTCGAAGATATGGACAAAATCACCGGCAGTTCCTCCCCCCTGCATGTGGAAAAGCAACTGCTGAGAGAGGTGAACACCAGCCGTGGCCCCATACTGGAAACGGTGGACGGGGATCATCCGCTCAGTGTCGGAGATAAAATCAAGGTCAGAATGGTGATCCGGTCAGACCGGGATATGGAGTTTATCCACCTGAAGGATTTGCGGGCTTCCGGTCTGGAGCCACCGCTCCAGGTTTCCGGATACAGATACCAGGACGGACTCGGGTATTATCAGAATCCTCGTGATGCGGCCATGAATTTCTTTTTCGATCTCCTCCCCAAAGGAACATGGGTGATTGAGTATCCCCTGATCGTATCACACTCAGGCAGCTTCTCCAACGGGATCACTACCATACAGTGTCTCTATGCGCCAGAGTTTGCGGCTCATACAGAAGGGACAGAGATACGGGTGGAGTGAAGACAACGGGCAGGTCTATTCAATGAATCCGTTTCTGACGGCAAATCGTATCAGAGCAGCAATATTGGCGGCTCCGATCTTTTTCATCAGATTGGTCCTGTGGGTATCCACGGTTCTGTGACTGATAAAGAGGGATTCGCCGATCTGGCGGTTGGAATGGCCCTCGGCGATCAGTTTCATGATTTCGATCTCCCGGGGTGTAAGCAGCGAAAGCAGATGCCCATCCTCAGAGGATCTGGACATGGGTGCGGTTTTATTGAGCAGGGCGAGGGTGACCTGATGGGAGAAATAGGGAACTCCGGAAGCCACGCGACGGATGGCTTGGATCAGCTCAGTCCTGTCGGAATTTTTCAATAAATATCCGTCGGCACCCAGGTCTATCAGCTGCTGTATCAACCCCCGTTCCTGATGCATGGTCAGAATGATGATCCGGACGTCCCTGTGGTTGGTCTTGATGTTCCTTGCGGCTTCAATCCCGTTCATCACGGGCATTTCGACATCCAGGAGAATGACATCGGCAGATACCAGGAAGAGCAGTTCGATCAGCTCTCTGCCGTTGGATGCCTCTCCAACAATGGCGATATCGTCCGCCTCTTCTAGCAGCGACCTGATTCCGTCGATGATCAGGTGGTGGTCGTCGGCTATGATCACCCGGATTTTTTTCATGCTACCGGCACCCTGATTGTTGCCACAGTCCCGCTTCCCGGGCTGGGTTCGTAATTGATCTCACCATTCACGGTCCCGATCCTGCTGGCTATATTCAGCAATCCAATGCCTGATCCCTGCTTTTCCCCGTAATTGAATCCCCGGCCGTTATCTTCCACGATCATGACCAGAAAATTCCGGTTACGGAGGACCTGAAAGGATACCCTGGTGGCACCTGAATGTTTGATCACGTTGTTGACAAGCTCCTGGGCGATGCGGTAAAGGGCGATTTCGACATTTTCACTGAAACGGCCGTCTATTCCGAAATGCTCAAACCTGTAATTGATCCCGGTATTTCCAAAGCTCTTTACCAGCATATCCTCGAGGGCAGGGATAAGCCCCAGTTCGGAGAGCTGCCTGGGCATCATCTGGTGGGAAATCGTTCGGACATCCTGACAGGCACCGTCGATCACAGCGGTCAGTTCGTGCATCCGATTCCGCTCGGCTTCGGAAATCCCGGAAAGTTGGCGGGTCAGGGCCTCCCAGGCCAGCCTCAGGCCGGACAGGGTTTGCCCGATCCCGTCATGAAGGTCCTTGGCTATTCGTTTTCGTTCCTCTTCCTGTGCCTCAAAAACGGCCCTGAGACCTAACTCTTTTTGCCTGATGATCTCCTTTTGCATGATGGCCTGATGACGTTGCCGGGTCCGGTAGACCAGAAATACCCCCAGTCCGGCCACCATCGCGATGCCGAGAATGAGCACCAGAATGTGATTCTTCTGTTTCGCTATAAGCAGCCCGTTGATCCGCTGCTCCTTTTTCAGCAACTCAATTTCGGCTTCATTCTTCTCGGATTCGAACCGGGCCTGCATCTCCGCAATCTGTTCCGACTTGCGCTCATTCATCAGGGAATCCTGGATCGATTTATGCTTTTCCAGGTAGTCCAGGGCATTCCTGAAGTTTCCCATCCTTCGAAACACAGAGGATTTCCCCCGGTAAGCCTGGCTGAGCAATGATGCCGCATCCATTTCCAGGGACAATTCTTCAGCGCGGTCGAAATACTCAAGGGCTCTTTTCAGATCTGCAAGCTCAAGGTACGCCCCGGCCATATTCAGGCAGGAATAGATCTCACCCATCCGGTTACCAGTCTCCTGATCGATTTCGAGGGTGCGGGTAAAACAATCCAGTGCTTTGCGATGATCGCCTTCACTTGCGTGAAGCTCTCCCAGATTATTAAGTGACAGCGCCATTCCTTCAGGATCACCGGTCTCTGAACTGATCTCCAATGAGAGCGTGTAATAGTATTCAGCGCTGTCCGGGCGGTTCTTGGCATCGTAAATCGTTCCGATATTGTTCAGGAGCAGGGCCGAGATCCGTTTATTGCCCAGCTCTTCAATAATGGCCAGTGAACTCCGGTAATATCCGATGGCCAGGTCCCAGTTTCCCAGGTTTTTATTGAGCACTCCGAGATCGTTGTATGAAGAGGCGAGCAGTTTTTTATTCCCGAGCTTTTCGATGATCCGGACTGCCCGGAGCTGTTGCTCCAATGCGCGCGTATAATCTCCCCGGTTCTTGTAAACCACTCCGGCGATCTGCATGGACATGGCCCAGAGAGCGCTGTCACCACGGTTTCTGGCTATTTCTGCAGATTCACTGGCATACCGGAGGCTCCTTTCCGGGTCTGAATTGAAACCGTTTTTTGCAATCCTGTATAACAGCGATGCCCGGACCGAATCAGAGCGGGCATCCTGAAGCAACTGCTCAAGACTGTCAATATCCTGTGAGGCCAGGGCACTATGCCAGAACACAATGAGAATCCAAATCAGGAGTGAAATGAAATCACGCATTGGGGCAGGATGGTTTCAACAGGTACAAAAATAACAAAACCCTGAATCCATCAAACGGTAAATGCCAGCGGTTCAGTAATGAAGAATCTCACAATCGGGTTTGGATTCCCTGAACTTTTGCACCTCACGGTCACTGATGCGTGTATTGAAGCATTTTACGGATATCAGGGCCGGAAGGTCATACAGGGGTTTGAGCTTCTTTACACCCGTATTGCTGCATTCAAGGAGTCTCAGGCTGATCACTGCCGAGAGGGATTTCAGGTCTCTGACCTGTGTTCCAGAAATGATAAGGCTTTCAAGATTGGAGAGCTGACTCAGGGGACTCAGGTCCGATACGGAGGTGTTTTCAACGTTCAGATAGGTCAAATCATGAAGCTCCATGACAGGACTTAAGTCCTGGAGTGGGCATTGTGAGCATGTGAGCGAACCCAGTTCCTGCAGTAGGGAAAGCGGCTGTATCTGGGTGACAGCGGTTGATATCAATGAGATCTTTTTCAGTCCCTTCAACCGGGTCAGGGGAGTGAGATCATGAATGTCAGGATGGTCTTTTATGATGAGCTCATTGAGGAAAAGTAACTGGTGCAGCTGGTCGGGAGTGGGTGGAGAGTCCATTTTGAGTACTGATGCAAACAGGTTCTGCCAGGATCTGCTCAATGTCTCCCACCACCTGTTCATCTCGTAGGTTTTATAAACCACCAGGCAGTCAGGGCGGTCCGCCCTGAAACTGAATACAGCGGCATCACTCAGCGGGGTCTTGTCAGCGCTGATATGCCTCAGACGGGGCAGGCCTGAGAGAGGGGCAAGGGAAGGCACGCCGGTGTTTGCGATATTCAGATCCATCAGGTTCCGTAATCCCGACAGAGCATCCAGCTCACTGATGGAGGTGTTGGAAAGGTCAAGGATTTCCAGCCCCAGAAGATCTGACAGGGGAAAGATATCGGACACTCCGATGCCTGAGGCATTCAGCTCTTTCAGGTTGTAAAGCTTACGGACGGGTTCCAGATTATTAATAACAGGATGGCCTGACAGATCCAGCTTTTCCAGTCGGAGTAAATCATGAAGCTCCTCTTTGCCCGGATGATCACTGACCACTACATACATCCGGAACACCTCTTTCCACTCCGGCCCCAGGTTTTGCCAGAGGTTCAGCAATTCATCGCTTTCGAAAACAACCAGGCATCCTGGGTGATTACGCATGAACCGCAAGGCATGTTGCGCGGAAACTCTGGTGTTGTCGCAATAAATCCGTTTCAGTGTGCCAAGTCCCTCCAACGGATCAAGGCTGCTGACACCCGTACCCGAGATGAAAAGATATTCCAGTTCCTCCAGATGACCCAGGGATTCCAGGGAGGTGACCAGAGTATATTCACAGTTGAGATGGTTGAGTCTGGTAAGGGATTCCAAAGGTGTCAGATCTGATACAAAGGTATGGGAGACATCAAGCCGTTCGAGACGGATCAGGCTGGAAATGAAACTGATGGAATAAATCTCGATGCTGTCGCACTGCAATTCATGCAATTCTTCCAGCGGTTCCAACGGTGAAAGATCCTGCAAAAGGGTCCCGGAACAATCCAGCCTCTCCAGTCGCCTGAAATTCCTGACAGCCTGAATATCCTCAATCTGGGTGTGGCTGATATCCAGATTCCGCAGTGAAGTGGCATAAATCATAGGTGACAGGTCCGACAGATTCGTATGGGAACAATTCAACACCTCCAGATGGCTGAGATTTCTCAGAGGAAAGAGGTCGGTCACATGCGTACCCGAACAGTTGATCACCCTCAGGTCGGTGAGTTTCGACAAGGGATCCATATTTCTGATTACCCTGTTCCCCGACAAATCGATCTCCTGCATTTTCATGATGCCAGAAATACGGGAGTATAGCTCGCTGAGATCCGTATAAACCGTATCGCAATCCATGAGGGTTGAATCAGCAACAGGGATGCTCCCGGTTGCGGGCAGGGACAGCCCCTGAAAACCCAAAACCGGCCGGGAACGCACATAATATCCTCCTCCAAAGCGACTGATCTCCTGTAACGGTATACTGTCCATTATCTTGATTCCCTTTCCGAAACAGGCCTTCCAATCCCATGAAAGCTGGTTCCACCATTTTTCCAGCTCTTCCTTCTCTTCAGGCTTGGTAGTGTAGATGCTGGCGATCTTCAGGACACCGGATGCAGGATCCAGGTTGATCTCAATGAACCGGACAGCCCTGGTGAAGACCGAATCCTTACGAATGGTAATGCCGTCAAGGGTTCTCGTCAAAGTAACCCTGAAATAATGCTGATCCCTGTCATTCAGGTAATGGCCGATTTCCGATATCTGAAATGTAAAGGCAATCTGCCTGTAAAAAAAACGGATATCCTTCAGGTATGCCTGAACATCCTTGTAAAGCGGAACATCCCTTCCTTCATCAAGATCGTCCTCGATCTGAACCTTTTCATCGCGGAAAATCTTCAGGTAACTTTCTTCAATGACGATCTGCTTCTCTTTGTTGACCTCATCGGGATCTCCCAGGAAATTGAGGGTCCCTTCAAGGTATTCCACCAGTCTTCCTGACTGAGCCTTATAAGCCTCAACCTCTGAAGCCGACAGGGCAGGGTTTTGCTGACCCCTCAGGGAACCTCCGAACCCGTAAACGAAGAACGGCAGGAGAAAGGTGAATAACCATTTCATGGCTGATAGAAGTTGATCAGTTCCCTCCGCTCTTCCTCTGTAATCCGGATGAGTTTGGTGATCAGCCAACCGGTATTATAACCAGGCCTGTTGACAAAAGACACCTCGAAATACCAACCGGGTATCTGAAAAAAATGGAATTTGGGATCTCCGGATCCTTCGAATTTCATATTGCCCTGCTTCACTTCATAGGTCAGAAGTGAAATAAAATCAGGATGAAAGGATTTGCAGGCATAGTACTCTACATAGTCGGGATTCTGGAAAACCTTTCTGATGTTCATGAAGTCCAGTTCGTGGGACATCGGATGCAGGAAAGTTTTCATCACCATCTCTGCCTCACCCTTGTAATAAAGCTTTAAAAATCTTTCATAATAGACATTGGTGATCGACCATTTGTAACCCAGTCTTTCCTGTTCAAGGCAAAGAAACAGTATCAGGTTCTCGCGTTTCCTGTATGTCAGGAATGTGGCGGGAAGCTCTGCAAACCAATCTTGACCGTGAAAATCGAGGAAAGCCGTTTGGACAGGATCGGTCAACTTTGCAATGAAGTTTTTTATGTCATCCTTTTCAATATTGGGATTTTGCTGATCAAAAAGCATGGGCAGATAACCGAGTCTCAGCTGTATGTCACGGTAAAGACTGTCGCCGGTATGATACCGTTCCCCGTGCTGGTTCTCCTCACCGTTGAATCTCCGGAAAAACTGGTTGACCTGTTTGGTTTGGGCATAAAGCATGGATTCATCCCCATCCAGATCGGAGATATGAATGTTCTGGGCAGGAATTGGGAAGCAGAACAAAAGCAGCAGGCTGCAGGTCCAGGTATGCCGGATCACCTCGGGGTGGTTTCTTTCACTCTGATATCGCCCAGCATGACATCCCAGAAACCGATAAGTCTTCCGGCGATTTGGGTTTCCTTCCGTTTAACGTAAACGGTGATATCCTTTTTGGTCACATCCTGATACACCAGTCCGCCTTCCTGGTCATATCCGGAAAACCTCTGGAAAATGGTGATTACGCCAACAAAAGTGCCGTCGGGTTGGGGCTCCAGGTCACTGACATATTCAATTTTGTACCATTCAATTTCCACACGGCTGTAATTCAGCCGCATCAGGCGTTCAAGGTACTGCTTTACCGGAAAATAGCTGATTTCCGGCCGGTAGAGCGAGGAGACCCCTACCTCGCTTCCTTCCATAAAAAGTTCGACAGCCCTGTCAATAACACGGGTGGCTTCGGAAAACGGGGTTTCCTTATCCCCGATGAGGCTGATGTATTTGCTCAGATCCCGGACCTTTTCCAGCGCAAGGCTATCGATAGCCTGTTTTCTTTCGGGACTGATATGCTCCTGGGTCCATGCTGTGGTTCCGGATAACAGGAGCGCAACAATAGTATATGCAAGGAGATTTCTCATGGGTTCTTCCTATTTTTTGATCAGTTCCAACTCGGTGATCTGTCCGTATTCGTCGAACCTGGCCTGATGGATTTTGCAGTCATATTTCTTCACGTCTTTCAGGTAGTTCAGATAATTGCCGATGGTGGTCGGTTTGTCGTAGTCAGTGATATCGCCTTCCTGGCTGATAATGATCAGAACAGGAACCTGATCGCTGCTGTAAAGCTTCATGGCTTCGCTGATCTTCGTATTGGCTTCGTTGATATCGTTCGAGCCGGCGATCTGGAAGAAATAATCCTCGATATAATCATAGCTTTGTTTCTTTTTTTGCGCTTCTTCCTCTTCCTGTTGTCGTTTGCGCTCCTCTTCCTCCCTTTTTCTGAGTTCCTCCTTCATGGCCACTATTTTTGCTTCAACCTGAGCCATCAATTCGTTCACTTCAGGATCGTTAAGGTTTTGATTGCGTATATCCAGCAAACGCCGCTCCATTTCTGATATCGGCATGGTTCCGTCGTCATTCAGGATTGCCCGGAGTTCAGCCTTGGCTTTTTCAACTTTTTCAGCGTACTCCCGGGCAGCCTGTTCCATAGCCAGCTTTTTCTTGCTCTTGCAACCGGGTGTTAACGTCAGGGTTGCCCCGCCCAGTATCAGGAGCAAAATCATCTTGAAAATGAATAGTGCCCTGTTTGATTTTGAAGTCATATGGAATAGGGTTTTCTGGTTTGGTAATCCTCTGTCTGGTATGGTAAAAAGGCTTTAATTCAGCTATTTTCAACACAAAGGTATTAATTTTACAGATGAATGGATTCCATGGTTCGAAAACATATCAACATACCTGTTTTCATACCGGGGGCCGCCTGCCCGGGAACCTGCATCTTTTGCGACCAGCGTGGTATTACCGGCCGGCTGGAAATGCCGTCACACAGGGAGGTGATCCGGTGTATTGAGGAACGGTTATCCACCATTGACTTCCGGGATCACTCAGTTGAGCTGGCATTTTTTGGTGGAACCTTCACCGGCCTGGATGTGGAGATGCAGCAGTCCTACCTCCGGATGGCCGTTCCTTATCTTGAAAAGGGTATGATTCATGGTATCCGGATATCCACGCGGCCGGATATGATCACGCCTGCAATCCTTGATATGCTCAAGGCCTTCAGGGTAACGACCATTGAGCTGGGCGCCCAGTCGATGGATGATGATGTACTCCTCAATTCCGGCAGAGGTCATACCGCATCCGATACCGTTAAAGCTTCGGAGATGGTCCGGAATGCCGGCTTCAGCCTGGGCCTCCAGATGATGACCGGATTGCCGGGCGACACCCGTCTGAAAACCATGCTCACTGCACAGAAGATCATCAGCCTGGGTGCAGGTGAGGTGCGGATATACCCGGTCGTCGTGATCCGCAACACACCCCTCGCAACGCTTTTCCTTCAGGGGAAATATATGCCTCTTTCACTTGATGAGGCCGTGAGCAGGACCAAAGATCTGGTCATCCTGTTTGAGCAGGCTGCTGTCCGGGTGATCCGCATGGGTCTGCACCCTTCAGAAGGGCTGATATCAGGTAGCGAACTGGTGGCCGGACCATTTCATCCGGCCTTCGGAGCCCTCGTGCTCACCGCCATCTGGAGTGATATACTCAGTCCTTTACTACTGAAGGAAGGTTATGGTGGAGATATCGTCATATATGTTCCCAAAGGGGAATTGACCGGGGCGATCGGTCACCGCGCGGCCAATAAAACCATGCTCCAAAATAAATACCGCAGGGTCAGTTTTCTCACTGATGATGCCCTCACCGGCAGATTGTTCAGGGTGGACCGGCTTTAAACAAACCGGAAAATCGATGAACCGGGACGGTTTCCTGGATATCTGTGAGTACCCCTGCAGCCCGGTTCCCTGATCTGATGGGTTTACCTGACCGGCAGTCCCGCGATGTAATCCCACCAGAAAGGTCCTCTGGACATGTTACCCTTTCTTATTGAGGATGATTCAATCACCTGGAGGGCCTCCTCAGCTGTAAATACGGTTCTCAGCTTCCCGGCCAGAAACGCCAGCCAGATACGCCGCAGATCCGTGATCATGATGATGCCATCGGACTTGGTGACACGCTCCAGCTCGTTCAGCATCTGAACCGGATCTTCAACGATATGGAGCATGTAGCTGCTGACGGTCAGATCGAAGTCATGATCCGGGAAGTCGAGGTGGTGGACATCTCCCTGCCCGATGTGGATCCTTTCCGTCATTCCGGCTTTACTGATCAGTGACCGCCCGGTGTCAAGCAAAGGTTCTGCAAGGTCAACGCCCACGATCTCGGCCTGAGGAAAGGCCCTGGCCAGTTCGATGGCCACTGCGGCGAATCCGCATCCAGCATCCAGGATCCTGCATCCCCTGAATCCTCTCCGGGCGAGAATCCCGGAGAGCCTCCGGCCTGTTCTGATGATGTTTTTCGCGTTTCGCCGGTAGTAACCTTCAGCCCATTTTTCATCGCTGAACACCCGCGGATGGTAAAGTTCAATCTTTGGATTCATAAACACTTACATTCATGTTGATGAGGATCCTGACGTAAGCATATCCCGATTATTGCAGATTCATTCACCGGAATGCGTTGCAGGGAACTCCGCATCTCATTCAGAAGGCCCGCCCATGAAACCGGATCATCCTTCACCCGGTGCGGGCGATGGTATCCATCCCGACCATGCATCCCCGGTGCCATGTGCCGGTGTGCACTACAGAAGGTAAGTGACTGGGCGTCCTTGGGCTTGCTGCAGGTGGCGCCAAGTGCAGCTGACAGTGCACCAAACATGATGATGGCCAGCAGCATGTAAACTGACGGAAATCAGGTTTGCAAATTTAAACTGTCTGATTTCGTCAGTTTTAAAATTCAGACATTTATCGTCTGAAATATGCTGATC
>JAFGHD010000086.1 GCA_016939365.1 Bacteroidales bacterium | reverse complement strand
ATGCCTTCGACCTGTCTTCCTCCAGGAAGGCAGATAAATCGTTGGACAGGCAGACAGGCAAAATCAAACAGCATCAGTATAAATGATACCCGGATCTTAAGTTCTCAAGATCTGTCTATACCCTGACACGGATTATTTCCTACAATCCCCAACGGAAGTGGGTTTATCCCTGAGATCGCTGTTTTTCAGTATATTTGTACTAATACAAAGATCGTCTCTGATGAAAAGGTGTTTACATGTTTTCCTGAGTACACTTTCCCTGTTATCAATGAACCAGGTGCTCCCCCAAACGATGGTCAGCATAAGGATTTTTCTGGAAGGACCATATGAGGGTCCCGGGATGACAACCCACCTGTCCGCCGGAGGACAGATTCCCCTGGCACAGCCTTACTCTGGCCCACCCTGGTTCTATTTCGGGGATGAGCAGGTGACTGTCCAGCCCATGCCGGATGTCGTCGACTGGGTGTTGGTGGAACTGCGTGAGACCAGCGGTACGTTTTCCCCGGCAGCATTTGATTCCTATATCTCCAGGCGTTCCGGTTTATTAATGCCCGACGGTTATATCAGGGAAACAGATGGGGTATCGCTATTGCAATTTGACACGACGACCACCCATGACATGTATGCCGTGGTCTGGCACCGGAACCACCTTGGGATCATTTCCGCCCAGCCTCTGGTACTTCAGAGGGGCTCCTACTCCTATGACTTCACCACTGATCCAGATGCCGCTTACAGAGGTCTTCTGGCGCAGAAAAGCCTGGAGCCCGGAATCTACGGTATGGCGGGAGGGGACGGCGATGCCAACGGTCAGATCAATAACGACGACAAGATCACCGTCTGGAAAAATCAGGCGGGAAGCTATGGTTACCTGGCAGGCGATTTCAACCTGAACGGCCATGTTTCAAACCCGGATAAAGTGGATATCTGGCAGGTGAACGGCGGAAGAGGGTGCATGGTGCCGGCATTATATTCCTGCGGAGAACCCATTATCGATGCCCGTGACCAACAGGTATACCCAACCATACTGATCGGTCATCAATGCTGGATGGCCCGGAACCTGAACGTGGGCACAAGGATTGACGGCATTATCGACCAGGCTGACAACGGAATTATCGAGAAGTATTGCTATAACAATTCTGAAGACAGCTGTTCGGGCTATGGAGGATTATATATGTGGAACGAAATGATGAATTACTCTTCCGATACATTGCTGAGCGGCATCTGTCCGGATGGCTGGATTTCCCCCACGGATTGCACCTGGAAAATACTTGAGGGGAACACCGACAGTCAGTATGGTGCAGGCGATCCCGAATGGAATGGTACGGGATGGCGCGGCTTTGATGCCGGCAAGAACCTGAAGTCCTCACACTCCTGGAGCAACAATGGCAACGGCGTCGATCTTTTTGATTTTCAAACGCTTCCGGCGGGCTACCGCAGCAGTACCGGCAATTTCTACAACTTCGGGATGTTTGCCTACTTCTGGACATCTACCGAATCCCAGGGGGTATATGGATGGAACCGATGGATGGGATATAACAGCGATGAGATCGCAAGGCACAGCAATGACAAACACAACGGGCGGTCAGTGAGGTGTTACAGAAGCATTTCCAATATTCCCCCGCATACACCTTCATATCCACAGCCGCCCGACAGTGCCCTCTTCCAGTCCGTTTCAACAGTCCTTTCGTGGATGTGCACCGATCCGGAAAATGACCCGGTGAGATTCAATATCTATTTTGATACGGCCAGCCCTCCTTCACCGGTTGCATACGGACATACACTCCTGAGTTATGATCCGGGCAATTTGGAAATCAACAAAATATATTACTGGAAAATTGATGCCTGTGATCCTTACGGGCATTGGGTGCAAGGTCCTTTGTGGCATTTCAGCACCTATCCTAATCAACCACCGGTAGTACCTTATGACCCGGTTCCTCCTGACGGGGCGACCGGTATCGGTATCCAGTGCATGCTGATCTGGAACTGTTACGATCCGGAAAATGATCCTTTATACTATGATATCTATTTTGGCACGGATATTCCACTGCCATTGGTTTCAGGATGGCAGTCAACCCAATCTTTTGATCCGGGAGCCTTGTATTTCAACACACAGTATTACTGGAAGGTGGTCGCCCATGACGATCATATGAACATCACCGAAGGGCCTGTCTGGTCTTTCACCACCACATCTGATCCGTTTCAATGCGGTACTCCGTTCACTGATCCCCGCGACGGTCAGGTGTATCAGACGATCCAGATCGGCTCGTGGTGCTGGATGGCGGAGAACATGAACATCGGCACCATGATCCCCAACACGATACCGCAGGGAAACAACAGCATTTTTGAAAAATATTGCTATAACGATAATCCGGCTTTTTGTGCAGATTACGGAGGTCTCTACCAGTGGGATGAAACGATGCAATATGACACCACGCCCGGCATCCAGGGAATATGTCCGCCGGGATGGCATATACCTACATATGAGGAGTGGGTCGATCTGTCATTCTTCCTGGGTGGCCCCTCCATCGCCGGGGGAAAAATGAAGGAGGCAGGCTATTCCCACTGGGAACCACCAAATACGGGTGCTACAAATGAAAGCGGATTTACCGGGCTTCCCGACGGATGGAGTTCTGGCAGCGGTTATTACTTCAACATCGGGAAAAGTGCATACTTCTGGGGTGGCAAGCAATCGAATCCGGATCATGCATGGTTCTGGAAATTATATTATTACAATGCGTCAGTTGTCTGGGGCGATCAAAATAAACTGACCGGTTACTCCGTCAGATGCCTGCGTAATTGAACCCACCCGGGAATGCCCGGCTGATCTCCGGGATTCCGATATACACCTCCACAGGTATAATTTTCACCCTTTTAACGCAAATGAATCCCCTCAATTCAATGAAAATATGCCAGAATAATGGAAACCTGGAACCACCCAGGATCGTATTACAGGCATATTTATAATCGGTGGTTTCGGTGATAAAATATAATTATACTTGCGATATCAGACAGTTACAATATGCCAACCTGATTTCCGTCAGTATATATTGATTAATTGTTAATTATTCAGTCATATGGGTCAAATCCTATCTTTATCATTATTCTTGTTTCCTAAGGAAGTAACGTTATCAATACCTTTCTCTTAAAAAGGATTTATGATGCATCCACATCGGTTTATTTTCTTATTTTCAGCCGGTCATTTACGAAGATTTCAACACATTTATCGGAATCTATAAATTTGATACCGAATACCGAATGAACAGAAACCTCTATTTTGCCACCCTGATTTCCTCACTTGGAGGTTTTCTTTTT
Organism: Bacteroidales bacterium; assembly: GCA_016939365.1. GTDB lineage: Bacteria > Bacteroidota > Bacteroidia > Bacteroidales > JAFGHD01 > JAFGHD01. The sequence goes on along the minus strand of JAFGHD010000086.1, from coordinate 9,224 downwards.
GGTTTTGATACGGCTGTGATATCCGGCACAACGAGCTATATTCAGCCCCATTTCGGTCTGGGGGACTGGGGACTTGGATTTACGGTGGCTGTTGCCCTGATCGGGACGATGGCCGGTGCTGTTCTGATCGGGAAGCCCGGAGATATCTGGGGAAGGAAGAAGATGCTCATTGTGACCGGCATCCTGTATACATTATCGGCTGCAGGATGCGGTCTGGCGTGGAACTGGAATTCACTGCTTCTCTTCCGTTTTATCGGGGGACTTGCAGTGGGTGCCGCCTCTGTGCTGTCTCCCATGTACATTGCAGAAATATCTCCTGCCCCATATCGTGGCCGTCTGGTGGCGGTCAACCAGTTCAACATCGTTCTGGGTATCCTGGTGGCTTTCTTTTCGAACTGGCTGCTGGTCAATACGGATATACACAACTGGCGCTGGATGTTCGGGGTCGAGGCATTTCCCGCTTTGCTCTTTACGGGTCTGGTGTTCTTCATCCCGGAAAGCCCCCGATGGCTGGTAAAACAAAACCAACCCGGCAGGGCAGGCGAAGTGCTTCAGAGGCTGGGAGAAAAGGAAATTGAGCACGTGATGACAGGGATCATCGGTTCCCTCACACAGGAAATGGCAGGCATCAGGTCAAGGCTTTGGGAAAGAAAATACAGCAATGTCATCCTTTATGCGGTTCTTCTGGCCGTATTCAACCAACTGACGGGGATCAACGCCATTCTCTATTATGCCCCCAGGATTTTCGAAGCCACAGGTATATCGACGGATTCCGCTTTCCTTCAGGCCGTGGCAGTCGGAATGACCAACATGGTTTTTACAGTTCTGGCCATGACCATTATTGACCGTTTTGGAAGGAAGACATTGCTTTTGACAGGTTCGGCAGGCATGGCCGCCTGCCTGGCGCTGGTGGGCTTCAGCTTTGCGACAGGTCCGGCAGCAGGCCCCGGCGTGCTGGTCTTCATCCTCTGTTTCATCGCCTTCTTTGCCTTCTCCCAGGGTGCCGTCATCTGGGTCTTCCTCTCCGAGGTATTCCCCAACAGCATCAGGGCAAAGGGACAGGCCCTCGGCACCTTCACCCACTGGCTCATGGCTGCCGCAGTTTCCTGGACCTTCCCCGCCATCACCGGGCTCCTGGGACCTGCCACAGTCTTCTGTTTTTTCGGGACCATGATGATCCTCCAACTGCTTTTTGTCTGGAAAGTGCTGCCCGAAACACGGAACAAATCATTGGAAGAACTTGAGAGAATATTGATCAGAATTGAAAAATAGTTCATTATCAGTCAACCCATGAAAAAACAACTCATAACCACTGCTTTTCTGCTCGCCCTGAGTCTGACGCTGAGCGCCAGGCAGGGGGGCTTTATCCGCGACTGGCTGGTGCTGGGGAGTTTCCCATGCACCGAAACCCATAAGCTCCTTGAAAGAGATTATCTCAACGGTGAAGCGGATCAAGCCCCCACCGAAGGCATGACCTTCGGCGGCCATGCCTGGCAACTGATGCAGGCCGGACAAAACGGATTGGTGAACCTGCTCATGGCAGACTTCGAACAAACCGACTATTGCGCCGCTTATGCCTTCTCATGTGTCTACGCACCGGAAGAACAAAATGCACTCCTGCTCTCCGGCAGCGATGACGGCATCGCCATATGGGTAAACGGATTGGAGGTACACCGGAACAATGTCTTCAGGGGCTGGAGACCTGACCAGGACAGGGTCATCATCCGGCTGGGACAGGGTTGGAACCGGATACTCGTCAAAGCGGTCAACGGCACCGGAGGATTCGGATTCTCCCTCGGCCTTTGCGGCCTTGACAACCTTGAAATACCCGGCCTCCGCACTTCTGCAACCAACCCCTTTGGAAATGCCACCTTCGAGGATCCTGATGTCAAACCCTGGCCTGTCTGCCGGAATGCCTCCTTTGCAGATCATTTCGCAGTCACCAACCCCATGCGGTATCTGCCTCTCACACTTGATCTTACACTGGCAGGTACACCCTCCATTTCCCAACTGAAGGTGATCACCTATTTCCGTAACGCAGAAAACAAAATGCTGCTGAACAAGCAAACCATTGTGGAACCATACCAGGGCGGAATGCTCTCAATGCCGCTGAATCCGACCGATCTGCTGCTGATCGTGCATGAGGTCACTCATGCCGATGTCCGCCTGGAATGGGAGGACCAATATGCCTCCTACAATGGCTTCCCGGTAAATCCGGAATCCTTCCTCTGGGCCGTTCTTCATACGGGCAGAGATGCCCTCCCGGCCAGCATCAACGATGTGATCTCCTTCCTGACTGAAAACCTGCCCTGGATCCCCATATTCAGGCCTGAAGCAGGTATCACCCACCGGGACACGATCTCCGGAATCCTTGAATGCTACCTCCATGATGACTGGGAAAGACTGGATCCCATGCTGAGAAGGATCCGGGATCAGGTAATGGATATTTCCGCAGATCTTAAAAAAGAGCACATCTGGTTTACAGGAAATGCACATATTGATATGGCCTGGCTCTGGAAATCGGAAGAAACCGTTCAGGTGTGCTACGAGACCTTTGCTTCCGCAATCGGTTTCGCCGATAAATATCCCGAATTTGTCTTCTGCCAGTCCTCCGCACAGACCTATTGGTGGATGGAGCAAAGGTTTCCTCAGTTGTTTGCACGGATCCAGGAAAAGATACAGTCAGGGCAATGGGAGCTCACCGGAGGCATGTGGGTCGAACCCGACCTCAACATCCCCTCAGGGGAAGCCCTGGCCAGACAGTTGCTCTATGGAAAGCGCTATTTCATAGAGAAATTCGGGGTGGACATTCAGATCGGATTCAATCCCGACTCCTTCGGTTATTGCTGGACCTTACCGCAACTCTACCGGAAAGCCGGGATCAAATCCTTCATTACACAGAAGATCACCTGGAACGACACCAACAAGTTCCCCCATAAGCTCTTCTGGTGGAGGGCTCCCGACGGATCATCCATCCTGGCCGTATTCCCCTTCACCTATGTCCATAACGCAGAACCGCAACGGATAGCCGCCGAATTCCTGGAACACCGGGAAGCCTCATCCACCCGTGACCAGCTGGTACTTTACGGAGTGGGGAACCATGGCGGCGGCCCGACACAGGAAAACATCGACAGGATCCATTACATGCAGCAACTGGATGCCTTCCCGGCTGTCTCTCAATCCTCTACCCTCGATTTCGTCGATACAGTCCTGATGAAATACGGAGACCTGCCTGAATGGAATGACGAACTCTATCTCGAATACCACCGGGGCACCTATACCACCCAGGCACAGACAAAAAAGAACAACCGGCTAAGCGAGATCCGGCTGGAAGAAGCTGAAAAGCTGGCCGTTATTTCAGATATACCTTACCCCTGGGACGAGCTGAACGAAGCATGGCGACTCACCATGTTCAATCAGTTCCATGACATCCTGCCCGGTTCTTCCATAAATGAAGTGTATGTTGATGCAGAGGTACAGTATGACAATGTCCGGAAGCTGACCGCCAGGGTGATGGACAGAAGCCTGATGGATATTATGCAACATATCTCTTTTCCTGAAGGGTCCTTTCCACTGGTGGTATTCAATCCCCTCTCCTTCGAGCGAAGCGACCCCTTCACCGTCAAGCTTCCAGATGGATTTTCCGGGAACATGGGGCTCTTTGCCTTGAACGGAGAGGAGATACCTTATGAAATAACAGGAAATCAAATGGTGGTTTCAGATATTCCCATCCCATCGACCGGCTACCGGGCCTTTTATCTCCGGGAAGGCAGGAACCGGCATGTGGACAGCACGCTCCGGGTGGGTAAATGGTTTCTGGAAAACGAACATCTCAGGGTGGAGATCAATCCCTCCAATGGCAACATCCGAAGCATGATATACAAGCCCGGTAACCGGGAAATCATTGCGGAAACGGGTGAAGGGAATGTGCTGATGGCTTTTGAGGATATACCTGAACATTACGATGCATGGAATATCGGGTATACCGGAAAAAAATGGACCATCGGAAAGGTTGCGGACATCCGTATCCTTGAGGATAACCTGTCCCGGGTAGCCATCCGCGTGGTCAGAAGGGATAACCGCTCCGAGTTCATTCAGGATTATATCCTTTTAAAGGGAATGCCACGGCTTGATATCGCCACCATCGCCGATTGGCATGAGGAACATGTCCTGCTGAAAGCGGCTTTTGACTGGGCTGTGGATAACGACAGCGCCACGTATGAGATACCCTTCGGAACGATCTGCAGACCTTCTGTATGGCGTAATTCGATCGATTCAGCCCGTTTCGAGGTTTGCGGTCACAAATGGATCGATCTGACGGACGAAGATGCCGCTTTCGGCGTCAGCCTGCTGAATGACTGCAAGTACGGCTTCGATGTACAGCGCAACCGGATGCGGATCACCCTCCTGAGATCACCCAAATCTCCAAATCCCGAAGCCGATATGGGAAAGCATAGTTTCACCTATTCCGTTTATCCTCATCCCGGAGACTGGAGATCGGGAGAGACATACCGGAGGGCCTATGAGCTGAATTATCCGCTGATCTCACGGATCGGACCGCGTTGTTCCCTATCCACCGAAGGAAGCAGCAATCCACCCTCAATGAGCTTGCTGCAGATGGATCAGCCCAACATCCTGGTCTCTGCCGTGAAAAAGGCGGAAGATAATGACGGAATCATCATCAGGCTTTATGAAACACATGGACATGAAACGGATGTCAGCCTCCGTTTCGCTGCACCGGTGGTGGAAGCGATGCTGACCGACCTGATCGAAAGACCGGAAAGGATGCTGGAAACCGAAGGAAATCTCTTGAAGCTTCACTTCAGCCCCCATGAAATTGTGACACTAAAGATCGTCCAATAATAAAAAGAGGGCCACAATGTCACTAACATTCAGGCCCTCAGACATCCAGATTCATATGCACTATGACGGGTTGTGGCAGAACCCTGAGCGGGGTAGCTGTATTTGTCTTATTCAGGTACCTGGGATCCGCGACCGGCATTCACACGCCATATCTCATTCTTGTCCCCGTTATCCACATCCCAATCCATGTTGAAATCACCGGCCAGATAGCCGGAGTACCCGGCCTGCATCGACCATATATCATTCTTGTCACCCGTATTCACCTCGTCGTTGGCATCGCCATCGCCTCCGATCATACCCCATATACCCGGGCCAACCTCTTTGTGCCCGTTGTTCCCACCATAAACTACACCGAAACCAGTAGTAAAATCATAAAAATAGGTGTTCCCGACGAGGGTTGCAGGATAGTTGGCCATCACGGCAAGATGGTTCCGGTGCCTGACAACCACATACAGATTATGGTTGATGCTTATCGGAAACCTTAACGGGCTGATGCCGTCCATGCCTACCACATGGCCGTCTTTCAGCAGGAATGCTGCCTGACGGGCTCTGATGCACGCTGGTACGGCCAAACCAGCCTGTGTCGTATCACGCAACTCGATCAACACCCAGTCTACCACGTTGTTGTTCGGAAAGGCAGCAACCGACTCGGTACCTGTGTAGTTCCAGGGTGGCTGGTTATACGGCTGGGACAACGGAATATCGCCTGACAAGTAAAGAATATTGTGCATCCCGGTAACGGAAAAGGGGCCGTCGAGAAAAGCCTTTACCGCCACCTCGATGCCGCTGACAACCTGCCCGTCGCAATAAAATACATTCAATGCCAACGCATTGTAATTGGCCACCTCACAGTTCTGGGTATTGAACAGCACATCCGCAGGATCCGTCTTGAACAGGAACCTGATTTCAAACAATGTTTCGTTGTCCGGAATGTCGATACCTGTTCCAAAGGCCACATCCACCGTCCAGCTGAAGGAAAACAATCCGTTCACACAATTGTACAGGTGTGATCCGTTTCCCAGCTCAGGATGAAGATTCTCCAGGGCAATATAGGTGAGATCGCTCTCATTGAAGGTCATCTCCAGGGTGATCGCCCCGATATTATTGAATTCGGTGACCGTGATGGGCATCAGCACTTCCGTTTGAATCTGCGCCACAACGGTGGTCATGCATACGGTGGCGTTCGCCCCAGGTATCTCCGTCACCTTGCCGTCGATATAGTAGGCATTGATGGGATTTGCATCGAAATCAGACATGGAACAGTATGGAAGTATGAATGGAACATCCTGGTTGGTCCCGGAATAATTGAACTGCATCTCGAACAGGGTTGTGTGGTCGGGTAGTGTTACCCCGCTCATCACCGCATTCCAGGCAAGGATCAGGTTGTCCGTCAAAACGTTGTAAATCAGGCCGGATTGTATGGAAGGATGAATATTCACCACATCGACAAATGCCAGAAACTGGGAATTGAATCCGATGGAATAGTCAAAAGAGCCGACGTTGGTGAAATTGGTCACCGTTACCGGCAGGTTGATGGTTTCTCCGGCGGCGGCCCCGATGGAATCAATGATGATGTTCGTCAGGGTGGCAGGATCCTGGGTGATCAATCCATTTTCATAAGTGGCATTCAAAACCTGTGCATTGAAGTTGGCTACCTGGCAGGCCGATGTAATGAAAGTCAGCTCAGTGTTGCCGCCCAGGTATTCAAATTCCATATCCAGCAGCTTTCCGTTCAGGTAACTGCCGCTCAGAGGATTGGAGGTATTCCATGCCAGGGCAATGCGTGGAGGATTGGTGAGCTGGTTCACGGCAATGCCGGGCTCGAATGGATTCAGGATCTGCTGAAATAATAGAATGGCATCGTCATATTCAATCTCAAAATTGAAAGAACCGACGCCGTCCGGCACACCTGAAAAATCCACCTCGATCGGTACCAGGAGGTTGGGTGGGCTGGGAACCTGGTTGAGCTGGTCCACGATCACAATGGGTACTGCCGCCGCCGGACCGATACTGCCATCCGTATAAACCGTCGGGATCACATACCCTCCCGAGTTGGCGATCTCGCACTGACTTTCCATGAAATCCAGCGCACTCGTTCCTCCGACATAATTGAATACCAGTTCCATCAGTACGCCGCTGGAAAGATTGATGCTCGTCAGCTCAGCCCATGAGATACCCAGCACATAGTTGCTCCCCCAGGGATATGCATTGGTATAGACATTCGTGATAACGGTGCTCGTATACGACACATAGGAGATGACATTCGGATCATACTCGATAAACAGGGTGATCGCTGCCACATCCACGAAATTCGTGACATCAATGGCAATATTGACCAATCCCGGATCGGCCGTATAGTCACCGATGGAAACCGTTGCCGACTGCCCTCTGGCAAACTGGGTCGCCGTTATCAGTAAAAGAATGAATAGGATTGTCTTTTTCATCTCGGCTCCGTTTTTTTTACCTGTAGGTTTTTGTTGCCTAATACCTCTTCCTTTACAGGAATGATCAGAGTGCCGGGGAAATCCCGGCACTCTGATGACATCTTACTGCTTGTAGATAAACCTGACAATCTCATTGAAGCTGCTGCTCTCTCCGTCGACCATCATCCGGCAGTAATAGACCCCGGTACCCAGTCCGAGATGACCCGGATCAAACTGCATGAGGTATTGGCCGGCTTCCTGTGCTTCATTGACCAGGTCATTTACATGGACTCCCAGTGAATTCACAACGGAGATCCTCACATTCCCGCTTTCAGGAAGTGTATAGGCGATATTCAGCATCTCCTTCACCGGATTCGGGTAACAATTCAATGAATACTCTGCATCCGGCCCGGAGACCTTCAGCTCAGCCTTCACCCTGTCGATGTTCAGGAAGACATCATGCAGCACATTACAGTTCATGTCGGCAAACTGCGTTTCGCCGGAAAGCATGAACAGCTGTTCCGCATCGGTGATGGGCGTCAGGGCTTCCAGCACAAGCGTGAAGATCGTCCTGTTGGATGACAGATTCAATGGTTGCAGGTCAGACCAGGCCACATTGATCCACCCGTTTTCAATATTGTGGATCAGGCCGGGGATTTCTGAGTTGAGGGCTTTCACCCGCACTTTGAGATCATCGTAGTTCAGGAAGACCGACATGGCGCCAATCTCCGGATCGCTGGTTCCCATGATCTGCACGGGCAACGTGAACTCCTTGTTTCCAAAGACTTCCATGATGCCCTCTCCCTCTACAGCCAGCATCGACTTGGTGGATGGAGGCAGGTATGAGCCATTGACGTCCCCATAACACATGGCCCTGATGTCCAGGGTGACAGGACTGGAATGGGTGTATGGCATGTATGCCACATACGGACTCGTATTGATGAAGTTGACACCGTTGATGTTGTCGCCGTCATCTTTCCAGAAAGCCCATTCTCCGGCCGGGAACGAACTGATCAGATGCACCGTCCGCTGTTTTACCAGCAGGGCATCCAGCGAGCTCAGGTTACCCGACTCATTGACATCGCCTACATTGTCGATGAACAGATCCGGTATCCACCAAGGGAACGGTGAAACCGGTGCAATGGCCGTCCGCTGGATGGCAAGGGCGTCTGTGGAATTACCCCCACCCCATGCCTTGACGGTTTCCACCTCAATCGAATAGTTGCCGGCTGCCACACTGGCAAAGCTGAAATATCCCGTGGGATCCGTTGTGGTGGTGGCAATCACCGAAGCACCGTCCTTCAGCCTCACAGTCACATTGTTCATCGGTGTGTGGCTGTTGTTATGGTATTTGACAGTACCCTGAAGCTGGATCGGGTTGATGGTGACATCGAGCTCATCGGTGAACTGACAACCCGTGGTTGTGTTGGTCTCGGTCACAATCACCTTGGGGGAGGGATGGTATGCATCCCAGATCACCTCGCAGATGTAGTCGTTGGGTGAAGGATTCACGATGACCGTTCCGCCAATGGCGCTCCATGCATAGACATTGCCCGGGACATAGGTGGTCTGGTACACCTCCGTGGATCCTCCCACAACCACCGTATTACCAATGATGTTGGGATCGGGCGAGGGTACCACGTTGACCGTGAAACTGCAAGGTATTGAGGAATTGGTGCTCTGGTCTACCGCTGTCCAGGTCACTGTCGTCACACCTGAATTGAATGCGATACCATCCAGCGTACCCGAACCTGTTCCGTTGGTGGCACCTGTAAGTACATAATCAACGCTCACCACTGTACAGTTGTCATCAGCAGCCGTATAATCGAATTCTCCGCCGGTTGCGGTATAGGTATCGGACACCGTCTCATCGGCGCAGCGATCCTGGTTGCCCGGACAGGAGACCGTGGGGATGATATCATCCACAACAGTAACCGT
>JAFGHD010000085.1 GCA_016939365.1 Bacteroidales bacterium | reverse complement strand
GCATCTCCGGAAAAACCGCAGGATTCGCAGGGATTGTTTTTTTAATTTATGGGAACCTTCAAAGGGTTGATATTACGCCCTTTAGAGTTACCGAATCACCCCCGCTATCCCAATACCGGGTGGACAGCGGCAAGTTTTGGCATGGTGGTATGTTTCATAAATACCGGAAAGAAAAAATCCTGAACGTTCCCCATTGCTGTGAAAATTATTATCCGAAAATACAGACCACTTAAAACCATAATTATGAAGAGAAGATTATCAATTTTAATGCTGGCCTCCCTGTTCCTGATCACTTTGAAAGCCCAGGAAGGGATGTGGCTGCTGAACCAGATTGGCCAGCTGAACCTGAAGCAGAAAGGTCTTCAGATCGCACCGGAGGCATTGTACAGTCCCGGCAAGACCGGTCTTTACCGGGCCATACTGCAGCTGGGCGGTGGATCTGCCTCTTTTGTCTCACCGGAAGGGCTCATCATCACCAATCACCATGTGGCCTTCACCGCACTGCAAAGGGCATCCTCAACCGAAAACGACTACCTGACCAACGGCTTCCTGGCCCGTGAACGTTCGGAGGAGATACAGGCCCCGGGCTACCGTGCACGGATGCTGCTGGAAATGAAGGATGTCACTGAAGAGGTGCTGGCAGCGGCCGAAGGGATCAGTGATCCGAAGGAAAGGGACGAGGCTGTCAACCGGAAGATCACCACGTTGGCCGAAGCCATCGAAAAGGACCAGGAAGACGTCGAGGCCATAGTTTCAGAGATGTACAACGGCAGGGAATACTACCTTTTCGTGTATAAGAGGTTCAGGGACGTCCGCATTGTATATGCTCCGCCGGCTTCCATCGGCAAGTTCGGCGGTGAGATCGACAACTGGATGTGGCCAAGGCATACCGGTGACTTCTCCTTCCTCAGGGTTTATGTCAGTCCCGACGGTACCGGCAGGGCATACAGCGAAGAGAACATCCCCTACAAACCGGAGGTCTGGCTGAAGGTAGCCGACGACGACCTGGATGAGGGTGACCCCACATTCATCATGGGATTTCCGGGATTTACCACACGGTATCGTACATCCAACTCCGCCGAATGGAACCTGAGACACAACTACCCGTTCTCCATCCGGAATTTCGGTGAGGTTATCGACCTGCTGGACGAACTCACGGCAAACGATCCCGAAGGCCATCTGAAAGTGGCCAGCCTGCGATCGGGCCTCGCCAATGCGATGAAAAACTATCAGGGAAAAGTGGATGGGATGATCAACACGCATTTCATTCAGAAAAAACTTGACTTCGAGAAAGAGTTCATGGCCTGGGTGAACAGCAATCCCGTCACAAAGGAAAAATACGGCGGCATCCTCGACGGGATCAAAAAAACATATGGAATGATCGGCAGGAACAAGGATCGTGACAACATCGCCGGATTACTCCAGGGGTTGGGCGGAACACCGCTTTCAACAGCCATCCGGCTCTATGATCTTTCAAGGGAGATGGCCAAACCCGAATCGGAGAGGGAACAGGGATATAATGATGACCTGCTAAAGGAAATTGAAAACAACATGCAATATCTGTATGCGAACTATTATGAGCCCGTTGACAAGGCGATGATGGTCAGGGCACTCAGTATGGTCCATGAGCTGCCCGAGGGACAGCGTATCGATGGCCTGGAATATATTTTCAAAGATAAGTCGAAAAGCATTGAGCAGTTTGTTGCCGACGCCTTCGCCAAATCAAGGCTTACCGATGCGGAATACGCCAGAACCCTGATCAGGAAATCCCCTGAAGAGCTTGAGTCGCTGAACGATCCGTTCATCACCATGGCGGCAAAGATCTGGCCCATGCAGGAGGAGATCAACGAAGTGTACGAACAGTTTGCGGCACAGGTGACCGACCTGAGGAAGCAGTACATCACCGCACTCTATGAATGGAAGGGATCGGCCATGTATCCGGACGCCAACGGGACGATGCGTTTCACCTCCGGGCCGGTCATGGGATACAGCCCCGAAGATGCGGTCTGGTACGAACCCTTTACTGCCCTGAATGGGGTTATTGCCAAGGATACAGGTGAAGAGCCTTTTGATGTACCCGACCAGCTGGTGAAACTCCAAGAAAAAAAGGATTACGGATCATGGACGGATCCTGATCTGAATGATGTCCCGGTGGCGTTCCTGCACCAGTGCGACATCACAGGCGGAAACAGCGGCAGCCCGGTGATGAACGCCAAAGGAGAGATCATCGGTGTGGCGTTCGACGGCAACTATGAGGCCATGATCAGCGACTGGCAGTACGATTTCGACCTTCAGAGGACTATATCGGTTGATATCCGTTATGTGCTGTTTATCACCGAAAAGTTCGGCAAGGCCGGCTTCATCCTCGATGAGATGGGGGTGGAACATCTGACCGGAAAGGCATATTGAAACTCCGGTCAATAGCCTAATTTGTTTGTCAATGGTGGTATATCTTCCGGTTTCACGCAGACCTGCCGGCAGTCAGGCCGGGACACTGATAACGCAGAAAAATCCGGTACCGGTAATCAATGATCTGACTCAGCGACCCAGCCTGCCCAACCTGTGGCACGAAGACCACCCGCATGTCATGCCTCCGGCAGATAAAATGGAGGACAGGCTGGCAGGTTTGCGCGAAAAACCACTACTATACCAGCCTCGTCCTTTTGATCTTTTGCCTGTTCCGGAGTATATCCAGGTTTTATTTGCCGGTATCCTGTCACATTGCCGGCTTTTGACCGTCATATGTCATACAGGAATCCCTCACCACCCGCCATGTGGAGCAACTATCTCAGGTCTGCGTTAAGGAACCTCATCCGCTACAAAGGGTTTTCCCTGATCAACATACTGGGGCTTTCCATCGGAATGGCATGCTCCATCCTGATCTTCCTTTGGGTGCAGTATGAACTGAGCTGGGATAAATTCAATTCAAAATCGGATCATCTTTACCGGCTGGTGCAGACGCAGTATTACTCCACGGGACCGCTGACCACAGCCTGCATGCCCGGCCCCATATCGGACGACATCAGGAACGAGGTGCCCGGAATCGTGAATTCCTTCATGTTTTACTGGTATTCCATGTTCTGCAGCTATGAGGACAAGATACTGGAAGAGACCGTGTGCCTGGCCGACCCGCAGATCTTTGAGATGCTGGATTTCAATTTTATTCGGGGAGATTCTCTCCACGTCTTTGGCGACATGCTGTCCATCGTCATTACCGACGAAATGGCCAGGAAGTACTTCGGGGATGCGGATCCAATGGGCAAGGTACTCACCCTGAACCGGGAACATCACTTCAAGGTGACGGGTGTCATTGAAAAACCACCTCCCAACTCATCATTTCCCATCTCCTGCTGTATTCCGTTCAAATATGTTGAAAACCTGGGAATGACCATTGACCGGTACGGATGGAATTCCTATTACGTATATGTCCAGTTGCATGATGAAGCAAAAGTGGAAGAAGTAAATGCCAGGATCAGGGATTTCATCATCAATAAACAGGAGAATCGGGAGGAAAGAAAAGGTACGGTCGTTTTGTTCCTTTTCCCTTTTGAAAAGATGCATTTATACTCCTACCGTGGGGATAGTGGTGATATTCAATACATATATATCTTCTCCGGGGTCGGATTGTTTATCCTGCTCATCGCCTGTATCAATTTTATGAACCTCTCCACGGCCCGTTCATCACGAAGGAGCAGGGAGATCGGGATCCGGAAGACGGTAGGCGCCAACCGGAAGCAGATCATGCAGCAATTCATGAGCGAATCCGTTCTGATGACTTTCATTGCATTCGTATTGGCGCTGATCATCGTCTTTGCCGTGCTGCCCGGTATGAATGTATTTCTGGAAACAGAGCTGAGCATGAACCTGCTGAATCCGGTCACGGCCAGCGCCCTGATCCTCATCCTGGTCTTCGTCGGGCTCTTTGCCGGCAGCTATCCGGCCATGTACCTTTCGCGGTTCCAGCCGGTCGGAGTGCTGAAGGAACAGATGGTCAAGGGCAGGGGAGGCAAATACTTCCGCAGGACGCTGGTGATATTCCAGTTTGCCCTGTCCATCATTCTGATCATATGCACCATGGTCATCTTCAACCAGATGGGCTACATCCAGAATAAAGACCTGGGCCTTGACAGGGAAAATGTGGTTTACCAGTATATGCGCGGGTCCAGTGAAGACAAGTATGAATCCATCAAGGCTGAGCTATTGCAGTACCCCGGCATCACTGCCGTTTCCAGGGGCAGGGACCTGCCTTTCAGGATGGGCAGCAACAGCGGAGGTTTTGACTGGGAAGGAAGTGAAGGCAATAACGACGTCCTGATCGGTTTCACCACCGTTGACTTCAATTGGGACCAGGTCATGGGTATAAAACTCAGTGATGGCCGGTTTTATGATAAGCGTTTTGCCACGGATACAACCCGGATAGTCATCAATGAAAAACTGGCGGGATTCATTTCCGGCGAAGGAGCGGTTGGTAAATGGCTGACCTGGGGTGAAGGGAAGAGGGAGATCATCGGTGTGGTCAGGGACTTCAACCATCTGCCGGTAAAACACGAAATCGATCCCCTGGTCATGGTGCTTGATCCTGAAAGCGGAGGATACCTCTTTGTCCGTTTCAATCCTCAGAACAGGGAAGAAAGTATTGCTCATTTCCGGCAAGTCTGGGAGAAGTTCAATCCCGATTATCCCTTTGACCTGAAGTACCTTGACCAGACCTATGATGAGGTTTACCGTGATGAGGAGAAGCTGATGAAGATATTCCGTATATTCACCCTGCTTTCCATATTCATTTCCTGCCTGGGTCTGTTCGGCATGGCGGCCTATATGGCCGAGCAAAGGACACGCGAGATCTCGATCCGCAAGGTCTTTGGCGCCTCGACATCAGTGCTGGCCTTTATCATGACCCGGGATTTCCTGCGCTGGATCATCATCGCCAACCTTCTTGCCTGGCCCATCGCATGGTATGCCATGAAAAGATGGCTGGAGAACTACGTCTATCATACGGATTTATCTGCAAGGTTCTTCATATTCGGCGCCCTGGCTTCCATCATTATCTCACTGGCAACGGTGATCATGCATGCGCTGCGGACGGCGAGAAAAAATCCGGCCGTTGTGCTGGGTGCGGAGTAATTGAAGTTCATCGCTACCGGGGTTCAGCATCTTCAGGAATTTCCCTGTATTGAGAAAAGCACAATGATGAGATGCACGGACCTCAATACTATACTACAGATTCACTGTCCCGATTCGCCTTTATACTGACGGAAATCAGGTTTGAAAACTTATACTGTCTGATTTCGTCAGTATATGCTGATCTGTAAGATTTTGCTTCGCAAAAT
>JAFGHD010000084.1 GCA_016939365.1 Bacteroidales bacterium | reverse complement strand
GTTTTTTGTTGATGATGTTTCAAGTCAGAAAATTGACGATCCTTGTGATTATGTAATTGTAACTCATGATTCTTTATATCCAGGTGAAGCGCCGACCAGTCCATACAGCCACCGGATCTCCTCCGCCCAGAGCGACTCGTCGGGGGTTTCGAGGATCAGGGGCATGTTATCGAACCGGGGATCGTTCATGATCCGGCGGAAGACCTCCTCGCCGAGCAGGCCCTTGCCCAGGCTGTCGTGCCGGTCGACGCGGCTGCCAAGAGCCTTCCTGGAATCGTTAAGGTGCAGCCCCCGGAGGTACCCGAACCCGACGATCCGGTCGAACTCATCCACGGTCTTCGCATAACCTTCCTCTGACTTTATATCGTAACCGGAGGTAAACGTATGGCAGGTGTCGAGGCAGACGCCGATGCGGCTTTTGTCTTCCACGAGGTCGATGATATACCGCAGGTGTTCAAAACGGTAGCCCACGTTGCTGCCCTGGCCGGCGGTGTTCTCGATCACTGCGGTCACACCGCGGGTCTTGTCCAGGGCCATGTTGACCGATTCGGCGATGGTCTTCAGGCATTCCTCCTCCGATACCTGGTTCAGGTGGGCGCCCGGGTGGAAATTCAGCCATGGAATGCCCAGGAGTTCGCACCGGTTCATCTCGTCGAGAAAGGACTTCCGGGATTTGGCAAGTGCATCCGACGTGGGATTCCCCAGGTTGATCAGGTAGCTGTCATGCGGCAGCACCTGCCAGAGCTCATAACCGTATTTCTCCATGTTTTCCCTGAACAGCCTTATGTTTTCTTCGGTCAATGGATTGGAGAGCCATTGCCGCTGGTTCTTGGTGAACAATGCAAAGGCTTTGGCGCCGATCTGACGGGCATTGAACGGTGCGTTTTCCACGCCCCCCGAGGCGCTGACATGGGCTCCGACATACTTCATGACAATGTTCCTTGATTTTTCGGATCATAAAGGTAACAAAAGGGGAGAGGTTTTGTTGGGATAAATCTAATATGCCAACCAGAGGTAAACCAACATCACAAAGACCTAAAAAATGGCGGGGTTGAACCCCAGGGTACCCAGTGAAAAGTTAAAAGTTCATAAAGTAAAAAGATAGCTGCGTGTCAATATTTAAGCAGCCCGGGGGCTTTGAACTTTTCACTTTATAAACTTTCCACTCTTCATATGCCCGGCCCATGAAGCTCCGTTCAGGGCAAGCCCATGAAGCTCCGTTCAGGGCAGGCCTGAAGCCCGGTGTAATGATGAATATTCCCGGAAAAGTATATACATTATCTCCTCTAAAGAAGTAGGACTGACGGTTTCAACTGTATTGTTGCTTTTGCCGCAATACAGGTGACCACACCAGCTCTTATGCAAAACTAAAGTTCAACTTGTGTTTTACATATATTTTTATGATCTTTGCCTGATGATGATCACAAGGGCAATACAACCGATACTCGGGGAACTGGCTGAAACCTATCCGGTGGTGACCATCACCGGCCCCCGCCAGTCAGGCAAGACCACACTGGCCCGTATGGTATTTCCGGACTATGTCTATTGCAACCTTGAGCACCCGGATACCAGGATGCTGGCCCAACGGGACCCTGAAAGCCTTTTTGTTCAGTTTCCGGCACCTGTCATTATTGATGAGATCCAACGTGTTCCTGAACTGTTTTCATACATTCAGGCAGATGTGGACCATAAAAGACAAAACGGGCTGTATATCCTAACCGGAAGCCAGCAACACCACCTGAATGCCGATATCTCACAATCGCTCGCCGGGCGTACGGCGTTACTCACCCTACTGCCCTTCTCCATCAGCGAACTATCCCAGTATTCACTGTCATCTTTCTCCAGAGAAGACTATCTGTTCACCGGATTCCTTCCCCGAATATACGACCAGAAGCAGCAACCCCTCATGGCATACCGGAACTACCTGAACACCTATGTCGAGCGTGATGTCAGGCAATTGCTCAACCTGAAAGACCTTTCTGCGTTTGAAAATTTCCTGCACCTGTTGGCAGGCCGTACCGGACAACTGGTCAACACAGCCTCCCTGGCAAACGATACCGGTGTTTCAGCAACAACCATATCAAACTGGCTTTCAGTACTCGAAGCCTCCTATATTATATTCAGGTTAAGTCCATATTATGAAAATTTCGGCAAACGTGTGGTCAAATCACCGAAGCTCTATTTCATTGAGCCCGGCCTGGCCTGCTATCTTCTGGGGATTGAGGATCCTTCACAGGTTGCCCGCGACCCGTTGCTGGGCAATCTGTTCGAAAACATGGTAGTGGCAGAAGCATTGAAAGCAAGATACAATAGGGGGCTGGACGCCAACCTGTTCTTCTTCAGAGACAGCAACCACAATGAGGTTGATCTGATCCTGAAAAAAGGCAACGGGTTTTTCCCGGTTGAAATCAAATCAGCCATGACCTGGAATGACCACTTTGCAACGAACATCTTAAAATTCAATACCATGAGCAGGAACCGGCATACCGGTTGTGTGGTATACGGTGGCAGGCTGAGGTTCAACTACACAGACAACATCATGGTGACCGGATTTGAGAGGTTCTCAGAGTTGGTCTGACGACGAAAAGTACTCCTTCATTATTTATACTGACAAAATCAGACAGTATAAAATTGCAAACCTGATTTCTGTCAGTATACCGGTGAACATACCGCAGGGAAATCATCATGGCACGGTTGGCACATCCGCGCCAGCAGGAGCCGGTCACCACAGCTCCGCTTCCTGGTGAGCGGATTCGGGCTAAACGCATGAAAAAAACTGATCCCTCCTCTGAGGAGCCGGACTAATAAACGATCAGGGAGTATGGTACAAGGGTACCCAGTGAAAAGTTAAAAGTTCATAAAGTAAAAAGATTGTGTATCCCTATTTGAGCAGCCCGGGTGCTTTGAACTTTCCACTTTATAAACTTTCCACTCTTCATACGCCCGGCCCTGCAGTTGCACGCACGGTAAACCCATGCGGCTTCGCGCAGGGCAGGCCCATGCGGCTTCGCGCAGGGCAGGTGCACGCTACCCGGAACTCCAAAAAAACAACTATATTTGTACCATTTAATCAACGGGCTATAGAATCAGTACAATGTATATTCCCCGCAGCATCAGCAAAATCCTGCTCCGTGCCACAGAGCAGTTTCCGGTTGTATTCCTTACAGGGCCGCGGCAGTCAGGCAAGACCACACTGCTTAAAAACCAACTGGGCCATTTTCGCTATGTGAACCTTGAAGATCCGGACATGCGGCAATGGGCTTTGGACCAGCCACGGGATTTCTTGCAGCAGAATCCTGCGCCTCTGATAATAGATGAGGTTCAATATGCCCCGGCCCTGTTCTCCTACATACAACTGCTGGCTGATGAGTCCCAAAGGCCTGGGATGTTTGTGCTTTCAGGCTCCCAGAACTTACTTGTGATGGAAGGGATTACCCAGTCACTGGCCGGCCGGAGCGCCATCCTGAAACTGCTGCCGTTTGCCTATCATGAAATCCGGGAACACGCTTCCGGAAAATCAACCAATCATTTGATGCTAAAGGGTTTCTATCCACGACTTTTTCAGACAGTGTCTGACAGCCGGTTGTTTTACAACAGCTATCTGAACACCTATGTGGAGCGGGATGTAAGGCAACTGGCCAACATCGGGCAGACCATTGATTTTATGCGTTTCACCAGATTGTGCGCCGGACGGTGCGGTCAGCTACTGAACGTTTCGGCGCTGGCCACGGAAGCCGGCATTGCTTACAATACCTGTAAAGCATGGCTGTCATACCTGACCACCGGTTATGTGCTACACATGCTGCAACCGCATCATAAAAATTTCAGCAAAAAAACCGTTAAAACCCCTAAACTCTTTTTCTACGATACAGGTCTGCTCAATGCCCTTCTGGGAATTGACAATGAAGAAACCCTTGCCCTGCATCCGTTGCGGGGTGCTGTCTTTGAGAATCTGGTCTTCTCTGAGCTTATAAAATACACCATGAACAACGGCCTGGATCACACACTGTGGTTTTGGCGCGATAACCACGGAACCGAAATCGATTTTTTGTTTGAAAGGAACAACATGATCACCGCCATTGAGGTGAAATCGGGAATGAACATTCACCCTGAGTACCTTAATAATCTGGACAGGTATTCCAGATACAACCCGGAAGTGCATAAGAAGCTATTGATTTACGACGGCGACATGGAGCGGACGTTCACTGGAACAATCCTGCTCAACTGGCGCAACACCCTGTCAGGACTGCCCGGTGAAGACCGAATTTAGCCGGTGAACATGCCGCAGGGAAATCATCATGGCACGGTTGGCACATCTGCGCCAGCAGGAGCCGCTCACCTCGACTCCGCTCGGTGAGCGCGCCTCCCGAAGGTCTGCATACACTCCTTCGGCGGGCAAACCTGCAGGCAGGGGTGGCACAATTGATCCCTCCTCTGAGGAGCCGGACTAATAAACGATCAGGGAGTATGGTACCAGGGTACCCAGTGAAAAGTTAAAAGTTCATAAAGTATAAAGATAGATTGTGTATCCATATTTGAGCAGCCTGGATTCTTTTGAACTTTCCACTTTATAAACTTTCTGCTCTTCATAACCACGGCCGCAGAAATTTCTTTTCGAGTCCCGCACAACGATCCGGAAGGTTATCGTGTCTATTCACCTGAAGAAAGCAAGAGGGTGACAAGGTCTGATTACTTTCACCAGATATTCATCATTCAACACGATACGACATGACATTGAAGCGACTCGCCCTGACCATGATGTTCACTCTGGCTGCTGCGGCCCTATTTCCCACTGAAGTGGGATTGGAAAAAGCCCGGATGGCGGGCACCCGGTTTTTCCTAGAAAAAACCGGTGACGATCCAGTGCTCGGGGAAGTGTTTACCCGCGCCTACAGGGATTTCACCGCATATTACGTCTTCACGGCTAAACCGGCGGGATTCGTGATCATCTCTGCGGAGGATGTCCTGCCGCCGGTGATCGGGTACTCGGTTACAGGCACATATCAGGATGACAACCAGCCCGATTCATACCGGAACTTCATGCAGACTTACTGCGATGCTGTGGAATACATCCGGTTAAACCAGATAGCGCAGGCCACAGAGACCGGTGAAATGTGGTCATATTACCTCAACGAGGGATACACGCCGCCTGCAGCGGAATCATCCGGTAAATCAGTGGCTCCGCTGGTACCCTGCCAGTGGAACCAGGGCGCGCCTTACAATGTGATGTGTCCCGCCGATCCGGCCGGACCGGGCGGACATGTATATGCCGGTTGCGTGGCCACGGCGATGTCGCAGGTGATGTATTACTGGCGCTATCCGCTTCAGGGCACGGGCAGCCACTCTTACTATTATCCCCCCTACGGCAACATTTCGGCCAACTTCGGCGCCACCAGCTACCAGTGGGAGGGTATGCAACATTCCATTACATATGATGATCCTGTCCCGATCGCCGAGCTGCAGTTCCACTGCGGGGTGGGGGTGGACATGATGTACGGCCCGAACGGCTCCGGAGCCTACAGCTCCGATGTGCCGCAGGCTCTGGAAAACTTCTTCGGATACGACACCGATTGCTACTACACCTGGAAAGACGACCACACCAACAGCGAGTGGATCAACATGCTGAAGAACAACCTCGACAACGGCTGGCCGATGTATTACTCAGGTTACAGCAGCTCCGGCGGCCACGCCTTTGTATGCGACGGCTACCAGGACGACTATTTTCATTTCAACTTCGGCTGGGGCGGGTCGTCCGACGGCTATTACACCCTGCTGACCGTGGCCGGGTTCAACGACGGCCAGGGCGCGGTGTTAGACACCTACCCAGGATCGGGATACCCCTATTACTGCAGCGGCAACCATGTCCTGACCCTGAAACGCGGCTCCATCGAGGACGGCAGCGGCCCCGTTGCGCCATACGAAGACAATGCCTCCTGCACCTGGCTGATCGACCTGCAGGGCAGCGGCGACTCCATCAGCGGCATCAAATTCCGGTTCGAGCGGTTCGACACCCAAGCAGGCGACAAGCTGACGATATACGACGGCCCGACGGCACAGAGTCCTGTGCTGGCGGTCTTTTCGGGTAACCAGTTGCCGGCAGCCATCACCTCTACGAACGATCAGGCGCTTATCGAATTTATATCCGACGGCAGCGGAACAGCCAACGGATGGCTCCTGGAATACACCGGTGAGGCGGCGGACTTCTGCCAGGGCGTGGTCATCATGGAAGGAAATGAAGGCTCGTTCACCGATGGCAGCGGCAGCTTCAATTACCACAACAGCACGGTGTGCTTCTGGGAGATACTGCCTCCCGGTGCGGATCATGTCACCCTGCAATTCACCCACTTCAATACGGAACAGGATCATGACCGGGTGCTGATCTATGACTTCGAAACACAGGAGTTGCTGGCGGAATACTCTGGATCCTTCCCTCCGGATGCACTGCCTGAACCGGTAACCGCCGGCAGCGGCAAGATGTTCGTTGCCTTTGCGACCAATTCCAGCGTCACAGCGACAGGCTGGAGCGCCCACTATTCCACCACTTCCACAGGAATCACAAACCCAACCGGCTATACAGGGGATGGCTGCAGTGTGTATCCCAATCCTGCCACGGACAGACTGTACATTGAAACGGGAAGCATTTCCTCAGGACAGACCGATATCAGGCTGTTCTCTCTGTCGGGAGAACTCCTGTTATCAGAATCACGCAAAGTTGAGGATGGCCGGAACACACTGGAACTCGGGCTGGAAGGCTTAACACCGGGAAGCTACCTGTTGCAGGTCACCGGAGATGCCGGAACCGTCACCCATAGGGTGGTGGTGCAACAGTAACAGCGCCTTTCAGGTGCTTTTTCCATTTTTTGTCCCTGGCTTGAATGCTTGCGGTATATCCATTTGACTCGCACTTCCTTTCCGGACACTTTGTAATTATTGAAATCCCTGGGACCACTGTTTCCCGGATCACATTTCCGTGCCATTTTGTTGAAGGAATGCCTATTTTTGAAAAGGAAACGATCAGTCAAGCTTTCTGTCAATAATAAAAGTGTGACGGCAGCCGGTTCATTTCCCGGGCGAAATTTTATCCGTATCTCTCTCGGATGTATTGTGATATTATCTTTGTTAACGGATTGCCGTCCAGGCAAATCTGTGATGGAAGCGGAAAGAAGACATGAGGATCAGCGGATCACCGGAGGCCGGGAGGCCACGGGTGATTATGTACGGGAAGCCGAATCGGTTTTCCGGGCTTGTCTCCGCGACATTTTCGCGGAGGTTGCCGGCCGCTGCGCGGCCGGCAACACGGCGATTCCGGAGGAACTCCGCCGGCAGGCCCGCGAATGCTGCCAGGCATACTTCCGCACCATGAAAGGCGGCATCAATATCACGGAAGAGGAGGTGATGCAAATCCTGGACCAGGTGGCCCTGAGGCAACAGAAGCTGATCCGTTTCCTGGACTCAATCACCGGGGAATTCCGGAAATATGATGTCCGCTTCGAAGTGCTCGGCCCGGACCAGATCGTCAACGATCCTTACTGGGACACCGGCCCGGAGCCGGGCCGCAACATCCGGACCGATAACCAGGCCACCCTGTACGCCTGCCCGCTCTATCCGGCCATGACCAACTGCTACATGGCGTTGCAACAGGAGCCTGTGGCCGCACACCTCATCTGGGCAGATCCCGGCGGCATGATCTTCATCGGTCATGACCAGGACCCGGGGGAGAAGTTCATGGAAGCATACCGGAACATTTTTCCATCCACCACGGAAGTGACCGATGAAATTCCGGAAGCCTGGTCGGCCCAGCTGATGAAAGACCGGTTCCTTGTGGTTTCGTCGGAAAATGAATATACCCAGGATGAACTGGAGAAACTGGGGCATAATTTCGGGGTAATCATAGTCCAGCATGGGAACTTCGGAAATTTCACCGCCAGGATGGTGATTGACAACCGGTACAAAATCCCTGACCTGCTGAATGAATTCCTCCACTAGTACAGGACCCCACAACCGATCGTCATGACGGAGCAACCGCATCCTTACATATGCCCTTTATGCGGAAAGGAATACCCGATCCCGCCCAAATGGTGCCCCTGCAGACCATATCCCTGGGAGCCTCCCCGGATCAGCTATTTCCTGGTCCGGTCGGAGGGAATGTCCGTACCCGAGGTATTGGAAGATGACATGTATCCGCTTCAGTACCATCCATGGAAAGAGATTCTTCTGCTCAGTGAGGAGGCATACCAGGTGATCCTCAGCAATCAGAAAAAAAGGGGAGGAGCACCACACGATACAATGAAGCAGGAAGATGGGGAACTTTTCCTGCTGATCCGGCAGGAACATACATCGTTCATCGAGACCACCGACACATACCATAAGACCGTCACCCGGCTGGGCCGGAGAGACTTTAATGATGCGGTTTGATTTCGCTTCATTATCCGTTTGGATCACAGCGGCAGGTACCCATTTCATACGAATACGGAGTCTACCTGTCTATGATCCATATATTACGCAGTAGGAAACGATAGCCAGGACAAGATATTACCGGACAAACCTCAACTCAATTAATACGATTTCCGGCCGGTTTCCTGTTCTGACCGGAGGTCCCCATGTGCCATAACCGCTGGAGACATAGGCATGCGTGTTCCGGATTTTCCTGTATCCCCGGGAAATTTCATATATAGCCCTGGTGATGTAATTCAACGGCCACATCTGTCCGTGATGGGTATGTCCGGAAAGGGAAAGGTCGACGGGGAAACGGGCGGTCTTGTCGAGGTGGAAGGGCTGGTGGTCCATCAGGATCACCGGGCGGCTGAAGTCGATGTCCTTCAGCAGGGTATCGAGGGAGACCCTGGGCATGCCTGAAAACCTGGGTTTGTCACGGTCCTCCCTGCCGGCGATATAAAGCCATCCATCGGCGAGAACGGCCGAGTCGCGCAACATCGTGACGCCGTGCTCTTCCAGGTACCGGCAGGCAGCCTCAGCCCCTCCGATATACTCGTGGTTGCCGGTAATGCCGTAAACGCCCATGTGGGCTTTCAGTTTCCTGAGGGACTCCCCCAGGTTGAACCGCAGGACCGGAGCGAGATCCTCATCTACGATATCCCCGGCTAAAAGGATCAGGTCGGGTTCCAGGGCATTGATGTCCCGCACCATCCGGGCTGTCCTCCGCGGGCCGACCAGGGTTCCCATATGGATGTCGGAAACCATGGCTAGGCGGAGTGTCTCACGAGCCACCAGGGGCTTGTTCACGGTCAGCGCCAGATGCCGCACCTGAGGCCGGACGGCATTGATATGACCGGCCAGAAGCACCGTGAACGTAAGGGCGACAGCACCAAACAACAGATAGGTTCGTAATGCCTCATCGGGTCGCAGGGCCCCCGGAATGAAAGGTATGAAAAAATCAATTGCCCGGACCAGGTCAATGGCAAGGACGATCAGGAAGAAATAGAGCATGGCCCCCAGCCAGAAGGAGCCCACCCACGTCAGTACATCGCTGACCGGTGAAAGCCAGATGCGCTCCAGAATCCGTGCGGCCGGATAGGAAAATGCGAGTGTCAGAAAAACCGCCCTGAACCACGGGCGCATCGGAGATCCGTCAGGCAGGGCCTGCAGGCCCCGGTGGCAGATATAAAGGTTGACCAGGTAGTACACCAGCAGCACTACCGAAAGGAAGATCGCAAACTGAAATCCCTTCATCACCAGACTGTTTCACAGGAGAACAATCCTGGGGAACCGATGTTCACCTGATTTCAACCGGGCCCAGCAGCAGCGCGTTGAACAGCAGCTTGTAGGTGGCCTGCGTGGAGGCCCGGAACTGGGGGCTGAACCCGAAGAGGACAAGTTGTCCCTGCCCTTTTCTGAGCCATACCATGACGGTTTTGTCCGACAGTAGCTCTTCCTTTTCACAATAGCCGCTCATCAGGATGTCCTTTTCCGGGAAACGGGCGATCACCCTACGGTCCATGTCGAAATCCGGGACGGATGTGGAAAAGACTTCCCGGCCTCGGAAAAAGACGCCTGTCTCCTCCGGCATCCCGTAGGTGAGTGGATGATCCGTGCGAAGCCTGACACGCACGAGGGAACCGGGACAGTATAGTCCCTGCTTGCTGAGGCGCTCCGAAATCACACGGAACGGCAGCCTGAACTCCTCCTTCTCCGTTTCCGCCTCTTTCCCTTTCTCAGGTGTTCCCCTGGTGATGGCCAGGTTCTGGTCGAACAGCTCCACAGACTGGCCCCAGGAAACAATGATGCCTTCACGGTCAAGGAAATCCATCAGCTGTTCCATGCCCTTTTTCCCCATCCCTTTGGCGTACTCGGGGGGGTAGCTTGAGATGTAATATTCTCCGTCCGATTTGTACCTTCCTTCGGTCAATACCGATTTATCCTCGTCAGGAAAGATGATCACGTCAAACCGGCCTGCAAGGGTTTCCTTTTCCAGGTCAGCAGGCCTGAGCATGGTGAACGGGATGTGATACTGGTCGAGGACATACCTTGCCCATCCGGCATCCATATCATGAAACCAGGATTCCACCAGTGCGATCCGCGGCACATTGAAGGAAACTTTATCTACTTCAGGCACTTCGCTGAGATAATGCGGTGCAACGGTCAGCCGTCCGGCCAGTTCATCCCAGCCTTCACCGGGGTATACCAGGAAACTGCCGGCAGGAATGGACTTCTCACCGGTTGTTATTTCCCAGGGGATGCGTTCCACCTTCAAGCCCATTCCGGAGGCCATGAAGGCTGCCTTATAGCTTTCGTTGATCCGGGAGGAGAAGATCGCAACTGCAAATTCCCCTTCGTTTCCCGGACTGAGACGGAACGATCCGGTAATCTCCGTACATGACGATTCCAGGTCCGGCAATCTGGTATTGATCTCTTTTACATCAACGCCACGGTGGAGTGGAAGCGACCAGCTGGTGATGTCGTAAGGTCTGATGATCTCGCCTCCCGGGGTATAGTGTCTCAGGGGGAATACCTGGGTTTCAAGCACCTCCTTGATGAATGCCCGGAACGGCTGTGCCAGGGGGATTACGATATCCCCGGGCATGAAAAGTTGTCCCCCGTTCCTGATCTCCCGTTCCAGACGGTAACAGCGTACGCCGTGTTCCATCAGCAGGTTGACGATGCCTGCCCATTCGCCCGGATCATGCTGGTCTTCCGGCAGGACATAATAAAACGGAGGCTTAGACATTCCTTTCTGTACCTCTTTCCGGCACAGGTCATTCCGGAACGCCAGGATTTCCTTCCTGTTAGCGGAAGAGGTTTTGATGATGGAGAGGGTAGATGAGATCTCATAACTGATGATGTCTCCCAGCCGCCACCAGCCGCCTGGCCAGGGATCGGGCATGTTGATGCTCTTCTTGTATTCGGCCAGTCCCTTTCCATGCGCTCCCAGTTCGTTGGGTTCGATATATACCGGTCGGGCGATCTGGACACTGGCACATTCCGTCAGGAACCCGATCACATTCTTCCAGATGCAGGTTTCGGTGGAACCCGGCCAGTAATCATCGAAGAGGTAATGCTGGGCCACGCCGGAGAGGCTGTCGGCGGTCATGTCGGTCATGAGGTTGGAGCCGAATATACCGATCCAGTTCCAGATGCCTGCGTCCACGTTTTCAGCGATGGGGTCATGGGGCGGCGGCACGAAGTAGCGTACTCCGCGCGAGCCCATCTGGTGCTTCTCGACCATTACCTGCGGGAACCAGTCCAGGTTATATATCCGGGCGATGGCCCGGTTATCCTCCTGGCTCAGGATGATGAAATCGCGATTGTTGTCGTGCCCGACGTATTTGTGATAGAGGCCGGGCATGGAGCTACCTTCCAGGCGTGAGCCGTCATATTTCCGGTAATGTTCCACGATCATATCCATACCGTCCGGGTTGTGGCACGGTACCATCATGTACACCACATTGCCCAGCCATTCGAGCTTTTGCGGGTCCTTTGTCGTGGCCAGGTCCCATGCGATCAGCGGGGCCGACTGTGAGGGGCCGACCTCAGTGGAATGCATGGACAGCGTGGCCAGGAAGAACACACGACCGTTTTCAATCAGCTGCGACCTTTCCGGATCAGGTATTTCCGGATCCAGCGCCAGCCGGCGGTTGATCTCCTTCAGCTCATCCAGACGGCTGATGTTCTCTTCCGAAGAAATGAAACAGATGTAAATGGTTCTGCCCAGGGGAGAGGTACCTGCGGGTTGCATAAGCATCCGCCCGGAGCCTGCATCCAGATGCTGAAGGTACCCGGTCAGCTCCTCATAGGTAAACAGTTTCCCATCGGCGCCCGGAGGGTATCCGAACCATGTTTCGGGATCGGTCAATCCGGCTTCCTGAGCCGGAAGCCTGCTTTGTATCCCGGCCGTCCACATCAGAACGGTCAGGAGGAATACCATAATACGGTTCATTGCGTCTTGATTTGAATCAGAACAATTCATCATATTTTGTCCAGAGGAAATCGCCCAGTTCCCAGGCTTTTTGGACCACCCTGCTGCCCCATTCGCCGGTATAACCTGTCAGGAACATAATCGTTTCGTCCCGGTGGCCGCTCTGCATCAAACCCATGGCATGTTTTTCCACCTCAGTCTGTTTGCTGAACAGCTCCTGCTGCCAGGGATTCCAGACGGCATCCACATCATGCCGCATATCTCCCCAGCGTTGTGCTGCAAGGGTACCCAGGCGGTTGAAGGCCCACCAGGCCGATTTCGTGGTATATCCATCGGGGCGTCCCGGGGTCTTGTAGGGTTCCGGCAGATCGGTCACACTGCAATAGACAGGTACGTATATTGATGTGGCCACGTTATCCATGGCCAGCCAGGTGACGCCGCCCACCTCATCCGGCAGCCAGTCGCGACACTGGATGATGGTGGCGTACATGGTGTACCACCGTGCAATGGTCCGTTCCCCCCGCCAGCCCCATCCTCCGTTGATCCTGAAGAGCTTGTTGGCATCGTAAGGCATGTGCGGGTTGGCCAGGGGGGAGATCACGGTTTTTCCGGATTCGTCCGTTACGGTCAGATCCTTTGTCATGTCAAAGGGGGTATCTTCGTAATAGTCCTTGAAAATAACAACCAGCTTATCGAGGGTCACCAGCGTATCCGGTTTCACCGAGAAGGGGTAGTTCTCGGAATTGGGATCGAGTTTCAGTGAAGGGGCCAGCAGGTCGAAAACCCGCCATTCCCTCCGGCGGGCGGCCAGGGAGGTCCTGCTTTCAGGGGCATAGGCATAGCAGAAACGGAAAGGCTCTTCATCGGGTTTCCACCATCCACTGTCCCGGGCTACATCGAAGATATTCTCGGAGGCCATGAAATGGTCCGGATCGTCCAGATCGATCTCCCTGATGGTGCTCGCATTGGCATTGATGCCCACATGATCATCAGGTACGCGTTGTGCCGCCCAGATGGAACCAACGAGGCCTTTCCCCGGTCCGAGAATCTCAAAATGCCATACCTCCTTCTTATCGGCAATCGTCAGACATTCTCCGGCATCATTCCAGCCATATTGTGCCGTAAGTTCTCCCGCCAGCACAATCGCTTCACGGGCCGTGGCACAACGTTCCAGCATCAGCCGGCAAAGGCGCTGACAGTCGATAAGTCCGGCATCGGATTGAAGTATCTCCCTGCCGCCAAAGGTGGATTCGCCTATGGCCAGCTGCTTTTCATTCATGCAGGGATAGGCGGTGTTGATGAATCCATAAGTATGTGATGCCTGGGGTATTTCACCGATCGGGATATGTGCGTAGGTGGGCATGGCCAGGGTGTCGCAGGCATCCCGCCGGTACATCGTGGCGGTTGACCCGGGTAGATGATCCATTGCAGGAACGATATTGATCCATGAACGGGTGCGGTGGCTGTCATCGGTGTGTGAAGTGATCACCGACCCGTCGGCCGTGGCCAGACGTCCGGCTGTGAATGATGTACAACCGTCGGGCATCCCGCCGTCCCAGTCACTTCTGTCCGTTTGGCCTGCCAGTTTCATCAGGCTGAATACAGATACACTCAAAATCAAACAAACGCTCTTTATCATATCATCGGGTTTTGAAAACAATCCGGCACTTTCCTGAGGAAACACCAGCTCGCGGCCGGGTAAATTCATATATCATATAATGACCACCTGCCATAACGACAGAACGGCAAGGCTTCCGGTTCTTTTTGCAATGCACAGGCATTTTTTTACTAATTTTACAAAACCCCGAATGGTGCGAAAAACCTGTAGATAAAGGCTGCTCCAGGATATTTCCACTATTCCGGGCGTGAACCTGTTCTCGCACAGATGCAAATTCCTCAAGACGAAATCATTCATGTGGCAGAACGAAATAAAAGTAAGACATTACTTTCATTCCACAAAACCTTTACACCTGGCGGATGAGTGAACTGATCAAACACGAGTGTGGTATTGCCATGGTCCGGCTTCTGAAACCGCCGGAATACTACTTCTCAAAATACGGTACGCCTCTTTACGGCATCGGCAAGCTTCACCTGTTAATGCAGAAGCAGCAAAACCGCGGTCAGGACGGGGCGGGGATTACATCCATCAAGCTGGATCTTGAGCCGGGCAAGAGGTATATCCACAGGATCCGGTCCAATTCCGAGGCACCCATCAAGGACATTTTCAGCCAGGTATATGAACCCTTCAGGGCTCTGAAGGAGAAAAATCCGGAGCGGCTGCTGGATCCCATGTGGCTGAAACAGAATATGCCCTTCACTGGAGAGTTGTTCCTTGGTCACCTCAGATACGGGACCTACGGTAAAAATGATCCGGAAAGCCTCCACCCGGTCCTGCGGGAGAACAACTGGAAAACAAGGAACCTGGTTCTGGCCGGTAATTTCAACATGACCAATGTCGGAGAGTTGTTTGAAGGATTGGTGGAATATGGCCAGCATCCGGTGGAGACTTCAGATACCATCACCATCCTGGAAAAAATCGGTCATTTTCTTGACGAAGAGAATGAAAACCTTTACCAGCAATTCAAAAAGGAAGGTTATTCCAGAAAAGAAATATCGGAGCGGATCGCATCAGCCCTTGATCTTCAAAAGATCCTGACACAATCATCGGCGCAATGGGATGGTGGCTATACCATCGCCGGGCTTCTTGGGCATGGTGATGCTTTCGTACTTCGCGACCCTTCCGGTATCCGGCCCGCTTTCTATTACCGGGATGAAGAGGTGGTGATCGTGGCATCCGAGAGACCCGTGATCATGACCGCATTCAATGTACAGTCCGGACCGGTGAATGAGATTAAGCCCGGATACAGCCTGATCATTAGAAAAAACGGAGAATGCGCAGAACATAATTGCCGCAACCCTCTCGAGAAACGTTCATGCTCCTTTGAACGCATTTATTTTTCCCGTGGAACCGACAAGGACATATATCAGGAAAGAAAGCAGCTGGGTCGTTTTCTGGCGCCGGCGATTCTCAGGGCCATCGACTGGGACCTTGAGAATACTGTGTTCTCTTATATTCCCAACACTGCTGCAGTGGCTTTTCAGGGATTGGTTGATGCACTGCAGAATTTCTGCGACCAGGTCATCTCAGAAAAGATTCTTCAGGCGGGCGGTGATCTGACATCAGAAAAACTGAAGGGTTTTTTCAATCTGCGTCCGAGGATAGAAACCATTGCAGTCAAGGACCTGAAACTCCGGACTTTCATTACCCAGGAGAACGAACGGGATGATCTGGTGGGGCATGTGTATGATGTGACTTACGGGGTGATCAGGCCGGGCATTGACAACCTGGTGGTGATTGATGACTCCATTGTGCGTGGCACAACCCTCAAACAAAGCATTATAAGCATCCTGGACCGGCTTGGGCCCAAAAAAATCATCGTGGCCTCCTCCGCTCCGCAGATCAGGTACCCCGACTGCTACGGCATTGACATGGCCAAGCTTGGGGATTTCATCGCGTTCAGGGCGGCCATGGAACTGCTCCATGACACCCGTCAGACACACGTTATCAACCAGGTGTACAAAAAATGCCTGGCTCAGGTGAACCAACCGAAAGACCGGATCATCAACCTTGTGAAGGAGATATATGCACCCTTCTCTGCAGGGCAGATCTCAGAAAAAATCAGCCGTATGCTGACCACGGGAGAGATCAATGCCACGATCCAGGTCATTTACCAGACCATCGAACATCTGCATGAAGCCATCCCCGGTCACCGGGGAGTATGGTATTTTACCGGGGACTATCCTACACCCGGGGGCAATATGGTGGTCAACCGCTCCTTCATCAACTATATCGAAGGACGGAATGTACGGGCTTATTGATTATCAATCCAGTTCCTGAAAGGCCTTCAGGATCGCTGATGCGATATCACGGAAGCGTTCCTGGGAGAGTTGGACCTTTGGCTTCGAGAAATCGATATCGTTCTGGCCTTTCAGTGGGATCAGGTGAATATGTGCATGAGGCACGTCAAGGCCATAAACCACCATTCCCATCCGGATGCAGTCCACCTGGCTCTGAATGGCCCGTGCCACCTTGCGGGCAAACAGAAACAGTTCGCTGTAGGCAGGTTCGTCCAGATCGAAGACATAGTCAATTTCTTTCCTGGGGATCACCAGGGTGTGTCCTTCGGTTAACGGGTTGATATCAAGAAAGGCATAATGCTTTTCGTCTTCCGCAACCTTCCAGGATGGTATTTCCCCCTGAGCGATCCTGGAAAAAATACTCGCCATGACTATATGGTTGTTGGTTTTGTTAATCCTCGGTTGACCTTGATATTTCCATCACCTCAAAGGGGATTACGCCGGCGGGCACCCGGATTTCGACCTTATCGCCCACCTTCATTCCCAGAAGGCCTCGTGCAATGGGTGAAGATACGGAAATTTTTCCAGATTTTACATCGGCCTCCTGTTCGGGAACAATGGTATATGTCATCAGGGAACCGCTTTTCAGGTTTTTGATCTTCACGGTGGAAAGCAACAGTATTTTGGAGTTGTCCAACTTGGATTCGTCGATGATCCTGGCGTGAATGATCATATCCTGGAGCCTGGAGATCTTCAGTTCGAGCAAGGCCTGTGCATCTTTGGCCGCTACATATTCAGCATTCTCCGAAAGGTCTCCCTTATCTCTGGCTTCCGCAATCTGAAGTGAAATGGCGGGTCTTTCGACTTTTATAAGATGCTCAAGCTCTTCCCTGATATTCTCCAGGCCTTCTTTGGTGTAGTACCTGATCTTAGACATAACTTCTGAAATTGACATCAAAAAGATAAAAAGACCCTACATTAGGGTCCTTTTATCTTATTGTATGGAATGACCTGTTTTTTGACAGCTCAGAATGAGAAACTTACTCCGATGCTGTGTGTGCCGTTGAAATGGTCTGTGTGTCTGTAAGAATAATCCACAGCAAAAACTGATCCCTTTTCCTTGTTTAAAGGCACCTGGACAGAAAAACCTGCGCTGGGGCCTTTCAGGGCATTGGAGCGGTCTTCATCCTCGATATCCTTTTCAATGCCGCTTTCATAGGTATATCCGGCCCTGAGCTGCACATAATCCCTGAAGGAATATTCACCCCCCAGTGTCACCTGATCCTTGGTAAAGGAATTGGATGTGAAGGCGCCGGCAACGGTGAACCGGGACCTTTCAAACAGGAAATCGTAGGAAGCCCCGATGTTGAGCTGTGCCGGCAATTCAAAGGCCACGCTGCGCTGGTTCATGGAAAACAGGTTGTCCTGACCGGGGATCATTGCCCTGAGGGAAAAGCCGTCTCCCGTAAACTTCATTTTGGGTCCCACATTGCGAAGGGAGATGCCGAATTTCACGTTTTCCTGCTCACCGGTCACATATTGGATGCCTGCATCGATAGCAATCCCCTGGGCAGATGCGTCAGAAATCGATTCTGATATGATCTTGAAGGTCATGCCGCCATAGATGCTGTTGGAAAAGGCCTTTGCATATGCCAGCCCGATATTGAGAAGATTGGGCGAGTATGTGCCGATACCGCCTTCAGGCAGATCGACCTCTCGTATCTCGATATCGCCAAAGTTCATCGACATCACACTGAGACCCAGCACTCCTGCGGGGCCAATCCGCTGTGCAAAACCAAAGGACATGAGATTGATATCCGCCCCCCTGAGCCAATCGGTGTTGGCAAAGATCAGATCCGTACGCTGGGTGAAGGCGATACCCGCCACATTTGCGAATATGGCTTCCAATCCTTTGACCCCGGCAATGTTGGCAGTTCCCCATCCTGAGCTCCTGGCCCACGGGTTGATCAGCAACTCGCTGGCACCGGATTGACCTGACCGGTCCTTGTTCCCTGCCAGAAGATCCGGTATGGGGGCCATCAGCAGCCCTGCCAGTATCAGCGCGACCAGGTATCTGTAAAAATTCTTCATGTTTCTGATTTTTTATCGTTATAAACCAGTTTTTTCTTCCGTATCAGAACTCGTTGAAGTCTTCCACCCGCAGGGAGCCAAACCACTTGACGATCCGTTCGCCAGCGTCCGATTTGACATGGATCAGATAAATACCTCCTGCGATCGGGATGCCTGCATGGTTCTTAAGATCCCAGTCAATATAAGTGACCGGATCATCCTTGGTGAACCTCCGGATCAAGGTGCCGCTGACATTGTAAATGGTCACAGTACACTTCTCGGGCAGGTATATGATCCTGACCCAATTTTGAAGTGGGGCTGTCTCATAATCCGAGTAAGCGTAATAGGGATTCGGGACTACACCGATCAGATCGAGATCTGTTTCCTTCTTGTTAGGATCAGACGCAACGGTTGCAATGGCATCGGTGGTAAACTCATACATCGGATAATTATTGTTTTGCAGCGCATAAACTGTCCCATCAATCTGATAAAACTGATTGACCGTATCCTGATCGCTGGAAAAATGCCGTTTGTAGGGTTTCGCAACGCGGATCTTTATACTGACCTCGTTGGAAAGCCATTCTTCGTCTTTCACCGACAGGGGG
Source organism: Bacteroidales bacterium (assembly GCA_016939365.1). Classification (GTDB taxonomy): domain Bacteria; phylum Bacteroidota; class Bacteroidia; order Bacteroidales; family JAFGHD01; genus JAFGHD01. The sequence continues at coordinate 50,658 of JAFGHD010000084.1, read as the reverse complement.
ATGCCCACATACATAGCGCTTCGGTAGGCCAGAAGGTTGTAGATCCTCTGAATGGGAAGGATCGTGTCATAACCGATCCACCTGGATAGCTCTATACAGCCGTCGTAGGCCGGGAAGGCTGCACGCAGGGTATCACTGGCATTGGGGCCATAGGTGACCTCAGTAAGGTTGTGATCCATCAGGTAGACAAAATGCTTGCCGCCGAAAAGGGGATTGCCGGAAGGACTTTCAAAGATGTTGGGAGAAGGATTGAAGAGCATATCCCTTCCGTTCTCCGCCACCAGCCAGGAATCCTCCCCGAATATGATGTTAAGCCTTTCGGTTGTTTCAAGGTTGATGGCGTATCCCGGGAACCAGCCCATCCCGGTGGTCTTCAGGTAATCGGGATCGTTCGGGTTGGTACTGGGGATGGTATCGCCCATTTCTGCCGGCCGGCCTTCCTTATCCACGGATGGCGAGTTTCTTGGGTGGAACCTGGGGGTATTGCCTTCGGCAAGAACGGGATCGGGACACATTTCAACCACCAGGCTTCGGGTCCATTTGCTCTTGTCAGGTGTCAGAACAATATCCACACTTGCCATCCTTCTCAAATGGAAATCCTGCTTGGCTGCTGCTCCGGTAATGGCATATACCGGCCCGTTTTCGTCCTGCAGGTATGTAGCGCATAGAACATGGGGTGCCCAGGTGCCGTTTTCGATCTTTTCCCAGTTTTCGTTCGGGTCAAGCGGATTGTTCGGCATATTGTAATCGTCAAAGGTGCCGCCTCCAATATCCTGGTCCTGGTAGTCCCCCGAACGGATCCAATTCTGCGAACTGCCGGGTACATCATTGTCCGGCACTCCTGAAAGCCATCTCCGGGAGCTGTCGGCATATTCCGTATATGAATCGATCAAACCGTTATTATCGGAAAAAATCCTCCAGACCGGCTGGCTTTCAGTACCCTGATCCGTATCACCTACCTTGAATGGACCTGGGTCAAACGGCTGGGATACATTAATGGAAATACCCAGTTCCGGGAACATCTGTTCATTCGGTGTGTCGATCTTTTTGTCAGAATAAAAAACCTCTCCTGTCTCATTGAGCCTGATCTTCCATTTGCCGGTAGATGCCACAACCGTATCACCCAGGATGGGCTCACCGGTCACTTCGCGGTAAACCGTATCATAAATGCTGCTGATGAAGATCGTATAGGTACCTTTCTTGACATTGAGCGGATCAATGACCCTGATGTCGACCGGGCCATATCCATATTTGTACCGGGCCCGGTAAGCGATGGGATAAGTATCGCTGCCCATGGTGTCATTTTCAGTAAGAGCGGGAGGTTTGGAGAGAATTTCTTCGATGGTTTCTTCCGCCAGCTCAATATACTGTCCTCCGTTTCCCTTCCCTTCGATCCGGGTGATCTGGGGGCCGTCGCCGAAGGCGGCATTCATCACCAGACCATTGATCAGCTTGTGTGGAATGGCCGTGTAAACCTGAATGTTCTTCCGGCCTGAAAGATAGGGTTCCTTCTGTCCGTCAAGGGCAGTCGGCACGGTTTGGTCATAATCCTTATAATTATTGAAGGCATAGGCTATGACACTGTAATAATACTGTTTGTGGTTCACGAGCCTGCGGTCGCCTGAAGCGAATTTATCCTCGGTCACAGTGAATGCGTGAACGATCCCGTTGTCTCCGCCGGTCACTTCAACAACAGGGACATTGGCACCAATGGACTGGTCATAGTAGTAATTCACCAGCTTGGTAACACCGTTTTTGACGTCATATTGTGCGACAAGACGGCATCTGTCCGGATCATGTTTGCTTTCAGCCAAAGATACGGTTGCGTCCTTCAACTGGTAAATCTGATATCCCTCAAAGCGGTAATAGGGATCGTAGGCATCGGGCGTTCCCAGGAGGGAATCGGGAGTGAGTGCCTTGATCCTGGGATCCAGTTCCAGGTATTCTTCCCTGAAGTTGTTGGTGCCTTTGCTGTTGGAAATGTAAAGGATCAGTTCACGGTCCATTTCGCGGAAAGAGAGATCCGGTGCATCCGGGCCGTCGATCACCTTGAAACAGTTGTCGAAAAGGGCCTGGCATTTGTCGTCCACCACCCTGAGGAGTTCCACTGAGGCCCACGGACCGCCTGCGATGGCTCTGGCCCAGGGGATACCCACGGTGATATAGTTTACGGCACCTGATTTCAGTGTGAAGGGGCCTGCCGATTGCATGAAACGGCGGTCGTCGGGATTGTTGCCCACCTGTTCCTCCGTCCAGTAGAGGTCACCCTGGTTAAATCCACCATTGGGAAGCTCACCATGCGTTCCCCAGTTACACGGGTCTGTTTCCCCCGGGAACATGAAGTCGCACTCAGGGCCTACCACCCCGGGTGTATTCGGATAGGCCGTTCCTCCGTAAAGCCTGGGTTCGCCATAGCGCCATAAACCCTGAAGGTAATTGTAGTATTCAACGGCATATCTCGGGTCGCCCTGCGCACCCCCTTCATTGTCATGATAGGAGAACCCCCTCATACCGAAGCGTTCATCGTCGATGATGCCGTTCCCGAAATTCACGCCGTTGATGGCGGCAGCCATCACCATGAAATTGCCCGTGACCAGGGAATCGGCTGGTCCGTATGTCATGCTGATCACGGTGGAGTCGAAGGATACGATGCTGCAGTCGCCGTTGAATGTCGGGCCCAATAACCCGTCACCCCTGAAGGAGGGATTGTCGTAACCATCGGGATCTATGTAAGGTCCCTGGAAGAAATCGACACCCACGGCAGGCGGCTGGTCGCCATAAGCTTCCGGTTGGCCGCCCCCGTCAACGGCATTGCCGTTGTAGGCATACCCCAGTCCCCTGTTCACATCACAACCGACATAGTCGTCCCATGCATACCCCAGGTCGGCATCGATCCAGGGACAGAAATAGGTCTTGGTCAATTCATAGGTGGAGCGGTTGATGATCTCATAACTATAGAAGGTCATGTTGTTGATCTCATCATTGGTAGCGAAGGCAAAGGCCTGGGCACGTATCTCCATCCCGATCGGCGAACCGTCGGTCTCGGTGTGGAAATTTCCCTTGTCGTTGAAAATCCACCAGAAAGTCTCATCTCCCTTCAGCACCTGGTCGACAAGAAGGCCGTTGAAGTAATCCACCGGAACTTCATCGGTAGGATAATAATATGTTTCACTGGTCCGGATCGGGAAATACTGGGAACCTTTGGGTACAAGCACTTTCTTTCCGTCTTCATCCACAACACCCGTGTAGATGGTTTCCTCCCCCAGGTAATAGGGATACAGGTTCGTCGGGCACAGGTTGTTGGCAAAGTCGTAATAGGGGTAATCGCCGCTTTCCTTGGGCATATACTCCCCATCCCCGTCCACATCGAAGAAGGGTGCCAGGTATTTTGACAGGTATTTATTCTGCTGCAGGGTTTGATCAGGGTGAGCAGGATACTCCAGGATGGATGTGGGTATGGAATAACCGGGATACTCCTCGTCGGGGTTTTCACTGTTAAACCAGTTGACGAACTCTTCCACCTCCTCCCTTTTGATCACGAAATGCTTGTCATATTTGGAACATGTCTCTTCATCCACGGATGCGGAACGGTCGACGGTCAGCGGACCCGTCCAATAGTCCTGGCCGACCTGGCGGAACCTGAGGGCGGCCAGTTTCAGCTGGTTGTTGATATCAAGCCCCCCGATCCAGAGCGATCCCGAAAAGAGGGAGGTGGCTGAACCGTTGGCAGGAACATAATACTGTGATCCGATGCCACCGGGAAGATCCCACCACATATCGCCTCCGGTGTTGATCCTGGCCCTGACATTATTGATTTGCAGGAACCTGAAACCCGATGGAGCAGCACACCCCGCCGCCGTTGATTTGATGCTTTCCGTGGACTTGTATTCACCGAAACGATACTCCTCGGAAAAGCCCGGAAGGATCAAAATCAGGCTGAACAACGAGATAGCGAGAATGCGTAACTTTCTTTTCATGGTATGCCGATTTTTTTTATCATCAATTGCAACATCATAAGATCAGGCAGGTCAGAAATTGAGAAGCAGCCCCATGCGTATCTGTCTCGGTGCGCTGTAGTTGCCCGGAGAATTGATCCTGATGGCATACAGGTCGCGGTATGACTGCGGGTCAATCTGTTCATTGATCTGTCTCTGCCATTCGGCGGCAGCAAGGTATCCGTCATCATCCGGGTTCCCGGTGGCAGGATAGACTGCCATCACGTTCTTGGTATTGAACACATTCAGCACCTGGAGATACACATCGATATAGGCATTGGTTTTCTTTCCTTCCTTCCCCCAGTTGGGATAAATCTCCTTGTCCACACGCATATCCACCCTGAACTGCCAGGGGAGCCTGGATCCGTTGATCGTTCCCCTCAGGATCCGGGTTCCGGCCGAATTGAAGGCCAGGATATTTTCCTGAGCGGTATAGGGAATGCCCGAACCACCGGTCACGGTGAAGTTCACACCGGTATTCTTGAGCAGTTGCGTGGATTTCACATTGTCGGTTCCCTTGATCTTCCGGTTGACGGTGGGACCGTTGTACTCCTTGCCCTCGGCAAACCGGTAATCAATCAGGATGCTGAAGTTGTGCCTCCTGTCCCAGTTGAGCGGGTTCGTGGTTCTCAGGTTGGGGAGTCCGGAAGCGACCAGCGCCTGTGCCGTGGTGGTAGAGGAACCGGTGCCCTCGGCGAACTGCAGGGTGTAGCTCGCATTGATCCTGGCATTATTGGTACGCCGCAGGTCATAGGTCACTGTGAGTCCCTTCACCGTCCCGAAGTCAATATTATTAAACGAATAATAATCCCTCGGATAGGCTCCGTTGAAACGGTAGAACTGGATATCGTCTCTCATCTCGCGGTAAAAAGCGGTTAGCTTCAGGGAGGATGAATTGGTCAGCTTCTGCTGGAAGCCCAGCTCATAATCGATCGTCTTGGTGGGCTTCAGGCTTGGATTATTGATCGATCCTCCGATCGTATTGATGAAGTAATAAATGGAGGGATCAGCGTAAACGCTGCTGGTAGGTCTCTGGGTCAACACGTCATAATGAGCAAAGAACAGGGCTTCGTCTGAAATGGGAAAGGAGAATGAAATACGCGGCATGACGCTCCACTGGGGCTCGTAATCCTCGAAGGCTGAACTGTTGACCTTCTTCTGGTCAGGATCTTTCAGATAAGGGGTGATCCCGCTGCCGTCGTCCAGGATGTAGGGGTCCTGGATCTCAATCCCGCTGGCGTTGTACCAGGTGTCTTCAAAACGGTATCCCATGATCTTCCTGGGATCGTTCTTGTTGTCGATGTAAACCACATAGTCGCTGCCGATGTTGCCCGGGTGCTGCACTGTTTCGCCGTTGGGAAGAGTGGATACTTCGCCCACGGTATATGCCGGATAGAAAAGGAACGGATCCTTCAGCACCGGCTGGTTGGCATCAAACCGGTCGACACGCACCCCGATATTAAAAACCAGATCCCGGAAAGAGAACTTATCCTGGATATATCCAGCCATGTAGATGGGTTCGAAAGCAGGTATCTCCCTTGTGAAAAGTCCGTTTTCATCCTTTGCGGTGAAGAAATCATCGAAGCTTGGTCTTTCCTTAAGTTTGTTGCCCTTGTAATCGTAACCGAAATAATTGGCATAATAGGCTCCGTCCCAAAGGAGGTCATCGGCGCTGAACATATCAATGGTGAAGAGGTCTTCACCGACGTTGATGGTCCTCAGGATGCCGTCCTTGTCATAATACTGGATGGTTTTGCTTTCAAAATCCCATGAATCGACAAGTATCCAGTCGAGTCCGTTGACGGGCAGGCCGAGCTTTCTCCTGAGGTTCTTGTCGAAGTCATAGTGCAGGGAGTCGACATAAAGCCTCGGATAATTGATATAACCCTGAAATACGCCATCTTCCTCCAGTAGGTAAGGATTTGCCTTGTCCAGATCCTGGATGTGATAGTTGGTCAGACCGCGCATGTGTGTCCAGAGGGCGCCGGCGGCATAATTGTATCCGCGGCTGATCCGCTGTTCATACTGGAAACCGAAACGGATCTCATGATTCCCGATATCTGCGGCCGCGGAGGCATTCAGTGATATCTGTGTATTGTCTGATTCTCCGTACCCGCTTTGGAGAGCTCCGGGAGATCCCCACAATCCGTAGACCGATGGGGGACCCTGCCCGTTCAGCAGGCCGCCCTTCAGTTGCAGGTCATCTTCATTCTGTATGGCACCCGGGAGCGGAAAAAGATCGTATATCTGCGATGTATAATTGGCAATGAGCGGATTATACTGTCCGGGCTGGAAGGTGTAAAGTGTATCAAAATCCCAGCTGTTCAGAATCTGCACATCCGTATACTGCACTCCATTCACCACTTCGTCACCCAGTTCATAGGTTGATGTTTTATATGTGGTATATTTCCCCAGATAACCGTATTTGAAGATGTCGTCCTTATGATCCGGATCCATGTAACTGCCATGAGATTTCGAAAAGTCGGCCTGCAGGGTATAGTATACGTTTTTGATCAGGGATTTGCTTTCCTGGCTTGTTGGGAAGCGTTGCGTGAAACGGCCGAAAACCCTCCATGTGGTGTTCTCTGTAATGGTATTCTTGTCACTGTTAAACATGGAATAATAGTAGCTGTAATTATTGCCGTAGGTATAGTTGTATTGCCCCCCGAAAGTCAGGTTGGTTGTCTGGGTAGTCCTGACGTCAATCTTTCCTGAAATGCTGGCGCCGTAATTCGATGTATTTGGTGTGGTTTTCACCTTTTCCAGGTCGCTCAGGCGGACAAATTCGGCATTTCTGAATGTTCCCCCTCCCGAGGCGAGTCCGGTGGGGCGAAGGGGTACCTGTTCAATGTTTTGCTGGGTGGCATCCGTAGCCACATAGATCCCGTCGTGGGTGGGACGTCCGTCCATGTTGTAATTCAGGTCTCCGGCGATAAAGTATCCGAGCAGGGAGGTCTCCTGCTGTTTCCTTCCCTTGATGAGCGGTCCCTGGATGCTGAATCCCAATCGGTTATAGCCAAAAGCATCGAGGAACTGGGATGACTCCAGTTCTATACCGGCCCCGAATTTCCTGGACGGACCTTTGGTGGTGACATTGATAATACCGCCTCTGGCATCTCCGTATTGAGCAGGCAGACCGCCCAGGAAGACGGATACCTGTTCAATGGCAGACTGTGGTAGTGTGGCGCTTCCGAGAACCCGGATACCATCAATATAGGTGATGGTTCCGTCGGCACGTGCACCACGGATGTTGCTCACACCACCGTCAAGGGAGACCACACCTCCGGCTGTTGCAGCAATGGCATTGGCCGACCTGTTGGGCATCTTCTGAATATCCTCTGAGGTCAGTGTGTTGCCGGACACCGTTTCGTCCTTGTTGATCAGCGGAATGGCATATTCTTCCACGATGATCTCGGGCAGCTCCTCCGCTGTCTTTTGCATCTCAATGTCGAAGAACCTGATCTGGTCGGCGGAAATAACCATGCCCTGTACCAACAGCGGGCTGAAGCCCACATAGGATGCCCGGATATCGTATTTTCCGGGAGTGATGGGCTTGATAATGTAGTTGCCTTCGAAATCAGAGGTGGCTCCCCCGATCAGCGTTCCGCCAAGTTCAACAACAATATTCGCAAACGGAATGGGTTCCTTGGTCTCTTTGTCAACAATTTTCCCCTTCAAAGTACCGGTTTGCGAAAAAACCATCACGCTGGCCGCCAGTATGACTCCAAACGTCAATAGTAAATTTCTAAACATATCATGAAGATTTATGTTAGATGATACATTGCGCCTCCAAAAGGTGGGTAAAGTTATGAAATAAAAATTTTACCGTCCAAAATTTTTTACTGCCGAATTAAAAAAAATGCCCGTCTGAATGTATGTATGGTGCTCTTAATATTTCAGATAATATTACCGCCCGATGGAGATCAAAATCCACAGATTCAGGGGATTCCGGCATGAACGATCCCACGGGGCTGACTCTTGTGAAATGGGATTCGCCCGCAAAACGGCCGCCAAGATATTGCTCAATTTCAGAATCCAGAAATGGCTTCATTTTCCTGGCAGTCTCTTCCGGTTTGGGCTTAAAAGAAGGCTCCGGTTCATATGAATCATCCAGGGGGGGCTCAAAAACCGGTTCCCCTGAGGGAATCCCGAACAGTTCCTGGATGATCTTCTCCGGAGATGGGTCACGCTTTTCCCGGGGTGCCTCGTTTGCCTTTCGGGCTGATGCCTTTTTCCTTTTCTTGCCCCGGCTGTAAAAGGAATAAAGGATCCACGCCAGGCCGAGTAATATGATAAGGAAATCTTCCATTCTTGACAAAATTCCGGGTAAATATACATTAAATTTACACTATGAAAAGCGCCGATCAGTTTTCGGCATACTGAAATCAGTTTTCGGCTTAAACCTAATGACTGCAGAAAAAGTCAAAGGCTGCTCAATATTTCCATGATGTATTCCCGCTTCCTTCTGGAAACGGGAACCCGGCTGCCATCAGTCATAAGGATCAGACCATGTTCGGATTTCAGGAATCCCTTGATATACTTTACATTGATCAGGTGTGACTTGTGAGGCCTGATGAAGTTGTATTCAGACAGAAGCTCCTCATTCTCCTTGAGGGTTCTGGAAACAATGAGCTTCTTGCCGTTGGTGAAGAAAAAAACGGTATAGTAATTGTCCGATTCGCACCGGATGATATCATCCACGCCAACCACGTGGAGCTGCTCCAGTGTGGAGAGGACGATTTTCGGGGGCTGGTCCCCGGCCCTGCGGACATTATCAAGCAATACCTCGATCCCTTTACGCGCATTCTGCTTGGTTTTCATTTTGTGCTCCGCCTTGCGAACGGCATCCATAAGGTCATCGGGGAAGATAGGCTTGAGCAGGTAATCGATGGCCGAGTATTTAAATGCCTTGATCGCAAACTGGTCATAGGCAGTGGTAAAGATCACTTCAAAATCCACACCAGCCAGCTCCTCCAGCAAACGAAAACCGCTTCCGTCAGGCATCTGGATGTCAAGAAAAATGATATCCGGAAGGTGTTTTCTCACAGCTTCAATGCCCGTTTGCATACCGTCGGCTTCAGCCACGATCTCCACGTTCTTGCAAAACAGTCGTATGAGCCCGGTAAGGGTTTCCCTGGATTTCTTTTCATCTTCCACCACAACCGCCCTGATCAGGGTGGGTTCGCTTCTTTTTTCAGTTGTTTCCTGCATGTTCATGTTTATCCCTCATGAAATTGAATGACCAGTTCGACACGTGTGCCGGCCGGAGCTCCGGATTGATCCCTGAGATCCAGTACTTTCACCTCGTAGGCTTCATCGGTCTGATGTTTCAGTATATCGAGTCTTGCCTTGGTGATCATCATACCGCGTGACTTCTTTTTAAGACCATCCTGCAGGGCGATCTCGGCTGCTTTTTCCCTGCCGATGCCATTATCCTCCACAACACAGAGCAAACGGCCATCCTCATGTGTGAACTGCAACTTCAGATGACCTTTCCCGGATTTGTGGACAATCCCATGAATGATGGCATTCTCAACATAAGGCTGAATGATCATGGGGGGTATCTCAACAAACTCTTCATCGATATCCGGTGCCACTATTACCTCATAATCAAACTTGCCTTCAAACCGGAGCTGTTCCAGATCCATATAATAAGTGAGCGATTTGAGTTCATCCTTCAGGGGGACGAATTTATTGGCCGAGTTGGTCAGAATAAGCCTCATGAGTTGTGAGAATTTCCATAGATAGAGAATGGCAGACTGTGAATCATGTTCGATGATATAGCTCTGAATGGAGTTCAGCGAATTGAAGATGAAATGGGGATTCATCTGCAACCTGAGCGCTTTCTGCTCCAGGTCAAACTTTTGTTTTTCTATCTCGAGCATATGTCTTTCGACTTCATGTTTTTGCCTGATACGGCGTATCCGGTTATGAACCAGCCACCAGCCGGCGACGAGGAGAATGATGCCGGATGGGATTCTGAATGCCCAGGAATGAAACCAGGGTGGTTTCACAATGACAAAAGCCCGGATGTCCTCGTTTGCCCAGACCCCGTCATTATTGGTGCCGTTGGCACGGAATACATAGGTTCCGGGCCTTACCTTCTTGTATTCGGCAATGCGGTTGCCGGCATCCGTGTAGGTCCATTCCCCGTCAAAGTTTTCAAGCATATACCTGTATCTGTTCCTTGAGGGATTGGTATAATCGAGTGCGGAGATCTCAAAAGAAAAGAAATTGTCGTCGTGGCTTAACACCACGGTATCCTGGTGAAGGAACTCCCCGGGTTGTATCTCATTGAACTTCCGGAAGGCAGTGATCACCACCTGTGGCTTGTTGGGATTATGGATGATCCGTTCCGGATAAAAAACGTTGTACCCGTTCATGCCCCCGAAATACAATTCTCCGCCGGTTCCGTGGAAGGCTGCACCCAGGTTGAATTCATTGCTTTGAAGTCCGTCGGTGACATCATAATTGACAAACCGCTCCCCGATGACATAAAATTTCGATAAACCCCTGTTGGTACTGAGCCAAAGGTTCCCTTCCTTGTCTTCCAGTATTCCATAAACGATATTGTTAGGCATCCCATCGACCGTTGAATAATGCCTGAGAACCTGACCGGTGGAATCCAGCTTGAAAAGGCCGGAGCCCGATGTGCCCGCCCATATCTTCCCTGTCCGGTCCTGGTGGAGACAAAAGACAATGTGGTTGACAGAAGGGTCGGGCCCGGACAGATACCTGCGAAACTTTTCTGTGCTGAGGTTCAGGCAGCTGATCCCGTTGTTGGTACCGAACCATAGGATTCCCCTCTGATCCTCCAGTGCGGAAATGACAATGTTATGGCCCAGGCTGAGGGTGTCTCCCGGATCATGGCGGTACACCCTGAAACGGAGGTCGGCCGGATCAAACCTGCAAACACCATTACCGGTCGCCATCCATACTTGTCCGGCCCGGTCAAGTATGATCTGGTTGATGTAATCACTGCTGATGGAGTTGGCATTTGGATCTTGCCGGTACCGTGACACACTGAGGGTAAACGCGTCCACCCGGTTCAGGCCCGATCCGTATGTGCCTACCCAGAATTCATTCCTCGCAGATATATAAAGAATGGAACGTGTATCATTCCCGGATAAAGAATTACCGTTATTCCCTTCCGCAGTGATACTTGAATAGGTCCCTCCAGACCGGTCGTAAATATTGATCCCTCCGGAAGTGCATATCCACAGGTCATTTCGGTTGTCTTCTGCAAAACCCCAGACAATATTGTTGTTCATGCTGTATTCATCATTTGACAGCCTTCTGATCGTGTTGAAATCATTGGAATAACTGCTGATCTTATTGACACCATTGAATGTTCCCACCCAGATATTGGATGAACGGTCCTCAAAAATGCTGTAAATCTTATTGTTACTGATGCTGCTTTCATCATTGATGTGATGATGGAACCGGATAAAGCTGTTTGTGGCCGGATCAAAGAGGTTCAGTCCGTTTTCGTTGGTTCCCGCCCAGATCCTTCCCCTGCTGTCTGAATAAAGGACACGTACCCAGTTACCGCTCAGGCTTGACGGATTCAAAGGATCCTGCCTGTAATGACTGAGGTGCTGATCCTCCCGTGAAAAGAAGTCGAGCCCCCGGGTGGTAGCGATCCAAAAATTGGAATTCCTGTCCTGAATGACACACCTCACATTATTGCTGCTCAGGGAATTGGGGTCGCCAGGAATATTGTAATACCGTGTGGAGCGCCCCCGGATGGGATTGAATTTGATCAGGCCGTAAGTGGATGAAATCCACAGGATACCTCCGGAATCTTCATAAATATCTATAAAATAGTTGCTTCTCAGGCTATTGTAGTCCTGGGGGGCGATAAAATAAGATTTGAACTGATGAGAGCCCGGTTCAAGCATACTCAATCCGGCAGCCGTCGCAATCCAAATCCGGCCGTCACGGGACTGGACGATATCATTCACCTTGTTGTCCACCAGGGAGGCCGAATCCCCGGGTTGATTGAAGAATTGAATGAACCGGCTGCTTTTCCTGTCGAAACGATTCAGGCCATTATCCGTACCCACCCAAAGATACCCGTCCATATCCTCAAGAATACAATTGACCGTATGATCCGATAATCCGTCATCGACATTATAGATAATAAACCTGTACCCGTCATATTTATTCAGGCCTTCCCATGTGCCGAACCACATGTAGCCCATCTGATCCTGCAGAATGCAGTAAACCCAGTTCTGGGAAAGGCCCTTTTCCAGCTTGCTGTTCTCGGAGAATAATCTCTGGAATTTAGTATCCGTCAACTGCTGCTGCGAATATGCCGTCAGACACAACAGGCTGATGATCCAAACCTGTGATGTGAAGTGGCGAAGTAGCCTGTTGTGGAAAAGTGAAAGCATCGGATGGTTGTACGTAAAACAGGCCATGATGTTCCTCCGGCTGAACTAAAAACCCAGCCATCTCCACAGAAAGAATTCGTACCTCAGCCTCCGGTTCATCTTTCGTGCCTTTCGTTTCGATTTCTTCATCCGCTTCCGGGTTTCCTTGTCCTGCATTTTCCAGTGTTGTTTCAGTTCAGCACGATGAATTTTCTCTTCCTCTCTGATGTGATTGCGCTGAACCCTTTCAGCCTGTCGTTGGGCTGCCAGCACCTGATGGCTCCTGCAATTTTCCATGGTTGGGATCAGTATAACCACGGTCAGGAAGAGAAGGATTGCCCTTTTAGGGATTCTTGCAATTTTCATCCGGATATTGCTGAGATGACAACGACAGTTTGCATTAATAACGTAACTTTGTTATCAAATCGCCTCTTCATCATGCCCCAAAGAGCCATTGCCAAATGGGCTGAAGTGCTGGCCGCCATCCTGACCATTACCCTGTTCTCCTGCGGAAAAAAAGACGATGGTACCAAGGCAGACATACCCAATGTATACGTCTATGTGACTTTATATCCAAACAGCCTCGATTTCATCAATATCGGAGGTTTCAAGTATATCAACGGACATGGATACCGCGGGATCATCCTATACAGGAACGATACCTATTCCTTCTCAGCATATGAAAGAACATGCACTTACGATCCGGAACGTGAATGTGCCCGTGTGGAGGTGGAGCCCTCGGGCATTACCGCCATTGATTCCTGCTGCATGTCCCGTTTCAATCTGATCGACGGCAGTCCTTTCGACGGGCCGGCAACTCTCCCCCTGAAACAATACCGTACGGATTTTGACGGCGAGCTCCTCATCATCCACAATTGATCAGGTCATGCGGTGCAATGCCCAGGTAACCACCCCCCAAACCTGAAAGTCCATTCCCTCGCGGAGTTCGATTCTCGGGAAACGTTCGTTTTCCGCCACCAGGAATATCCGGTCATGGGCCTTCTCCAGTCTTTTAACCGTGAATTCCCCGTTGAGGACACCCAGGATCACTTTCCCCGGAAGGGGATCAAGGGAGCGATCCACCACCAGGATGTCGTTATCCTGAATTCCGGCGCCCACCATCGATTCCCCTTTCACCCTGACCAGAAAGGAAGCCGGTCCGTTGGTGACCAGATGCTCGTTCAGATCAAGGCGTTTTTCAAGAAAATCCTCTGCGGGAGAGGGAAATCCGGCAGGAATGGTATGGCTGAAAAGAGGCAGCTGACCATCGCTTTCCGGCATGGGAATGAAAAATTCCGGGTTCTTTGTGGATTTCCTGCTCATGATCAAAACATCTTGTGCTGGTTTATAAGGCATTCTTCTGCTCAACTTCCAATGGGCTAATTTACAAAAACCGCTTCAGCTACATCATCCCATGTCAGATCAAATTTATCAGATAAAAAGTAAAGTCCCGGCAGGTACCGGGACTTCAGCGCAATGCATCATCCAACATCAAAGGTGGGAGAAAAAAGAGGATTAGAGGAGTGAATACCTTATTTCATTATATTGAAGAGGTTCAAAATGTGATTTGTTTGACATTACAAAAATGAAGCATCGAATACCATGCCATGGAGAAGAAAAATCAGGATATGTGATCTTTAAGCTTCTGCTTCCTGAAAAATAAGCATGAAATACCGTTCGGAATACAACACCTGTGTACGTCCCCGGACAGGCGGGTCAGCCGGATTCAGGGCTTGCCGGTTCCCTGGATCACCACCACAATCTCTCCCCTGATCTGACGGTTGCTAAAGTATTCTGTCAGTTCTCCAAGGGTTCCCCGGATGGTTTCTTCGTGGATCTTTGACAACTCGCGTGAAACGGATGCGTTTCTGTCCGGGCCACAGAGTTCTGCCAGTTGCCGGAGGGTTGCGACAAGCCTGAACGGCGATTCGAAGAAGACTACCGTATGTGGGGTTTCGGCCATCAGCCTGAGCCGTGCCGCCCGCCCTTTCCGTTGGGGCAGAAAACCCTCGAAGGTGAAACGGTCACAGGGTAACCCGGATACGACCAGGGCGGGGATGAGTGCTGTCGGGCCCGGAAGGCACTCTATCTCCACCTCAGCCTGCAGACATGCCCTGATAAGCAGGTATCCCGGATCAGAAATCCCCGGTGTTCCGGCATCACTGACGAGCGCAACATTCATACCCGCCGCCAGTTTCCCGGTGATCGCCTCAACCGTCTTGTGCTCATTGAACTTGTGATGGGATTGCATGGGTGTAGTGATGCCGTATTTCTTCAGAAGACGTGCCGTGATCCGGGTGTCCTCAGCCAGGATCAGGTCCGCATCCCTGAGGACCGCTATTGCCCTGAAGGTCATATCGGCAAGATTCCCCACAGGGGTCGGTACGATGGTCAGTTTGCCCATGTCTTTATCTGAAGGTTTCAATGAAACCGGTCAGCAATTTGAAAAAAGATTCATATTCCGTGAAGGGAACCTTCTCCGGGGTATCATGAATGGTGTGGTATTCAGTACATTCTGGGCCCAGAGTATAAATAAAAAAGGCCGGGACACCGCTTGCATGAAATGGAAAGTGATCGCTGTTGGCGGCTTCGCCCCTTGAACGGACGGAAACGAGATAGTCGTGCCTGCGGTTGAGCTCTTCAAGCCGGCTGAATTCCTGGCTGTGAACCTTGCCGTTCACAACCATGATCCCCTCACTGCCCGATCCAACCATATCGAGGTTTACCAGAAAAGAGATGCTGTCCATTGGGAACAAGGGATGACCGATATAATGCATGGATCCCAGCAATCCGGCCTCCTCCGCTCCGAAGGCCATGAAGGCCACTGAAAGATCAGGCCTGTGTTCCGGTGTGCTGAAATACCTTGCCAGATCAAGCATCATGGAAGTTCCGCTCGCATTGTCATGGGCCCCGGGGAATACTACCTGTCCCATGGCTCCCAGATGGTCATAATGTGCGGTGACAACCAGAAACCGGCCGGGCCGGGCTTTGCCGGGCAGATATCCGATCACATTCTGAGTCTTATAATCCGGGTAAAACTGGTTCCGCCACGAGACTGTGACGGTTTTGGTCCCTTCAGGAATGCTGCCTGAACGCACCCTGAGGGCAAAATAATCTTTTACCTCCCCAGCCTGGGCCACATGCCACCAGACATCCCTTTCAGGAGGCAGGATGAAAATGATACCGGCTGCTTGAAGCGCGGAATCGCAAAACTCCTTTTCCTCAAGGTCGGTGATGATCACCTTGCCGGTAAGATCCGTCAAGCCCGTTTCTTCCGGTGGATTTGGCTTTCCGCTGCTGTCAGATAAAAACCAGGTCAGCTCGTATGTTCCTTCTGCAGTGGGCGAATACGGCAGGACAACAAAATCGTTGCCCGGGTCAAGCCATTCGGAATCCGCCGCCACATGGATCGAATCCTGATAGGTGTTGATCTGCAGCGAAAAAGGCTGGCAATACTCCCCGTTGAACGGATGCATCCCCAGCCTGGCAAATTCGGAGGCCAGAAATCGGGCGGCCCTCAGATCGCCTGAACCGGAACAACCCCTGCCACACATAACCTCCGATGTAAGTGTGTCCATCAACGAACGGACATATCCCAGGTCCTGCGCTCCGGTTCGACAATACACAATGGGCAGAACCAGGAAAACCGAGAGGATGCGCCTGATGGGCGGGAGAAGGTGATGGTTATTCTTCAAAACAGACCTCCAGTACCAGTTTTTTCAGTTGTAACACAGCTTCACTGTCCGGTGACCAGCCGTAACGGCTGGAGAGCCCTTCCAGCAGAATCCGGGCATGCTCATGTCCCGATGCCGATTCCACCTCAGCGATGGCCTCCTGGTAGTCTTTCATGCTCCCATTGAAAAGGTAATTGATGAAAAAGAACTTTTCGTTGATACCGATCAGGGATTTCAGGTCCCGGTGCTGACCGGGCTTCACAACCTCACCTACAGATTTGCCCTTCTGATCCCTGGCAAGAGAATCCACAACGGTGGGGCTTCCCGCTGAAAAACGGTCTGCCAGGCTTACCCCAGAGAAAAGATCCTGACTGCTGGAGCCTGTATACCGGTCTTCCTTTTCCCTGGGCGGTGCGGGCTCACCGCCATCCTGTTTGTCCCTCATTTCTGCTGCTTTCCCGGTTATTGAAGGAGGGGATGCAGGGGGCTCCTCCCCACTGTCAGGTGTAACACCGGAACCGGCACTCACGACATCCTTCAGACTCCCTGCCAGATCATACAGATCACGCAATTTTTGCATCATCAGGTCCACACTGATCCGGTGGATCTCAACCTTTCCACTGCTCCAGGATTGAAGCAACTCATGAATTCCTGAGGAGAGTTTCGACATTTTATGAAGCGTGTCTTCCTTTTTCATCTTGCTGAAATGAATTTATACTGACGGAAATCAGGTTTGCAAATTTAAACTGTCTGATTTCGTTAGTTTTAAAATTCAGACATTTATCGTCTGAAATATGCTGATGCTGTTTGATTTTGCTTCGCCTGCCTGTCATGACTTCGACCTGTCTTCCTCCAGGAAGGCAGATAAATCGTTGGACAGGCAGACAGGCAAAATCAAACAGCATCAGTATAATCCCAGGGTCACTTTTTCCATAATCATTAAATAGACTAACTTAGCGAGTCCCGTAACATCTGGCGTCAGAAGCCTCCGGGCAAGGGTAGCGCCATGTCACCGGACCACAAAAATACTGATTTCCTGACTGAAAGATGTACATGGAGCACATTACGGGTGAGATGCATGGGCGCGGATGGATAGAGGTAATCTGCGGATCCATGTTTTCGGGCAAGACTGAGGAGCTCATCCGCAGGTTGAAACGCGCACGCATTGCCAGGCAAAAGGTGGAGATATTCAAACCAGCCCTGGATGTACGTTACGACCTGCAGCATGTTGTTTCCCACGATGAAACGATGATCCAATCGACCCCGGTTCAAGCCGCCTCACAGATCATTCTGCTGGCATCCGGGGTGGATGTCGTGGGA
This sequence comes from Bacteroidales bacterium, assembly GCA_016939365.1. Classification (GTDB taxonomy): domain Bacteria; phylum Bacteroidota; class Bacteroidia; order Bacteroidales; family JAFGHD01; genus JAFGHD01. The sequence continues at coordinate 33,294 of JAFGHD010000084.1, read as the reverse complement.
ATTGACGAAGCCCAGTTTTTTGATATCGAGCTGGTGTCCGTCTGTGACATCCTCGCAGACCAGGGCATACGGGTCATCGTTGCGGGACTGGACATGGATTTCCAGGGGAAGCCTTTTGGTCCGATGCCCAGCCTCCTGGCTTCCGCAGAATTCGTTACCAAGGTGCACGCCATCTGTATGGAGTGTGGCAATCTGGCTCACTATTCCTTCAGAACCGCATCTGAAAAAAAGCTCGTGCTTCTGGGAGAAACCGACAGCTATGTGCCGCTTTGCCGAAGATGCTATAAAGCCAGGAATCCCTGATCAGGCCCATTGCCTCTTGGGAAAAACCAGAACGGATATTTTCTAACTTTGCGGATCGTTTATCACCATCATCCAGAAAAAAATGAAGAGGTACTTGTTTTTATCAGTATGGATCCCGGTTTTGATCTGGTCCGGATGCAACAGACCTGCCGGAACAGAAGGAAATGATCCCTACAATGCACCGGCGGATACTTCCATAATGGAACAAAAGGAAGAAATACCCGGACAACAATTGACAACAGGCACTGAGACCCCGGATCAGTCCGAAGAGGATATCATGATCCTGATCAGTACTGAATTCGGTGACATGAAGGCGATCCTTTACCCGGAGACACCGCATCACAGGGATAATTACATCAAGCTGACCAGGGAGGGCTGGTATAACGGATCGGTCTTCCACCGGGTGATCAACGGTTTCATGATCCAGGGCGGAGCCGGCAAGGGCGGATTGGATACGGATTACCGAATCCCGGCAGAATTCGTCCCGGAGTATTTCCACAAAAAGGGGGCAATTGCCGCAGCCAGGACGGGCGATCATGTGAATCCCGCCCGCGAATCCTCCGGCTGCCAGTTCTACATCGTACAGGGGAGAAAGGTCACTGACGAGGAGATCACCATGACCGAGAACCAGGGTAAATTCAAGTATTCCGATGAACAGCGGGAAATCTACAGGACTATCGGCGGCACCCCATTTCTCGATTACCAGTATACGGTTTTCGGAGAAGTGGTTGATGGTCTGGAAGTGATCGACAGGATCGCAACCGTTCAGACAGATGCCATGGACAAGCCGCTCAAGGATGTGAAAATGAATGTCCGTATTATTGAAAAAAAACCCCAATGACAATTCAATATGAAAAAGTCACTTTTGATCCTGGCCACACTTGTGGCTGCAACCTGCTATTCCCAGGATAAACCAAACGAGGAACGCACCATGATACTGATCAGCACATCCTTTGGGGATATAAAGGCGGTTTTGTACGATGAAACACCCCAGCACAGGGACAATTTCATCAAGCTGGTGAATGAAGGCTGGTACGAGGGCTCTCCGTTTCACCGCATAATCAAGGGATTCATGATCCAGGGAGGACAAAATGCAGACGGAAGATTGGACCCGGGTTATAAGGTTCCCGCAGAGTTCGTACCGGGCCTCTTCCATAAAAAAGGAGCCCTGGCTGCCGCCCGTCAGGCCGACCAGGTGAATCCGGAAAAAGCCTCTTCCGGTTCACAGTTCTATATTGTGCAGGGTAAAACATACACGGATGCGGATCTGTATATGATGGGAGCCAATACCGGCAGGGAGTTTTCATCAGAAGAAAAAAAGGCCTATATCCATTCTGGCGGAACGCCATTCCTCGACGGCGCCTATACCGTTTTTGGAGAAGTGGTTGATGGCATGGATGTGATCGATAAGATCGCTTCGGTAAAAACCGACGCCAGTGACCGCCCCGTGGAGCCGGTGACCATGACGATCAAGATCCTTGAATAAATAATGGAAGAAATCATCCGCCAATACCTGGAAGAGATATCCGGGGTTTCCCCCTCGAACAGGGAGGAACTGGAAGCGTTTCGTGTGCATTGGCTAGGCAAGAAGGGCATCGTCACCGGTCTTTTTTCAGAGATGAAAGACCTTCCCGCCGACCGTAAAAGGCAGGCAGGGCAAATGGTGAACACTCTGAAGCAGGCTGTATTGCTGAAGCTCGAACAGCATTCAGAACTGAAGAAGCAGGACCCCCGGAAGGCCGACCGGGACACGGATCTTACACTGCCGGCAAATTTCCTTGAGTTGGGCGCGGGGCATCCGGTTTCTATCGTCGGCCGTGAAATGAACGGTATCTTTTCCAGGATGGGATTTACGATCCAGGAGGGGCCTGAGATAGAGGATGACTGGCATAACTTCACCGCACTGAATTTCGCTGCCGACCACCCGGCGAGGGATATGCAGGACACCTTTTTCATTGAAAAAAGTCCTGACATTCTGCTGCGAACCCATACCTCATCTGTCCAGATAAGGGTCATGGAAGGACAAAAGCCTCCGATACGGAACATTTTCCCGGGCAGGGTCTTCAGGAACGAGGCAATTTCAGCCCGGGCACACTGTATCTTCCACCAGATAGAAGGCCTCTATATCGACGAGGATATATCATTTGCAGATCTGAAACAAACCCTGTACTATTTCGCGTCAGAACTTTTCGGGGAAGGAATCGGTATCCGGTTCCGGCCATCCTACTTTCCTTTTACAGAGCCCTCGGCAGAAATGGACATTTCCTGCCTCATCTGTAGTGGTAAAGGCTGCCGCGTTTGCAAGTACTCAGGGTGGGTGGAAATCCTCGGATGTGGCATGGTGGACCCGAATGTACTGGAGAACTGCGGGATTGACAGTGAAAAATATTCCGGGTTTGCTTTCGGTATCGGGATTGAAAGAACCGCCATGCTGAAGTACCAGATTGACGACATCCGGCTTTTCTTTGAAAACGACGTCCGGTTCATCAGGCAGTTCCGCAGCATGCACGGCTGATCCCTTCTTTTCCTCATACACATGGCCAAAAGGCTTTTCGACATAGCAGGCTCCCTGCTGGGTATCATAGCCCTCCTGCCGCTTTTCATGGTAATCGCCATTTGGATAGCAATCGATTCCCCGGGAGTGGTCATCTTCCGGCAACGTCGGGTAGGCCGCTACGGGAAGGAGTTCTGGTTGCTGAAGTTCCGGTCGATGCACCGTAACTCCATGAACAAGGGACTTCTGACGCTGCCCGGAGACCCAAGGATCACCGGGGCCGGCAGATGGCTCAGAAAGCATAAACTGGATGAACTGCCTCAACTGGTCAACATCCTCTCCGGCCGGATGAGTTTCGTCGGCCCCCGTCCTGAGGTCAGGAAATATGTTGAATTGTACACAGAATCCCAAAAGAAAGTTCTCACCGTCAGGCCGGGTCTCACCGATCCGGTATCCATAGCTTTTGCAGATGAAAACGGGATCCTTGAACGTTATGCCGATCCTGAAAAGGCCTACATCGAAGAAATCATGCCCTCCAAAATTGCACTGAACCTCAAATATATCGAAAACCGAAGCTTTTTCAAGGATCTTTCCGTGATTCTAAAGACACTGGGAAGGGTATTCCGCCAAAGCCGGATCAATCAAGTGCCTGATTGAGCTTTCTGAGTTCTTCCGCCTTCTGGGGATTTCCACTTTTCTCAAAGGCATGTATCAGTTGCTCCATGGCCCGCCGGATGATGGTCAGATGATCACAGGGAATAAAAAAAGACTTTTGTTCCGTAATCTTCATCTGCCTGATGAACAGCTCTATTTCGCGGCGCGTAAAGACCGCGCCACGGTTGAACGGATTGATATAGAACAGCACTTCGTCATCCCTGACCATTTCAAGCGCACCTTCATATTCCAAATCGGCATACGCAAGGATGAAATACTGCGGAAGGTCCACACCGAATACCGGCATATCCAGACTTCTGGCCAACAAAATATACAAAATGCCCAGGGACAGGGTATTGCCTTTTCGTGTTTGAAGCACTTCGTTAAGGAAGAAATTGGAAGGGGCCTCGAAATTGGTTTTGTTGCCGCTGAACTGGTGTATGTCAAACAGTATGTGATTGATCACCTGTACCTTCTCCAGGGCCGTAAGGTTGCTGTTAAGTTCAAGCCAGATATCCTTCCGGATCTGGTCGATCTGATCACGGATATCCTTCTCCCTGAGATCAGGATACTGATACCTGCTGATCAGAAAATAACCCCTGAGGAGATCATGACTCTCCAGCATCCTCCATCGACCAAGCTCCACGAAAAGGTTTTCCATCTGAATTCGATGGATAATCTCAAGAATACGGTCCTGAATGATCCCTTCAAAGGAATTGTCCCATGCGTGTTCCAGCCGGGGAATGGCCTCCGTTCCATATAACAGGATCTTTTCCCGGATCTTTCCGTAGATCATCTGGTCAGGTTCGTCTAGTAAACGAATCAGTGCATCAAGTTCCATATGGTTCCTCTCCGCGGACATGGATTGATTAACAGGGCTAATGATAAAATATTACCCTGAAGGAGCAAAGATAAGCCGACTTCACGAGGAAGGTGCAAGCGGAAGTGTAAATGTGAAAACACTTCCCTGCCCCTTCACGCTCTCCACCGTGATCTCTCCTCCGTTTTTTTCAACAAACTCCTTGCAAAGCATCAGCCCCAGCCCGGATCCCTGCTCCCCGCTGGTCCGTGAGGACTTGTATTGCTTGTCAGGCCGGAACAGGTTATCCAGATCCTCAGGGTCAATGCCGATTCCCGTATCGGTGAATCTGATCTGGACCCTGCCGTCCAGCATACCGTATTCGATGCTAACCGTGCCAGATGGTAGGGTGAATTTTACCGCATTCGAAAAGAGGTTCCGGATCACGGTCCTGACCATATTCTCATCCGCAAAAACTTTGATATCCTTCGGCAATGAAATTCCGACCCTGACATTTTTGCGTTCAGCAGAGGGAAGCATATAGCTGACCGTTTCCCTGACTATAGGGGTCAGATCAAGTACTTGCGGATTAAAAACAAGCTTTCCTGTCTGTGATAACGACCAGTCGAGAAGGTTCTGAAGCAACCTGAAGGTGTTGTCTGCTGCATCATATATATTCCTGATATACTGCCTTTTGGTCTGTTCGTCAAGCGTTTCGTAAGACTCGTAGAGAAGGCTGGCAAAACCGGTGATGGCGTTGAAAGGATTCCGCAGGTCATGGGCGATGATTGAAAACAGCTTGTCTTTAGCTGCATTGGCCTCCTGGAGTTTCATCTCCGATTCCATTAAAATATTTTCAGCTATTTTCCTGCTTGTGATGTCCATGGCAACCGCCAGCACGGCGGGCCTGTCCAGCCAATCCATGTCGGAAACCAGCAATTCGACCCAGCGGACTTCCCCGTCCTTCCGAACGAACCTCACCTCTGTGACCTCAACACTGCTTTCACGGCGCATACGGCCATGGATCTGTTCCAGGGCCAGGGCATAATCCTCAGGGTGCACTATTTTTTTCAACCAGTCGGCTCCTTCCGCATACAGATCCTCTGGCGAGTATTGCGCCAGTTCTGTCATCCGGGCATTGGCAAAAAGCAACATTCCCCCCCTGATCACAAACATGGCCTGAAGAAAATTCTCCACCAGGTGACGATATTTCTTCTCCGATTCGAATTGGGCTTGTTCTGCATTTTTTCTGTCAGTAAAATCCTCTACGTTGAAAATGATGTGGGTAACCGCATTTTCTTCATTACTGACCGGCGTCAGATAATACCTGACGTAAATTTTCTTTCCCCACTTGGAGGTATAGGGCTTTTCGTTGAATATGGTTTTCCTGGTCTTGATGCACTTCCGGATGTCATCGGCCACTCCTGCTTCCACCAGGGGGGGGAATTCCATGCAATTGATGCGCCGGGTTTCCGTCTCTCCTGGGGAACCCAGAATTTCAAGAAGCATTCTGTTGATCTCCAGAATATTTCCCCTCACATCCATATATAAAATACCCGTAGGTGCATTCATGACCAGATTCCTGTATTTCTTCTCGCTGTTTGAGAGCTTTTCGAGTGCTGATTCCAGTTGCCGCTGCTGATCGAGGATTTCATCGTTTTTCTTCTGAAGTGCCTTGTTGGCACGTTGCTTAGCCCTGATATCAAAATAAACGAGGAATGCAAAGACAATCATGAGGGAAAAAATGATGAAAAGATAAAGTCTTTGCATCCTTATTTCACGCTCTTTTTGACTGTTATCCTCCCTCAGTTCGCGGGTTTGCCGGTCCTGAAGCTCCATCTCATGAGCCACCTGAACATCTGCGAGCTTCTTGTGGAAGTCGGCGGTGTATATGGAGTCTTTAAGGCTGGAATAACGGAGATATGATCGCAGTGCCTCCCGGTGATTATTCTGGTCAGATTGTATCAGATACATCAACTTATAATTATCCATCATGACCGGAATCAGCTTGAGGGAATCGGAAATGGCCATGCTTTTCTGAAGATATGACATGGCTTGCGGGAAATCTTTAAGCCGGTAATGAATTTCGCTGATGGTCTGGTACGACTGGGCGATTCCCATCCGGTTGTTCTGCTCAAGCTCCATACCGAGTGATTCCATGAGGTACTCCAGTGCTTTTTCATGTTCACCCAGCTCAAAATAGCTCTCCCCGATGTTGTTCAATGACTGTGCGATCCCTGTTATGTCCCTGTATCTGCGATCGATTTCCAGGGATTTCTGGTAATAATCGATGGCGAGCTCATTCTGCCCCCAGTCGCTGTATATAATCCCAATGTTATTGTACGAGGCTCCCATTCCCTTTATGTTTCCCAGCTCCTCTTCAATCTGCAAGGACCTGTGATAGTATTCAAGTGCCTTTTCATTGTTCCCCCATTCATGATAAACCAGCCCGATATTGTTCATGGCACGGGCAATGCCCTGACGGTCATCCAGTTCTTCCATCAGATTGAGGGATTTCAGGTAATACTCAAGGGCTTTTTCATAGTTACCCAGGTCGAAGTAAACCACCCCCATCTTATTCAGGAAAACAGCCGTCCTCTGGGTACGCCCGATGCCGGTTTCCAGATCAAGGCCTTGCTGATAACTCTCCAGGGATTTGAGGTACTGCCCATCTGCATAATAGGCATCTCCCAGTTCAACAAAGCGATCTGAGAGTCTTTCCGGGCTCCCTCCTTCCTTTTCAATTTCTACCGACTCTTCGAGACATTGAATAGCAACCGGCTGATCTCCGAGAGCGCTCCAGGCTTTGCCTGCAGCCAGCAAAATATCGGACACCGCCACCTTGTTTCCCATGAGTCTGTAGATTGCCAATGCTTCGCCGAAGTGGTCCAGGGCTTCATGGTATTCATATGTCTCGAGCAAGGCCAGTCCAAGCCAATAGTGAGCGGACAGCTCCTCCTGCCGGTTTTCGAGGATCACGGCAAAATCCAGAGCCTTGCGGGCATATTCTGCCGCCCGATCCGGAGAAATGGGCAGATACTGTTTGGACAACTCATTGTATATGACCAGTTTCTCACTGACCGAGGCGTTGGACAGATTCTCCTCCAGCCTGGTGATGTTCACCAGGTTATCCTTTCCGACAGGAGTCTGCCCCTGCAAGCCGGTCAAGCCCGATATCAGGAAAAGGCTGAGAAGCGTCCATACGGCCATTTTCAGAGGAGCCATAGGTTTAAATGATCGAATTTCACCTTTCCTTCAGGATAGATGTGTCCTGAAATGCAAAATAACAAAAAATCACGAATATACTTATCAGTAGCCCAGGCGCTCCAGAACACCACGGATCAGTGATTCCATTCCGGCATGGTAGTCTTCCACATACTGGCCTGATTTCCTGTTGGCAACGATAAGACATACCGTTACAGCGGAGTAATCCAACATGGAGGCAAGGGCATAGAACGCGGATGTTTCCATCTCGAAGTTGAGGACTTTTCTTCCCTTCCATTCAAACCGGCTAATCCTTTGGTTGAGATCGGGATAGGCCGTATGGAGCCTGAGCTCCCTTCCCTGGGGCGCATAGAAACCCGGTGCGGTCGCCGTTATTCCGGAAGTATAATCCAAGTGCAATTGATTGTAGAGATGTCCGGGTGCCTTTACGGCATAGGGCCTGGGAAGCCTCCCGGGCCAGCCGGATTCCCTGATGAATGTCTCTGTCATCTCTTCCTCCACCACACGTCCTGAATCTTTGTAAAAATGGATCAGGCCGTCCAGGCCAAGCCCGAATTCCGAAATGACCGGAGTCCCGGGCTGAATCCCGGCCTGGATGGCCCCGGAAGTGCCTATTCGTATCAGCCTCAGTTTTCTGGGGGTTTGTAAATATTCCCGTTTTTGCAGATCAATGGATGCGAGCGCATCAATCTCGTTCAGCACAATATCCATATTATCTGTTCCCATCCCCGTTGAAAGCACAGTGATCCCCCGGTTATTCAGTATTCCGGTGTGCACTGCAATTTCCCTGTTGACGGAGCGGTGGGTGATCCGGTCAAAATGTGCCGAAACCAACAATACCCTGGCCGGATCACCCACCAGAATAATGGTGTCTGCAAGCTGGTCAGGCTTCAGTTTCAAATGATAGATACTTCCGTCCGGGTGAAGGATCAGTTCAGATGGCGACAGGTGGCTCATTTTATTTCCGCTTTATAGGGTTCGGTCAAAAAAAAATAATTTCGCATCAAAGGTGCAGGGCAGACCGGTTGGAGGTTCTGTTACGGATTGACTGTCTGCTGCCTGAAGTGGACAAAAATATTCATTAATAATTTTGGGTAATCATGGAAACATATATCCCTGACCATTCGAACCATTAAAGGAATGAAAGCAGAAATTGTCAACATCGGGGATGAGATGCTCATCGGCCAGGTGGTAAACACCAATGCCTCATGGATAGGCGAGCAGCTTAATCTGGCAGGATTTGTCACAGGCCGTATCACCATTGTACCGGATCGCCCTGAGGATATCCTGGGGGTTTTGCAGGAATCCTTTGACCGGAACCCGGTCGTCCTGATGACCGGTGGTCTCGGACCCACCCGGGACGATGTCACCAAGGAGGCCCTGTGTCAGTTCTTCAACACCCGTCTCGTTCAGGACGATGAGGTGCTGAGAGATGTGGAGGCAATGTTCAGGCGAAGGGGTATCCCCATGAACCCTCTTAATCTGAGCCAGGCACTGGTACCCCAAGGATGCACCGTCATCAGGAATCCAAATGGCACCGCACCGGGCATGATGCTCGAGAAGGATCAGAAAATCTGCTTCTCCATGCCGGGGGTTCCCTTCGAGATGCGGCCCATGATAACAGAATTTGTCCTACCTGAACTGAAAAGACGCTTCATTCCGGCAGAGATCATACATCGTACGATCCTGACCCATGGTATCGGGGAATCCGCGCTGGCGGGAATGCTGGAGCACTGGGAAGTACAACTGCCAGGGCATTTCCGGCTGGCTTACCTGCCGCAACCCGGCCTCGTAAGGCTCAGGATCACCGCCACCGGCACAAATCATGAAGCACTGGCAAGAGAGGTTGAGGAACAAACCGGTAAGCTGGCACGTATTATTCCTGATTTCATTATCGGGTATGAACCGGACAGTCTCGAACAGCTGATTGGGCGGCTGCTCCTCGAAAAAAAACGCACACTGTCAACAGCTGAAAGCTGTACAGGGGGATATATCAGTCACCTGATCACCTCTGTGCCGGGCAGTTCAGAATATTTCAGGGGATCAGCCATTGCATATGCCAACGACATCAAAACAGGCGTGCTGGGTGTGGATGAAGGTATCCTGAAGACCTTCGGTGCCGTGAGTGAACAGATCGTTGCATCAATGGCCTCCGGGTGCAGGCAACTGTTCGGAACGGACTACTGTTTGGCTACTTCGGGAATCGCGGGACCCTCCGGGGGCTCCGGAGAGAAACCGGTGGGAACCACATGGATCGCTTTGGCCGGGCCTCATGGAAGCTCCACCCGGAAATTTTCGTTCGGCACCGACCGCGGCAGAAACATCCGCCAGGCAGCCCTATCTGCGCTGAATATGCTCAGAATTGAGTTGATCAGATAATAATTTCATAGTTTTGGGGTTCCTCGTTGAGGACTATTTTCATTCGCATTATTTCCGAGACCGAAAATCATGAAGGGACCAGGGCTGGATGATCTGATCCGGGGTAGGATTAGCAGCAAATTCAGAAAATATCTGTGGATATTCTGGATTTCATATGCGGGATTCATCCTGTTGCTTGTGATCCTTTTTACGATGATTGCAACGGGAAGACTGGGTTACATGCCTTCCTTCGAGGAGCTTGAAAATCCCAGAAGTTGCCTGGCATCAGAGGTTTACAGTGCGGATCATGTACTGTTGGGCAAGTTCTTTATTGAAAACCGTTCCGATGCGGTATTCGGCGAGCTGTCTCCACACCTGGTACAGGCTCTTGTGGCCACTGAGGATATCCGGTTCTTTTCCCATTCAGGCATTGATTTCAAGGCCTTGCTCAGGGCGTTTTCAGGGGTGCTGACGGGCACCAACCGTGGCGGGGGCAGCACGATCACACAGCAGCTGGCCAAACTGCTTTTCCATGAACGGCCCAAATCGGCGTTGCTGAGGATCCGCCAGAAACTAAATGAATGGATCATCTCCCTGATGCTGGAGCAGCGGTACTCCAAAAATGAAATTCTCACCCTCTACCTGAACAAGATCGATTTCATCAATAATGCCGTCGGGATCAAGTCAGCCGCCAAAACCTACTTCGACCTGCCACCGGACTCGCTCACCCTGGAACAGTCCGCCATGCTGGTGGGCATGGTGAAGAATCCTGCATACTACAATCCCATCCGCCGTCCGGATACCGTCCTGTTCCGAAGGAATATCGTGCTCGGCCAGATGCAGAAATACGGATTCATCGACTCCCAGGTTTACGACTCGGTGAAGCAACTCCCCCTGGATATGTCACATTTTATGCGGCAGGATCATATCACAGGACTGGCCACCTATTTCAGGGAATACCTGAGGAACCGGCTGCGTGACTGGTGCAGCTATCATTACAAACCGGACGGTTCGCCGTACGATCTCTACCGCGATGGGCTGAAGATATATACGACCATTGATTCACGACTGCAGCAATACGCAGAAAATGCGATCGCTAAGCATCTGGGCCAGGATCTGCAGCCGGCGTTTTTCAAACATTGGAAGGGGTATCCCAATGCGCCGTTTTATTTCGAACGGAATGCAGTGCAGGAGATACGCAACCTGATGCAACAGGCCGTGCAAAGGTCCGAGAGATACCGGAAACTGAAACAGTCGGGTATGGACGCAGATTCCATCAGGCTGGTCTTCAACACCCCAGTCCCGATGCGTGTCTTTTCATGGGACGGCGAGATCGACACGATCATGACCCCGATGGATTCCATCAGGTACTATAAGTTCTTCCTGCAGGCCGGGCTGATGTCGGTGGAGCCCTCCACAGGTTATGTCAGGGCATATGTCGGCGGGATCAACTACAAGCATTTCCAGTATGATCACGTCACGCAGGGAAAGAGGCAGGTGGGATCCACCTTCAAGCCTTTCCTTTACACCCTGGCAATGGAAAACGGGATGTCTCCGTGTACCCGGATATCCAATATCCAGCCGGTCATCTATCTTGACAACGGTCAGACATGGGAGCCACAGAACACTGCAGACAAGGACAAGGGACAGGAGGTCACCCTCAAATACGCTCTGGCCACTTCCAATAACTGGATTTCAGGTCACCTGATCAAACGGTTCTCACCCCAGTCGGTGGTGAAGATCGCCCAGAAAATGGGTGTCACCAGCCCCATGGATCCTGTACCCGCCATCGTGCTGGGATCCTCTGACCTCTCCCTCTATGAGATGGTGGGAGCCATGAACACATTTGCCAACAAGGGTATCTATATTGAGCCGGTTTTTATCTCCCGGATCGAAGACCGTCATGGCAATGTGATTGAGGCGTTCATACCCAGGCAGCAGGAAGCCATGAGTGAAGAAACTGCCTATCTGATGCTTGAAGTGATGAAAGGAGTGGTGGAGTATGGAACCGGGATCCGCCTGAAGCTGAAATACGAATTTGAAAACCCCATCGCAGGCAAGACAGGAACAACCAACAACCATTCCGACGGCTGGTTCATGGGGATCACACCCGATCTGACCACAGGTGTCTGGGTGGGATGTGAGGACCGTTCGGCCCATTTCAGGACACTGGCCCTGGGTCAGGGAGCCAATATGGCCCTTCCTGTCTGGGCCCTCTATATGAAACAGGTTTATTCCGACAGTACCCTGAATTTTTTATTGGGTGACTTCGAGAAACCGCTGAAGCCTCTGTCTGTTGAGATAGACTGTGATAAGTATGATAAAGAAGCCCGAAACAACTTCCGTTTCGAAGATACGCAGGAAGAGTTCTGATCTGAAGCCAAGTTTCTCAGAGGGAGTACTGAGGCCTGTGAACCGGATATCCTGCATTTCGGGGAGATGTTCAAAGATTTTTTTGCTGGGAGTGGTTTTGGTTGTGATGGTCATCGAGATCATTCAGGCCGATTGGAAAAAGCCCAATGCAGTGCTGGGAGGGGACGGCCTTTCATATTACGGATATATCACGGCGTTTTTTATCCACCACGATCTGACTTTAAGTAATTATGATCCGGAAAGCCCCGAATCACGCATCCATTACGGTTCCTTCCCCAAAAAATCCCCTTCAGGCCAATGGGTATTACCCACCACCATGGGGCTTGCGCTGCTGATCATCCCATTCTTTCTGATCGCTCACCTGATTGCACAGGTTACTCCTTTTCCCCTGGATGGATACTCCGAGCCTTACCAGTTCATGCTTCTCATGACCCCCCTGATTTATCTGACCATCGGGCTGATCTGGTTCAGGAAACTGCTGCTGCGCCACTTCAGGGATGTGCCGGTGGCCCTCGGCATCGCCGGAATGATCCTTGGGACAAACGTTCTGTACTACCTCACCACCCAGCCGGTGATGTCCCATACCTACAATGTGGCACTCTCCATGATCTTCATCTATCTGACCGACCGGTGGCATGACCAGCCCACCTTCAGGTACTCGGCACTGCTTGGGCTTGTTTCCGGGCTTCTTTCACTCATCAGGCCCACCTACGCAATCATTGGTCTCTGCTTTGTATTCTGGAACATCTCCTCCGCAAAAGGAATACCGGACAAAATCAAATGGCTTGCCCGTCAGTGGCATTACCTGTCAGTGATGGTGATTACTGCTATTATCGTCTGGATTCCTCAGATGATATACTGGAAAATAATGAGCGGATCCCCGTTTTTCTGGTCTTACGGTGAGGAGGCCCGTTTTTTCTTCGGCAATCCCCAGATATTTCACGTCCTGTTCAGCTACCGAAAAGGCTGGCTGTTATATACCCCCATGATGCTTTTCGCTCTGGCAGGAATCCCCCTGCTGTGGAAAATGATGAGAGGTGCCATGATCCCGGTTCTGATCTTTCTGCTGTTCACGGTCTATTTGGTATCCTCATGGTGGTCGTGGTGGTTTGGTGCCAGCTTTGGCCACCGAGCAATGATAGATACCTATGGCCTGTTACTGATACCATTTACCGCCTTCATTCAGTATACAACAGAACGTAGATGGCCGCTGCGAGCAGGTCTCCTTCTCATCATAACATTCCTTCTGTTTCTCAACGGATTTCAGGTTTGGCAAGCCCGGCACAACCTGCTGGATACCTTTGCCATGACACGCAGGACCTACTGGATGCACTTCCTCAAAACCCAACCCATTCCGGAGTATTACGACCTTCTGGTCCAGCCTGATTACCAAACGGCCAAACAGGGAAAATACTATACGGAAAGGGAAATCACCAATGGTGAAAGGAAAAAGGCAATTTACAACAACCTCAGTTCGAGGGAGGACTCCATCTTGTATTATATGGACCTGATCAGGAAAGATAACGCATTCTATATTCACGTCAAACAAAAGGCCAAGGAGAGGAATATCCCGGTAGAAGAGATGATCCGGCTGGATGCCCAGTGGCTGCATGAAAAGGCTACTACGAAAAGGGATACCACGGGTCCGGAAAGCGACTGACGCCGGCTTTACTGAACGGCGTTGCATAATCAAGACTTGCCCTGCCGGTCAGATCATACCGGTGCAGGGTGTCGTTCGGGATAAATCAGATAGATTGAGAATAAACCAACCAGTATAAAGCGTATACACAAAAGGGGAGAACTTCCGGATTCTTAGTTATGACCGGATCTTCGTTTATGCATCAGTCCGATAATCATTATCGCAACTAAAAAAACGAAAAATGCAGTATTTTCAGGTTCCTTCCTAAATGAGTATTCCCTGACCATACTATTGACAAATAGATTGTTATGCAGATTTCTGCACCCCATTTCAAAAATAACCGATACCCGCTGATCCGGATTTGAGTAATAGAAGTTTTTTCTACTTTTATTCCAAACAACCAAAAGACACAGACCATTGCTCGAGGGAAAGACCATCGGGGTTGTGATCCCGGCGTACAACGAGGAATATCAGATCGAAATGGTCATCGGCGGGATTCCGGATTTTGTCGACCGGATCGTTCTGATCAACGACCATTCGAAGGACGGAACGTCAGAAGTGGTGAGGAAGCTGGTAGATGCTCCGGGAAACAGGAGCGCACACGTGATCCATGATGTTGAAAAACCGCCTCCACGTGGAATATACAGTGCTGCCGAAGAACTTATCTGGGAACGCAACCGGGAAGAGATCCGTTTCTTCAAACCTTCGGCTGTATACAACCGGACACCGTGGCAGGACCGGCTCATACTGATCGACATGGCGAAGAATTCGGGTGTGGGGGCTGCCATTGCGCGGGGCTACAAATGGTGTAAGGACCATGGTATCGATTGCACCGCGGTCATGGCCGGAGACGGACAGATGGATCCGGGGGAGCTGGAATCAATTTGTATGCCGGTGGTACGGGATGGAGTGGATTATGTCAAGGGAAACCGGCTGAAACACCCCAGCGCTTTCGCAATCATACCGGCGGTGCGTTTCTGGGGAAATTCCATCCTCTCTATACTGACCAAAATGGCCTCCGGTTACTGGTCCGTTTCCGACACCCAGACGGGCTATACGGCCATCTCAGCAAAAGCGTTGAACTCCATAAAACTATACCGGATTTATCCATCCTATGGAATGCCCAACGACATGCTGGTCAGGCTGAATATCGCATACTGTACCCTTAGAGAGGTGACGGTCAAGCCGGTTTATCGCGTGGGCGAACGCTCAAAACTCAGAGTATTCAAAGTGCTGTTTCCCATTGGCTGGCTGCTTTTCCGCTCCTTCTTCAAAAGATTATGGATCAAATACCTGTTCCGGGATTTTCATCCCCTTTTTCTTCTGTACCACCTGGGATTAATTCTTTTAGCCTGTGCCCTTCCCTTCCTGGTCAGCATGCTTTCCAACGCTCTGAAGCCAGGGTTTTCCACTCCGCAGCAATCCCTGATCTTTTTTATTTTCCTTACCATCACGGGGCTTCAATCACTCCTTTTCGCCATGTGGATGGATTTCCAGGACAATGAACGGCTTCTGAAATAGGAGTATCTGCTTAACCCCGCCCGGCCCATTTGACCGCCAGGGATAACAAGAAGAGAAACAACTCTCCGCTGATGAACCATATGCGGGCGCACACCGAAATGGAAGCCGCTGTCTCAAGAGGAATACCTGCAAGGACCAGATAACCCGTCATGATCCCTTCCCGAATGCCCAATCCACCCGGAAAAATTATGGCCAGCAGTCCCAGGGTCACGCTGAGGGGAAATGCGAATCCAACCCCAAAAGAAACGGAGCCTGAAAGAGATGCCACCAGAAGATAAAACGCCAGGATCCAAATGATCCAGTAGGTACCGATATATCCCATCACCCTCAGTATGCCGCGGATTTCCAGAACAGGCCATTTCATCTCTTTCCGGAAAACCCGGTGGTACATCCTTCCGGCCCATTTGTGCACAACCGGAACATAAAGGGACAGCGTCAGAAAGATCAGCAAAAGGAGAACAAAGAGGGTGAACCGGGAAAGCCCGTAAAGGAACAGCATGGGAAGTACACTTATGATCAATCCCATCCAAACATAAATGAGCTGCTCCTTCAGAGAAAGCAGGGATAATTTACCGAAGAGGGATTTGTCCTGTGAAAGATATCCTGCACGGCCCAGAACCACCCATATCTTTCCGGGTATGTACTTGGCAAAAACCGAAAGCCCATGCGAGACCAGTGCGCGTCCAACGGTCTCTTCATGACCGGATTGCCGCATGATATTCCACCAGCTGACCGTACTCATGAAAAATCCAAGCCAGAGTAAAAGCAACGATAAGACCAGGAATTCAGACTGCGGCCGGATGGTGCGGAAATCGAAATAGTCCATCCGGTACAGATACCCGCCCAGAAATGCCAGGGAGAGGTAAAGAAAAATATTGAAAAGTCGTTTGAACATCTCATTGGGGTTAACCCGACGCTTAAAGATCAAGTATTGCCTTTCATTGAAATTCCCGACCGGCCGCATCCCTTCGTTGAGCAGGTAAAAATAAACTGAATTGCTAAATTTGCCCTTTCCGCAAACACTTTGGGAACCCAGGGTCATGGTATTCAGCAGCAGCCTGTTCCTCCTCTATTTTCTGCCGGCCTTTCTGGTGGTCTATTTCCTTTTGCCCCGCCGATGGAAAAACATGTATGCACTTGTTGCCAGCGTGGTTTTTTATGCCTGGGGTGCCCCCGATTTCATCCTGATCGTACTCGGGTCCATTGTGACAGACTTTTACCTGGTCAGGGAAATGAGCCGTTCCGCAGGCGTAAGACGGAACCTGCTGCTTGCCCTGTCGTTGATACTGAACATTGGTCTGCTCGTATATTTCAAATATGCCAACTTCATGGTTGACAACCTGAATTGTATATTGTCGGCCATGGGTATCCGGCCTGCGGTCTGGGTGGAGGTGGCTTTGCCGATCGGTATCTCTTTCTTCACATTCCAGAAGCTGACTTATACTGTAGATGTTTACAGAAAAACAAATCCTCCCTTGCGGCATGTCCGGGACTATGCGCTCTATATCCTGATGTTTCCGCAGCTGGTGGCAGGACCCATTGTCCGGTTCAACGAGATCGCTCACCAGATCGAAGACCGTTCCGCCAATGAGAACCACAACAACAGGCTGACCGGGTTCTTCCGGTTCACGGTGGGGCTGGCCAAAAAGGTGCTGATCGCCAACGTTCTGGGGGAACAGGTGGATGCGATATTTTCAATGCCCCCGGAGGAACTGGGTAGCGGCACTGCATGGCTGGGTATTGTGGCTTATGCCTTCCAGATATATTATGATTTTTCCGGTTACTCCGACATGGCCATCGGCCTGGGCCGGATGGCCGGATTCGACTTTCCCGAGAACTTCAACAATCCTTACATTGCCGGAAGCATCTCGGAGTTCTGGAGACGCTGGCATATCACTCTGGGACGATTCATGAAGGACTATCTTTACATACCTCTGGGAGGTAACCGGGTTCCCGCAGCCCGCATGTTCTTCAATCTCTGGGTGGTATTTCTTATCTCGGGCCTCTGGCACGGAGCGGCATGGAATTTCGTGATATGGGGAGCTTTTCATGGCCTGTTCCTCGTGGCCGACCGGCTCTTCCTGCTGAAAGTACTCCAAAAGGCAGGTAAAATCCCCTCCATTATATTCACCTTCCTTATCACCCTCCACGGATGGGTGCTGTTCCGTGCAGACAATATAACACAGGCCTGGTTTTATATAAAAAACATGTATGCCTTCACACCAGCGGCAGACCAGTATTACTTCGACGCGAAAATGCGGTTCATGCTCCTGCTCGGGGGCTTTTTCTCCTTCGTGGCGATATTCCGGGGTATCGAGCCACTCCAGGAACACATTTTTGCCAAATCTAAAAAACCGGTTACACTCCTCATCATGACCCTTGCTTCGGCAATATCATTTATCATCTGTCTGTCGTCCATCACTTCCAGCGGATTCAATCCATTCATCTATTTCAGATTTTGATGAAAAGGCAATACAACATTACGGAGCGGATCCTGTTGCTGATCATACTGGCAGTAATCATCCTTCCGGCCCTTCAGAAGGAGACAGGGCTTTTCAGGATACAACCACTGGATGGAGATTTCGTTCTTGCGGAAAAACCTGACCTGTGCCTTAAAGCCGTCTATTCCGGCACTTACCAGTCCGCTTTCAGCGACTGGCTGGAGCATCACATCGGTTTCCGCAACCTGTTGGTCAGAACATCGAATCAGGTTGATTTCAGCCTGTTCCGGAAAACGCATGGGGAAGGGGTGGTAGTGGGTAAAAAAGGACAGCTCTTCGAATACGACTATATCAGGACCCACAAGGGGATTGATTTTATCGGCAGTGAAAACCTGGACCGGTTTCTCAGGCGACTGAAGTACCTTCAGACCTGGCTTGAAAAGGAACACCATACGATCCTGCTTCTGGTCATTGAGCCGGGCAAAGCAGCTTTTATGCCGGAAAACATTCCCGACCACTTTGAGCCGGAGGAACGTTCCCTGACCAACTATGAGTACATTGTCGGCCGGGCCCGGGAGCTGGGGGTGGATTTTCTCGATCTTCAGGATTTCTTCCAGTCCTGCAAGAGCCGGGCAGGATATCCCATGTACCCGCCGCATGGCACCCACTGGAGCATTTACGGCATGTCACTGGCGGCGGACACTCTGGTGAAATACCTGGAATACCGTTTGGGAACGGACCTCAACGATATCGATACCGACAGCATGGCGATCGAATACCAGGCACGGAGGCCCGACTATGACATCGGCCGGGCACTGAACCTGCTCTGCTGGCTTCCGGAAAAGACACCACTGGCCTATCCCCTCTTCCGGTTCGAAGATAATCCCGGAAAGAAGCGGCCAGCTGTCCTGGTCGTCGGCGACAGCTATTACTGGAATATCTATAACACAAAACTCCCCGCCCGTCTCTTTGAACGTGAAGTATTCTGGTATTTCTATTCTGAGGTGTTTCCCGAATCCTATCACAGTCCCATGAGGGTCGAAAAGTTGGATCTGCGCCGGGAAACGGAAAAACAGGAGGTGATCATCCTCACGATAACAGACCGTTTTCTTTACAAGCTGGGGTGGGGATTCATTGATGACCTTTATGGTCTGTATGCGCCGGTGTCCCGGTACGACAGGATACCCCAGTACCTCCGGCACATCACCTGCTATGAACCGTGGTTCAAAGACCTGGTCTCGCAATCCCAGAAAACGGACAAACCGCTTGAGGTCATCCTCAACAATAATGCCCTTTACCAGTATGGGCAGGAGGACTTCAACAGCTACATGGTTCTTGTCGGGGAGTGGCACTATGAACAGATGATACGTTCCGACAGCAAATGGGTGGAGAAAATATCACAGAAAGCCCGGGAGCAGGGTGTTTCGCTGGATTCAGCACTGAACAGGGATGCCCGATACCTCTTCGCGAATGAGCACCCCGGACTTTACAGGGTGCATGAAAGACTGACGTTCATTATGGACTCGCTTCAGCGGGATACGGCCACATACATGCGGATTCTTGAAATGGCAGGGTTTTACCAGGCCACCCCGGAGGAAATGCTGCTGATCGAATCGGAAACCATCCTGGAAAAGGATCATCCCGATGCAGGCAGTTGAGAAAATAAAACGGCATGAATCAGCGAAGAAAAACCATTTTGACCGCCGTCCGGCCCTCCGGGGAAGTGAGTACCATGTAATAAACTCCCGACGGAGCTTTTGTCATGCCGGGCCCCCATCCATCCCATACGGTTCTATACAATCCGGCAGGCAGATTCAGGTTTTCCATGATACTTTTCACCAGTTTCCCATCCGGTCCGAGCACCCTGAGGGTTATCGGCATCGGTTCCGGCAAGGTGAACTCTGCTTCAACCCGTTCGGTAAAAGGATTGGGGAAGACGCGCAGCCCTGCAACAACACTCCATCCGTCGAGGCTTCCCGATACCGGTGTAACCTGGAGAGAAACCGGCACTTCATATTCATTTCCCATATGATCCCTGATGAGGATCACCGCAGCGTAGCTGCCTGTCTGCAGAACGGCTGAAGAACAGATCACTTCTATTTCATCCGTTTCGCCGGGATTCATGGCACCCTCCACAGGAGAGACTTCGAGCCACCCTGATACCCCTGAAGTATCCTTAACGGACAGTTCATATGTCATGGGCCCGGTTCCTTCATTCGACAAGGAAAGTAAATACTGCTCCTGCATACCGGAACTCAGGATGATGTCAAAATGGTCCGGAACAAATTGCAACACGGGTGAGGGATCGCCGAAAGCCGGAAAACGGATCAGGTCAACCCACCCGCAGTCTGAACCTCCGTTCAGGGAATAGTCCTTTTCATAAGACCAGGAGAGGTAGTGCAATCCCTGATCCACCGGATAGCTGACCTCATCCCAGGGCGCTTCTCCCGCCCAGTTGCCCCTGAGGTCCCCGTCGATATAAAAATTCAGGAAATCATAGTCCACTTCGCTGGACACTTTCCTGAAGAACCTGATGTTCCCTCCAGTCAGGAAACAGAGCTGAATCGTCATGACCGATTTCTGGTTGTCGGTGATCTGGCCGCTCCTGGCACAATAAATTCCCTGATAAGGATTGACCTCCTCAATAATCCAGTCGGCGTCACCGCTGAATGTCCAGGGGTAAGCCTGGAAATTACCTGTTTCAAAATCTTCAATATCCAACCCGGTTAAGAGGATGATCATGTCAGAGGAGCTGTACCCGAGAGCACCTGTGAACAAAATACCGAGTTCGATGATTGTGCCCAGGGGTGTGTCCGGTGATGCTGTGATACTGAATTCAGCCACCGCTGAACCGGTTGCTGATAATACTGGTAATTGTACAGTGGATGTGTTGATGGTGATATAGGGATTGCTGGTGGACAATAATGCTGTTGCGTCAGTAACATCTGCACCTCCTGAGTTGACAAGGGTGACCAAAAGGTCTGCGGTTTCACCAGGTTCCAGTCCGCCGTTGTTGCCGTCGTCAACCAGCACATTTCCCACAGTCACGACCGGGGCATATGCATTCAGATAAATATGGCTGCTCCATTCGTCTCCCGAATCGGCCACAATCAGGGTCTTCAGGTCCAGTTCATGATTGTCAGGCACTTCAGGGCTTACCTCAAAGACAAAGGCATCCGGAAAGGTTTTGGTTTCGCCCGGGCTGAAATCTCCAAGGAACTCAGTGGTATCGGTAAGCATGATGAAAAGATCATCTTCTGACACCTTCATCACTGCGTCTGTAATCAAATTATCCCCAAGGTTTTTCACTGAGACCGTAAGGCGGACAGTATCTCCGTACTCGATCACATCGTCGTCTCCTGCGGTCACCTGAACATCATCAATAACCAGATAATTGGTTCCATCGGTCGAGAAGAAGAGTGTTTTGGTGGCAGTGATGTTATCCCTATCAGTGACCCTGAAACGGATCTCGAAATTGGAATAGGGCTGAACGGGGGTTCCTGAAAAGATCCCATCTCGGGTAATCTGGAAACCCGAAGGTATTTCAGAAGTTTTCAGCGAGATCACCTTGTTCGGCGGAACCACCGGATCATTGGAGACCTCGGTAAACTGGTAGTAATGATTGTCGCCGGCCGAAACCCCGGAAACCCATTCAATATCCGAAAAGGAATTCCCGTTGCCGTAATAGTATTTGATCTCTCCGGATTTCAGCAATTTCACGGCGAAGTTGAGTGCAGAAGTCCCATACTGCCCATCAACGGAAGCTTTCCACCTGAAGATGGCATATTCGTTGTTTCCCTCGTACCACATCCCGTCTCCCAAGTCAGAATAGAGCCTCAGGTCGGACATGAAGGGGGCGATATATCTGTTTTTTGTAAAGGCCAGAAAAGGATCCACCTGGTAGGGCCAGGACAGCAACTCATCCACCATAATATATCCATCCACATATACCTTCATTTCATCAAACAGATGTCCATAGAATGGGAGGCTGAATCCGAGCTGCTGGATGGCATATCCGTCGCTGGAATTGGTGGGTATGAGCTGCTGGCCGGAGATGCCCGGAAAGGTGCCGATATTTCCTGTCTCGGTGAAATTCAGGTTGAAGTCCCACAAATAGGGGGAGCTTCCGCCGGCAGCTTGAAGCTGGAACTCATAGGGCTCGAAGACCGTTGCATCGGGCAGCTCATCGGTTTCCACAAGTACCTGGTTATATGTAACCGTGTGATTGACATACAGAATGGTCCGGCCGTTCTCCACCAACGGGACATTGGTCTGTGCGCAGGGTATTTCATTGATGCCATTGGTATAGTCCATCAGGGAGAAGTATTCGATCTCCCCGGTTCCCTGACCGGAAGGGTCATCCTCATCGACAACCAGGAACCACCTCGCAGGAATACCACTGGGCACCATGTTCAACAGATGGACGAGGTCCAGGCCGAAATCAATGGTTTTGTCCTCGGGCATGCTTCCACCCTGCATATAGTATGGGCCTCCCTGGTACTTAACGATGGGGTAATTGAGGAGAAACTCTGGTTGCTGTGCATTTTCATCAAGGGAATAACCCATTCTCACCCGGACTTTTTCCCTGCAATCATGTTTCATTGTGATCCGTGCTGCCAGCAGGGGTTCTGTGTCAGCCCGGGCATCGAGGACATGGACGGCGTTATTCCAGATGCCACCGTTGCCGTACGCATCCGCAAGGGATTTGTACATCATATAGCAGAATCCGTTATTGCCCCAGCCAGGGCCTCCGCTGTAATTGTTCGAGAATTTCAGTCCTCCGATCTCCCAGTCACGTACATCCACCTTCATGTCTCCATTGATGTCGATGTGGTTTGTGTATTGCCCGTCGCTGTTGTAATCCCATCTGATAGAGTCGTGGTATCCCGCAATGCACATGGCATGGTTTGCGTAACTCCACGAGGTCATGACATATTTCCCGGCTTCCGGGGTGCCAGGGGGAAGGGTAGGCATTCCATAGGGACATGAGGCGTAAAAACTCGCCACTCCTCCAAAATCAGAGCCCTCCAGGTGGTCATGGATCCAGTGTCTCAGGGCATTCACCCCCTCTTCATTGGAGACATCGATCTGAAACGCCTTGGATATCCTGTTGTGCATCGCCTTATTGTAATCCAGATAACCAGTCATCCATCTCTTGGGTCCGCCAGCGGACATCCCGCCATAATCGGTTACGTTGGGGGTTCCGCACATCTTCAGAATCTCAAAGCTGTGAAAATAGCTTACACCATAGTAACCGTCGCCTCCATTGCCGAAATTCCAGCAAAAATGTGTCGGGTACTGATTGTCTTCCAGGTTCGAAGGCAGATTTCTCAGCCTGTTGATCTCATAAGTAAAATTCTGGCCTATACCGCTGGCCTGGCCGCATTCATATGCTACCTGGGCGAATACGGGACGCCAGTATATATTCTGTGAATTATCCACCACCACCGGGAGGAGGGGCGCATCAGGCCCTTTGTAAATCTCCGGCACGACCAGTTCGGGCAAACGGCACAATGCCACTGAATCTTCCGGTGACAAAGGAGGCGCATCATAAATGACTTTGCCCTTGACGAGGTCCTGGGTCATACCCAAACTTGCCCACAGGAAACAAATACTCAAAATACATGGTATCAAACCCCAGTGCAAACCCTGGACCCTCTTTTCCGGGGCAAGCCCCGGGTAATCAAACCATACCTTCTCGTCCATGAAAGCGGAAAGCAAAGGAGGATTATTAAGGGCCTTTCTTTTCATTGGAAATGATCTTTAATGGCAAGACAAAGAAAATCAAAAACCGGTTGCAAATCAAGCAGAAGCGTCTTTCTTTTAGTCCTAATGCACCCGGCCGGGCAGCAGAGCTCCCGGAAACCATTCAGAATCTGAAATGTGAAATGTTTTTAGATTTGCACCCCCAAATGGCGAAATGAACAAATTGTAATGGGAAAAAACCTTGTCATTGTCGAATCGCCGGCAAAAGCCAAAACCATTGAGAAGTTCCTGGGGTCGGAATACTCGGTCAAGTCCTGTTTCGGTCATATCAGGGATCTTTCGAAGAACAACCTGAGCATTGATATCGATAAGGGATTTGAGCCCGAATATGAAATCCCTCCCGAGAAGAGGAAAGTGATCACTGAGCTGAAGAAGGCGTTGAAGGATGCGGAAGTGGTATGGCTTGCGACAGATGAAGACCGTGAGGGTGAAGCCATTTCGTGGCATCTTGTACAGGCCCTGAATATCGACCAGGGGAATGCCCGGCGGATCGTTTTCCATGAGATCACGAAGCCGGCCATTCTGGAGGCCATCAAAAATCCGAGACAGATCGACAACCATCTGGTGGATGCCCAGCAGGCCCGGCGTGTCCTGGATCGTCTGGTGGGATATGAAGTTTCGCCCATTCTCTGGCGCAAGATCAAACCGGCTCTCTCGGCCGGAAGGGTACAATCCGTTGCGGTCAGGCTCATCGTTGAGAGAGAGGAGGAGATCCGTTCATTCCGCGCAGAATCTTCATTCAGGATAACAGGGCTTTTCAGGGTGGCAGGGCAAAAGGAAGATGTGACCCTGGAGGCCGAACTGGCCAAACGATTAAAAACCCGGGAGGAGGCTACGGCATTCCTCGAAAAATGTATTGGTGCGGAATTCCAGGTGTCCGGAGTAGAGACCAAACCAGCCCGTAAATCACCGGCCCCGCCTTTCACTACCTCCACATTGCAGCAGGAAGCCAGCAGAAAACTAGGTTTTTCAGTGGCCAAGACAATGATGGTCGCCCAGCAGCTTTATGAGTCTGGCAGGATTACCTACATGCGTACCGATTCGGTACATCTGTCGAATCTGGCACTGGCCACGGCCAAAAAGGTGATCGCTGAAAAATACGGCGACAATTATATCAAAACCAGGCAGTTCACCACACGGAGCAAATCTGCACAGGAGGCCCATGAAGCCATCCGCCCAACCTACCTGGAACAGGAAATGGTTACAGGAGATGCCTCCCAGAAAAGACTGTACGACCTGATCTGGAAAAGGACCATTGCATCTCAAATGAGTGAAGCCATATTGGAAAAAACCGTTGCAGAGATCAGTCAGTCCAACTCACCCGAATTGTTTATCGCCCGGGGAGAAGTCCTCCGTTTCGAAGGATTTTTAAAGGTCTACCTGGAATCCACCGATGAAGAAGAGGGTGACACCGGAAGTAAAATGCTGCCTCCGCTGAAGCAGGGAGACCGGCTCATGAGGCAGCTGATCAGGGCAACGGAACGCTTTTCCCAGTCTCCCGCCCGCTATACTGAGGCCAGCCTGGTCAAGAAACTCGAGGAATTGGGAATCGGAAGGCCTTCTACTTATGCACCGATCATTTCAACGATCCAGAAAAGGGAGTATGCCGAAAAGAAAGACAAGGAAGGATCGGTCAGGAATTATACCCAGATCACCCTTGAGGGCAACCGGATGGATTCTGAAGTGAAGCAGGAAAGAACGGGATATGAGAAAGGCAAGCTTTTTCCGACCGATATCGGAACAGTAGTGAACAGCTTCCTGATGAAGTATTTTGAGAACATCATGGATTATCACTTCACGGCGGCCGTAGAAAAAGAATTCGACGAGATCGCAGGCGGCCGGAAAGCATGGAGGGATATGATCAGAAGCTTCTACACACCGTTCCACCAGAAAGTCAAGGAGACCATGTCCGTTTCCGGAAAGCAGAGCGGGGAACGGTTACTCGGGACGGATCCTGTAAGCGGCAAAAAAGTATATGCCAAAATCGGAAGGTATGGTCCGATTGTGCAGATCGGCGAATCGGAGGGAAACGAAAAACCCCGGTTTGCGGGACTGCAAAAAGGGCAGAGCATTGAAGAGATCAGCCTCGGCCAGGCACTTGCACTTTTTAATCTACCCAGAAAAGCGGGCTCATACGAAGACGCCGAAATCACCGTGGCCATCGGGCGATTCGGGCCCTACGTCAGGCATCAGGGCCAGTTCTATTCTCTCGGCAAACAGGACGACCCTTACACCATCAGCGAAGAACGGGCCATTGAGATCATCGAACAGAAAAGGAAAAAAGACCAGGAAAGGACAATCCGGCAGTTCGAAGGAGAACCGCCCATATCCATTCTGAAAGGGAAATATGGGCCCTACATCTCATCGGGCGGCAAGAATTATCGCATACCCAAGGGCTCAGATCCGGAAGGGATGACCCGTGAGGAATGCCTCGATATCATTTCCCGGGGTAGCAAACGGAAAAAATAGCCCGGGACCTGCTGTTACCAAACCGATTCATGTTACTGAACCAAGGTATTCAGAACCCTTCCCGAAATCCAGATACCTGCCCTCCCGCCTGCTTCATAACCTTTTCGTTTGAAAATATGTATAAGTACCGTAATAATTAACGAGCCATTACCATATGGATCTTTCCGTTTACTTTGAACCGCTTGACATGCCAGGCCTGAATCCCGATGACGAAAACAGGGGCAAAAAACAGGGGGATCATGTCCGGGCATATAATGAGGAGGGGCGCTTCCCATCCCTGGGCGATGTGGAAATAGCGATTATCGGCGCAGGAGAGGAGAGAGGGGCCTTTGAAAACGAAGGGTGCTCTCTGGCACCGGACTATATCCGCAAATACCTGTATCAGTTGTACAGGAATGAATATCATCCCTGCATTGCGGATCTGGGCAACATAAAAAAAGGCCATTCCCTTTCCGACACCTATTTCGCAATCAAAAGCATCGTGTCAGAACTGGCGGGCAATCACATCGTACCCATTATCCTGGGCGGAAGCCATGACCTGACCTATGCCAATTACCTTGCATATGCCACCCTTGGGCAAATTGTCAATATCGTCTCCGTGGACCCGATGTTCGACCTGGGACAAAGCGAGGAAGACCTGCACTCCCGGTCATTCCTGAGCAAGATCATCCTGCATCAGCCCAATTTCCTGTTCAATTACACCAACATCGGATACCAGTCCTACTTTGTAGATCCCGAATCGGTCGAGCTGATGAGGAATCTCTATTTCGATGTGTACCGTCTGGGAGTGGTGCGACAAACACTCGCAGAGGTGGAACCCATGGTAAGAAATGCCGATATCCTGTCCTTCGACGTTTCTTCGGTCAGACAGTCGGATGCTCCGGGAAATGCCAATACTTCGCCCAATGGATTTTACGGGGAGGAAGTCTGTCAGATCATGAGGTATGCCGGACTGAGTGACAAGCTTTCATCCATAGGCTTCTATGAATTGAATCCCCGGTACGACAATCATAACCAAACCGCACATCTGGTGGCACAAATGATATGGTACTTTTTTGAGGGTTTTTCAGGAAGACAGCACGAGTACCCGATAAAGGATAAAAAGAACTACATCAAATTCACGGTATCCATTAAAAACCATAAGGATCGCCTGGTTTTTTTCAAGAGCAAGAAAAGCGACCGCTGGTGGATGGATGTACCTGTGAGAACACAGTTGAGGAATATTTACGAACGGCATCACCTCATTCCCTGTTCCTATTCCGATTATGAAACCGCCTGCAGGGATGATATCCCCGACAGGTGGTGGCAAACTTTCCAGAAACTGATGTGATACAGGATCAGGTGATCCGGTCGGGGTTCTCCGAAATAAATCCCTTCCATCCCGAATAGCCTTCTTCCCCCATTCCCTTGAATTTCTGAAAGTAATGACATACGGCAACAGCCAGTCCGTCAGTGGCATCGAGATAACGGGGCGCTGTCCTGAGCGAAAGCAGGCTCATGAGCATGGCGGCCACCTGCTGCTTGGAAGCATTTCCATTGCCTGTGATTGATTGTTTGATCTTCTTCGGAGAGTATTCGAAAATGGGCAGTTCCCTGAAAAGGGCCGCGGCCATGGCAACACCCTGTGCCCTTCCCAGCTTCAGCATCGACTGAACATTCTTTCCGTAAAAAGGAGATTCCAGGGCCGCTTCATCCGGCTTGAACTCGTCGATGAGCCACAGAGTCCGTTCGAATATTTTTTTTAGCTTTATTGCCTGGTCGTGATACTGGGACAGCTTAACGACCCCCAGGCTGATCATCTCAATGACGGAAGATTTCTGATGAATAAGTCCGTATCCCATGATGGTGGTCCCGGGGTCAATACCCAGTATGATCCGGTCGGTTGCCAATAGGAGTAGGGCTTAATCTTGTGGATGCATGAGGATCTCTGCAAAAATACATAAAAACAGAACCTATAACTTTATCATCCGGTCGGCCATCATCCTTACTACCTATGGTTTCATATACAAGCAGATCTTCCACAAAAGGCGTCTTGACGATGTGATCAGCCTAATCGGAGACCTGATGCACAACCCCGAGATCTACATCCTTTCCGCCTGGGTGATTTCCCTTATGATCGTAAACTGGGGAGTAGAATCCCTGAAATGGCAATTCCTCATCTCCAAAATTGAAAAAGTGCCGTTCCGCAGGTCTTTCGCGGCCGTGCTTTCCGGAGTGTCGGTCAGCGTCTTTACCCCCAACCGTGTCGGGGAATATTTCGGCAGGGTATTCATCCTTGAAAAAGCAAATCCCTGGAAAGGGGTCTTTATCACGATCATTGGCAGCATGAGTCAACTGCTGATCACCATCATCGCCGGGTCGCTGAGTTTTCTCTTCTATTTTCCGTTGTATTTCAGCCATTCAAACATTTATTCACATTACCTGCTGGCAGGTCTGATCCTGCTGGTACTTTTCATTGTGGTCTCATTGGTGCTCATCTTTGTCAATGTTTCGGTACTTCCACGTATCGTAGGCCGGTTCATCAAACAGAAGTTCGCCCGGATCTATCAGTACTTTTCGGTAATTTCCTACTACACATCCTTCGAGCTTGGTACAGTCCTTTTGCTGAGTTTTTTAAGATACTGCATCTTTGCGCTGCAGTTCTACCTGCTGCTGCTGCTCTTTTCCGTGGAGATACCGCTTTTTCACGGTCTGTTATTAATCTCCATCGTATTTTTTGTAATGACGGCCATTCCGACAGTTACATTGGCTGAGCTGGGTATCCGGGGATCTGTTTCCCTGTATTTCATCGGCAATTATTTCATCCATTTCGGGATACTGACAGACCGCCTCAACATGGGTATCGTGTCAGCAGCCTCGGCACTTTGGCTCATCAACCTGGCCATCCCGGCACTGATGGGAACCTTTTTCGTATACCGGCTTAAGTTTTTCAGCAAAAGACCAAGGGAGGATTGAGATGGAGGTGATTCTGCAATGGTTCATGATCCTGACGGGAGGGGTATACCTTTTTCTGATCGCCATGTATACTGCAGGCTGGTACGCTCTGCGGGCCTACGAACCAAAAGGAAAGGAAAGGAAATCCCGCACGCGTGTCACGATCATTATTCCGGCGCGTAATGAGCAGGATACCATCGGAGCACTGCTGACCGACCTTAAGGATCAGGACTATCCGTCCGGCCTTACAGAGATCATTGTTGTGGATGACAGTTCCGGGGATATGACACCTTTAGTGGTAAAGGAATTTGCCTCCCGCCTGCCGGAATGGAACCTGAAACTGATCACCATCCGTGAAGACCGTCCATTCCGTGCGTTTAAAAAGAAAGCCATCAGCCATGCCATTGCAGAGTCCACCGGCGAGCTTATCGTCACCACGGATGCAGATTGCAGAATGGGGAATAAATGGCTCTCCACGCTGGTAGATTATTTTGAAGAAAACCGGCCGGGCATGATCGTCGGACCGGTAAGTTTTCATGAAGAGACTTCTCTTTTCGAGAAGATGCAAACCATTGAGTTCCTCAGCCTGATCGCAGTTACTGCGGGGGCCATCCGTTCAGGCCGGCCCATCATGTGCAACGGGGCCAACCTGGCATACAGCCGGGAAGCATTCAATCAGGCCGGAGGATTCTCCTATGATTCGTTTTCTTCAGGAGACGACGTCTTTCTGCTGCTGAAAATCAGGCGCAAATTCGGCCCCAGATCGGTAACATTTCTGAAAAACAGAAATGCCATGGTATTCACCCGTGCAAAAAAATCACCGGGTGAATTTCTCAGTCAAAGAATACGATGGGCCTCGAAAAACAGGGGATACCATTTCAAGATCCTTTTTGTTTCGTTTACCGTCTATCTGACCAACCTTCTGGTGGTCGCAGGAGGCGTCTTCACACTGACTAACCCCTCTTTTCTAAACACCTTCCTGATATTTTATACTGCCAAGATGCTGACCGATCTACCGATCCTTCTGGGCATCACCCGGTTCGTCAACAGGATGAATCTGTTGTGGTTCGCCACCCCGATGATCATTCTCTACCCGGTGTATGTCGTACTGGCCGGTGCAGTGGGTATTACCGGAAGATACAGGTGGAAGGGCAGAATGATCAGGAAATAAAACAATGTCTGTGAAACGGATCGTAGCATATCTGATTATTGCCGGAATACTGCCTTTCCGGCTGTCAGGACAGGAAAAAACCGTCACCTGGCTCTATGACCGGCATGACTCTCCGGCAGCCACAGAAGTTGACATCCTCCATCTGAACCTGAACATCCGGCCACTGTCCGACCAGGGCGTTATCGAAGGTAGGGCTGTTTTCTCCTTCCTTCCGCTGCGCGGGAAAATCGATTCCCTTGCCTTTTATACACCCCGGATGGCCATATCTTCAATTATCATGGATGACACCGGATGCCGGTTTATCTCATCGGGAGACCAGACCATCGTATATCTCCCACGGCATATTATCCCGCAGGGGTTTCAGAGACTCACATTCGTATATACCGGCGCTCCTTCCGGTCACTGCAACTTCATCGGCTGGGATGATCCGGCAGATATCAAAAGGAAACAGATCTGGGCCCACAGACCCTTCGGATGGATACCTTACCGGGATGACCGGCTTACATGTGATATCCGGGTGACATTCGACAGTCAATACA
Organism: Bacteroidales bacterium; assembly: GCA_016939365.1. Classification (GTDB taxonomy): domain Bacteria; phylum Bacteroidota; class Bacteroidia; order Bacteroidales; family JAFGHD01; genus JAFGHD01. Next base: position 2,608 of record JAFGHD010000084.1, on the reverse strand, counting down.
AAGTCTTCACTAACGGCGAGAGGGTCTCCGTAACGGATGATGGCAACGGCAATCTGACCTGGCATTACCGGATGAACCGGGAGCATCCGTTCTTTTCCACCGCCCTGGTGATCGGTGAATACGAATACCGTTCACTTACAGCGGCTGACAGCACCCCTCTTGAGCTGTGGTACTATCCGGGCTGGGAGGATCATTTCGAGCCGACTTACCGGTATACCCGGGAGATGTTCGGATTCCTGCAATCGGAGCTGCGCTTCCCTTATCCCTATGAGCTGTATCGGGAGGCTCCTGTCACAGATTATACCTACGCCGCCATGGAAACCACCACTTCCACTGTTTTCGGCGACTACCTTCTCATCGATCCGCGCGGTTTCTGGGGAAGGAATTTCATCAACGTGAATGCCCATGAGCTCGTCCATCAATGGTTCGGCAATTGTATCTCCCATATGAAACCTTCGGATGTCTGGCTTACGGAATCTTTTGCAACCTATTACGCCAAGCTGTTTGAAAGATACATGCTGGGTGAGGAACAGTACCAGTATGTAAGGCTGAAGGAAATGGAAGAAGTCCTTGCCGCATCAGAAAAGGATGGCTTTCCGGTAGGACATTCATCCGGCGGACGTGCACGGATCTATTTCAAGGGCTCGCTGGTGCTGGATATGATGCGATATGTGATGGGAGACGAAGAATTCAAAACAGCCATTAAGCACTACCTGGAATCCTTCCAGTTTGGTATAGTCCAGACCACCGACCTGGAGAAAGCCATCTTCGGGGCTACAGGGATACCGATGGACTGGTTTTTTGATCAGTGGATCAGAAGGGGGGGTGAACCTCATTACCAGGTTGCCCGTGAGACCTTTATCCGGGCGGACGGTATACCATGTATACGTATCACAGTCCGCCAGACTCAAGAAACAGGTTCGCTTACCGGTCTGTTCAGAATGCCTGTGGAGTCAGAGGTACACTACATCGATGGAACGTTTGAGAACAGAAAGGAGTGGATCGAACAGGACATCCATGAGATCATCATCCCCAATCCACAGGAAAGAACGATAGATTATGTATTATTTGACCCAGGGCATCACCTGCTAAAGAAAGTGATCTTCGGCAAGACCAGGGAAGAGTGGTCCGCCCAGGCCCTCCGGGCCCCCGGGATGATCGACAGATACGAAGCGCTGTTGGCACTGGATGCATATGCACCAGATGACAAGCGCGACCTGCTGAAGCAGTGTTTTCTCAGGGAATCTTTCCACCTGAACAAAGGTGAGATCATCCGGCAACTGTCCGGTGACAGTCTCTCGGTGGAATTGATGACCTGGGCTGCGCGCGATCCGGACGCCCTGGTGCGCCGGGCCTTGCTGGAATCCACCGATTCGATACCGTCTTCCATGAAAACCTCATATGAAAAGATGCTTCAGGACTCCTGCTACATCAATACCGGACTGGCCCTGTCCCTCCTCTGCCGGTCTTTCCCGGAAGAGACAGGGCGCTATCTTGACCTCACCAGCCATGAGACGGGATGGAGGGGAATGAACATCCGGATCCAATGGCTGGAGATCGCCATCGGTACCGGAAATGAAGAGCATATCGCGGAATTGGTCTCTTACTGCAGCAGCAGTTATGAGTTCGAAACCCGCAAAAATGCACTGGCCGCCCTGCAACGTCTCAACTATCTCGACGGATCAGCCGCCGCACACCTGATTGATGCCTGCCTCTATTTCAATTTCAGGCTGAACCAGGCTGCCCGGGAACATCTGAAATACTTCTCAAAACAAAACCGTCACCGGGAAACCATCGTACAAACATGCCGGGAGATGACCTTATCCACATCCGAACGTAATACCATATTCAAGCTGATTGAAGAATCACCCTGATATCATGAAAAAAGAAAACATCAAAACACTCAATCCCGATTGCATTTACCGAATCCTGGAAAGAAACGATAAACGGGTTGTTTTCGACAAGACCAATGTGGTACCGGATCATACCAGGCTTTATGAGCAACTGAAAAAATATATCCGTTATGACAAGATCGGCAGGAAATCAGTATTGGGACTTGACATGTATCAGTACAGCTCCTACCCCGAGCTGGAACAGACCCTGATCCCATACCTTTTCAAGATCATTTTCGAAGCCACCATCAAGCTGTGTTTTACCAATCATCGATTTATCTTTCAGAAGTATACCGGGGAACAGCTCCGAAAAAGCTACATCAGTACAGGGGACGGTGGATTTGTGATCTTCCACAATCCGCTTCATGCCGTGTTGTTTGCATGCAATTTCGCCATTATTCTGAGGGCCTACAATTCATACCACTATTACCCAAGGCTCCGCAACATCATCGGTGCGATCAACATGCGATATGCCATCACATACGACAAAATTTACACCTTCAACAAGAATTACTACGGAAGAGCGATCATCAACAATGCCCGCATCCTGATCAAGGACAGTCTGAACCGGTGCCTAATCGACGAACATGTACATTCCTGGTTCATGACCAACCTTGATGGTGTCGAGAATCTTCAGATCGCCACCCTGACCGACATTTCCAACATACACGAATTCAGCAGTGAGTACGACCCGGAGCAGCTGAAATATGGCGATG
>JAFGHD010000083.1 GCA_016939365.1 Bacteroidales bacterium | reverse complement strand
GTCAGCGCGGTGGACGGATTTGGCGTGGAGAGTGCCTTCTCCGACGGAACGAACTATTTCATCTACCTGCTTGACGTGAACATCCGGGTCTTCCTGGAAGGCCCCTTCCTGGGTTCGCAGATGAGCACCGCCCTCAACACGAACAATCTGATCCCGCTGAACCAGCCATATGACATGCCTCCGTGGGATTATATGGGGACCGAGAGTGTTCCTGCGATGCCCAATGCTGATGTGGTGGACTGGATCCTCATCGAACTTCGCGAGACTCCGGGCGGTCCGGGAACTGCGACGGGAAGCACGGTGATTTACAGGAAAGCGGTTCTTCTGAAAAAAGACGGATACCTCACAGAGCTGGATGGTGCCAGTGCGCTCAGCTTCCCGGTCTCGTTCGACCAGAACATCTTCGTCGTGGTATACCACCGGAATCATCTGGCCGTCATGTCGGCCGTTCCGGTCACTCCCAACTCGGGATCGTACAGTTATGATTTTTCATTGGGCTCTGGTCAGGTATACGGAGGCACTCTGGGATACAAGGAGATCGGCAACGGCTACTGGGGTCTTGTGGGCGGCGACGGCAACGCCGACAGTCAGGTCAATAACCTGGACAAGGTGGATGTCTGGTCACCGGTGGCCGGCACCTCCGGCTATCTGGCCGGGGACTTCAGCCTGGACGGCCAGGCGAATAACGCCGACAAGAACGACATCTGGGCACCCAATACAGGTCTGGGCGGACAGGTACCGGAATGAACATCAACCCACGGGGTGATTGAAGTCATCCCGTGTGTTATTTAGCAACCAGGCTTTCCGCTTCCGCGAGAACCTTCCGGCAGCGGCTTCCTGTGATGCCCAGATTTTCAAGATGCTGTTCAGTCAGATTGCGGCACAGAACAAGGTCCATATTCAGCAGATCCTGTTTTTCCTTGTTGTTCAGGCTTGAAAGGGCTGTGATGGGATGAAATCCGGAGAGATCGATCCGCTCCTTCAAACTTCCCTGTGAAGGATAATCCCAGGCAATCAGGTGCAGTCCCGCGCATGTTCCATAATCGATGGCATCTTCCGTAAAACGTGTGTTGGTGACGATCCAACCCTGATGAAACCGGGTGCCCCCTTCCGGCTGCTTTTTCCATTGCCGTTCAATGTCCAGGAACCGGGAATGGATATAAAGCGAAACCTTCACATCGCATTTTTTTCCGGGATCGCTGTGGAACTTGCATTCGATCATATATTTTCTCGTTTCCTTTTCAGCTATCACATCCACCTCATGCTCCACGCAATGTCCACGCACCATCTTCCCTACCTCCACCCGGTATCCCTGGTATCTCAGGAGCTCCCCCACAAACCTTTCAAACGGATACCCCGTGGGACCCAGGTCAAAGATGGCCTTTTTCAGGCGGTATTTTCCTGCAGCATGTTTTGAACTCTTTCTGAGTTCCGAGTATGCAATCTGGTAAAGCCTTTGTGTTGAAATACCTTCCACCAGCCGGCTCCTGACCTGGCGGATCACATGCTCAATATCAGCCTCGCCGGCACCGGAATTCTCAAGCGACCTCCTGAGCTTCTCCACATCAAAAGGCACCTTCTCGCCTGACCTTTTTGTGATTTCAACCTCTTTCTGCAGCATTTGTAACATTTTAATAGTCCGACTTCCCAAAATTAATCAAAATAAGCCCGCTTTTCACCCTTATCAGGCCACTTTGATGTGACAGCCCTCTATCTTTTTCCTTCAGGCCGGTATTATCGTTAATGAAGAGAAATCCATTCATCATACATTTAGAGACTGTTTAAAATTGGAAATGCCCAAGTGAAGTAACCATAGTACATTTTTTGGGAGAATACATTTTCTATGTGGTCTTTCTATGTGCCCTATGTTTCTATGTGGTTTAAAATCAGCAAAGTTAATACCACATAGACACAATAGAACACAAAGATTTCACATAGAAAAATTTATATTTCATCGTATTAGTTTCAGAAAATCAATTTTAAACAGTCTCTTAATCCTTTTTTCTACATTCGTAACTGTGATCATGAACCTGTTTCCGTGCAAGCTTATCCGGCCTGTGATACTCATCGTATGGGTTATCATATCGTTATTGAACCCCTATCAAATACCTGGACAGCAAGGCCTAAGCCCTGAGGAAACCGACCGGCTATACCGGCTCCTGGAGAAAGCTGAAACAGCCGACCGTTATAATCCCCAATTGATGATCAGGCTGTCGGATAGTGTCATTGCAAAATGCGACGAGGACCTGCCATACCCTTGCCTCCTCAGGGCATATGAACTGAAAGGGCTCGGGAACTATTATCTCGGCATTTATGACATCGCCGCCGAATATTTCCTGAAAACAATGCAGGCAGGTGAAATGCTGAATGACAGTATTGCAATAGGCAGAACTTTGAACCATCTGGCCATGGTTTACAAGGACATCGGAGATACGTCATCGGCGATCACTTTCAGCACCCAGGCACTTCAGTTGTTCAGACGAATCCATCAGAAACCGGAGGAAGCCAATTCCCTGAATATCCTAGGCAGTCTCAACCTCTATTACAATATCCACAGGGCATCGGAATATTACCGCCAGTCGCTTGCCATCCGGAAGGAGTTGAATGATTCCCTGGGTGTTGCAGCCTCATATAATAACCTCGGGATCGTATACCAGCAAAGCAATATGTTCGACAGCGCCCTGTTCTACTATAAACTTGCGCTTGAATTATACAATACGCTGGATACAAATCATTATATCGCGGTGGCCCTGAGTAACATCGGGGTTGTAAACGGCATGATATACAATGACTTGGAAAAACTGAAATACCTGAACCGTTCGCTGGAACTCAGCCGCGAGACAGGACATTACCGGGGCGTGATCAATACCCTCATCAACCTGGCACAGCATTATTATGAGAAACAGGATTTTTTACGGTCGCGCCAATACCTTGAAGAAGCCCTTGGCATCGCGGAAGAGAAAAAAATCCACGAGTTCAAGTTAAGGCTCTACCGGTATTTTTCCGAACTGTATAGTGCTGGCGGAGATTATGTCAATGCATACTCATTCCAGAAAAAGTTCTCCGACCTCAAGGACAGCCTGCACACGGACAACAGGTCCCGGATCGCAGGACTTCAGCTCAGGTACCTCAACGAAAGGAACGAGCGCGATCGCCAGCTCCGCAACCTGGAAGTGCAGAGACAAAAGAACCAGAAACTGTTCTTCCTGATCGTCTCCCTGCTGGTCGCCATCATCGCGCTGCTGGTGTACAGCCGGTACCTGATCAGATCGAGATCGGCACGGATGCTGGAAGAAAAAAACACTGAACTGGAAAAGATCAACCGAATGCTCGCTGAATCAGAACAGAAGCTCAGGGGACTCAATGCAACGAAAGACAAGTTTTTTTCAATTCTGGCCCATGACTTGAAGAATCCACTGGGCACCATCAGAAGCATCCTCGATTACATGAAGGACTATTACTCCGATTTCACACAGGAACAACTGAAGGAATATCTTGAGGTGATCGATGGCTCCATGAAATCGACCTACTCACTGCTGGAGAACCTTCTGACCTGGTCGCTCTCCCAATCCGGCGTCATGGAATTCCGGCCGGTTCCGGTGGATATCAGTGCCATGACAGCCGACACATGCCGGCTTTGCGGACTCATGGCTGAAAAGAAGAACGTCCGGATCGTTCACGAGGTGGTGCAGGGGATAGTCGTTATGGCCGATCCGGAAATGATCGGGACCGTACTTAGAAACCTGATCGGTAATGCCGTGAAATTCACATATCCCGGAACCGAGGTACGGATATCTTCAAAACTTTCAGATGATGAGGTCATCATCAGCGTGAAGGATCAGGGTGCGGGACTCAGCCCCGGGGACATCGGGAAACTCTTCCGGATCGATACGGACACCCGTAAGATCGGATCCGAAACCCCGGGCTCAGATGGATTCAGGGAGGCCAAGGGTACCGGACTCGGACTGATCCTGTGCCATGAGTTCATCAGCCGCCTCGGTGGCCGTATTTGGGTCGAAAGCGAACCTGGCAAGGGATGCGCCTTCAGCATATCCCTGAAGGCGGCAAAGTTGACTGAATGATAATGAACACAACACCCGAAAAGATCAGTCTTCTCCTGGTGGATGACCATAAAATTGCAAGGCAGGGCATCCGATCCTGCTTTCCTCCGGGCATGACATCGAAATAACAGGTGAAGCGGCAGATACCGGGGAGCTCTTCCGGTTGCTGTCAGAGGGTACTCCCGATATCATCCTTCTCGACATCCACCTTCCCTCTGGCTCCGGTATTGAAGCCGCCACAAGGATCGCAGATGAATACCCTGACATACGGATCATCATCCTGACCGCCAGCAAGGATGAAAGCCAATTTTCCGCCGCAGTTGAAGCCGGGGTGATGGGCTTTATCACCAAGGATACCGGCCGGGAGGAGATGGTTCATGCCATCAGGGAAGTATATAGCGGCAAAGAATTTTTTTCGGATGCAGTGGCCAGGCTGGTGCTTCAGGCATATATCAACAAAGCAAAAGAGACGGATGACGCCACAGCGGGCTAAAAGCCCCTGGCCAGGCTCACACCGCGCGAACAGGAGATCGTCGACTGGGTGCTGGTGGAGGTCAGGAAGAGCAGCGGCCCTCCGCATACCGCCCTACCCGACCCGGCCGCCGGGCGGCTGGCTGCTTTGGTCACATCCGACGGCCGCCTGACAGGATCAGACGACGCCACAACGCCCCGGTTCAGTATGCCCTATGATGATGACCTTTACATGGTCGTCATGCACCGGAACCACCTGCCGGTGATGTCATCACAGCCGCTCACCAGAAACGGCGATACCTTCACCTGGAACTTCACCACCGGTGCAAACCAGGCCTATGGGAGCGTCAATGCCTGCACTGAACTTGCACCAGGCATCTGGGGGCTGACAGGGGGCGACGGCAACGCGGACGGACAGGTGCAGAACGGCGATAAAAACGATGCCCGGGCTGCCGAAGCAGGCTCCACAGGTTATATGAAGGGGGATTTCAACATGGACAGCGACGTGAACAACGGCGACAAAAACGATCTCCTCCTGCCCAACTTCGGGCTTGGCAGCCAGGTGCCCGACTCCGTCACTAAAAGAGTGGCTTCGTCGGGCAAGCCGGACTGAAACCCGTAACTGCCGGGGTGAGATGTAGTTAAACATTTTTTTATCTATTCAATTGTTATTTGTTTTTCATATCATATTTTTTATATCTTTATTTCATGAATTGATAATAATTCTGTTTAAACGCAGGAGGTATTCCCGTTGATACCAGTATTCACAACGCGGATTCGTCCTGCCAGGGAATAAACCAAAAACCATGGAGCAGCTGCCCCGTATCATGGAGGAGAGCGACCTGCTGCGCCTCATCCGCAGCTCCGCACGTGTAAATGGACAGCTCCTCGGCCAGCTGAAGTTTTTCAGGGAGATCGTCGGCAAGCTCCACATTGCGATCTTCATCCACGACCTGAAAATTCAGCGCCATATCTAGACCAACAATAACTACCGGAACATCATCGGCTACACCGACAGTGAGATGCGGTCCTTCGGGCCCGAATGGGCCCGGGATAATTTTCATCCTGATGATCTGCACATCCTGCAGGAGCGCATCGGGTTTTTTAAACAGAACAAAGGGGAAACCTATGCGGGTGTCTACAGGGTGAAACACAAAAACGGCCACTGGGTGTGGGTGTACAGCAATGCCACTGTTCTGAAGCGGGATGAGTACGGCATTCCGGAGCAGGTCATCGGCATCTGCATCGACTTCACATCGGATTTCTACACCGACAAGACTCTTGATGAGTTACAGCGCGAAAGCCACCGGCAAAGGTACCGGGATCTCATTGCCGGTCTCACTCACCGGGAAAAAGATGTATTACGGTTAATCGCCGCAGGTAAAAACTACAGGGAGATTGCAGAAGCGCTGTACATCAGCCCCCACACCGCCAACACCCATCGCAAAAACCTGCTCTTCAAGCTGGGGCTACACACCGCCGCCGAGCTGGGACGTTTTGCCGCGGAGTGTGGGTTGGGTTAGTTTTTATCAGATGAAGCAATCAAACATTCCTGTGATGCAAGGAAATGTATTTTTTTCACAGAGGGCTGAATAATTCTCTCCTCAGATATTCCAGAGCATAATTGCCGATTGACTGCAAAGAAAAAAGCAAGCTTATCTACAAGTCCTGATTGAAGCTCATGATAAATACCTGATTTGGGTTATTTCTCAGTATTTCATTTATTGTCTGGGCAATACATTTCTCAATCACATCCGTATTCAAAATACCATATTCAAGGTATTGGTTTACTATCCATTAATATGTATTATTGATTTTCATTTTAAGTATCATTCAGATGCTAAATTTCAATTCGATAACAATAAAATTCTTAATCCAATGAAAAAGTCCAGTATTCTACTTATCGGCATCTTCCTGATCTCTGCGCAAGTGGATGCGCAGATCAGCCATGGTGGACGGCCATATAGCTTTGATAATGCCGACAGAATTTCAGCAAACATCCCGGAAGTTGTAATGCCCTATGTGGATGTTGCCCAGTTATTAGTTGAGGACTCCATTGAAGAGGCACAGGGATTGCCCTGGCGGTTTGGAAAAGATATTGATGTTAATTTAAATTTAACAAATTCTGGTCTTTGGGAAACGCTGGAAAATGGCGATAGGCTTTGGAGGTTGCAAATTACTTCCTTTGGGGCCGTTTCAATTAATCTAATATATAATTATTTCGAAATTCCCGATGGGAGCACTTTTTTTCTGTATAATAATCAAAAAGAAACATTATTAGGGTCCTTCACAAAAGAAAATAATAACTATGAAAACTATGTTTTCTCGACAATGCCAACTAAAGGAGAAACAACTATTTTGGAATATTATGAACCTAAACCAGTAACTGGATTAGGGATAATATCAATAAGTTATGTAATTCATGGATATAAAGATATCTTTGACTTTTTTAATAAAGGATTTGGTGATTCAAGACTTTGTGAAGTGAATGTTGGAGCCCTTGCCGGAGATAGAAAAAGAGGAGTTGCTATGATACTGGCAGCAAATAATAATAGATTGTGTTCAGGATCATTAATCAATAATCTTAATAATGATGGTAAACCCTTATTATTAACTGCAAATCATTGTAATCATTTGAATAATCCTAATGGGCCAAATACATGGATTTTTATGTTTGGATACGAAGCTGCTGCTGCAACAAATAATACAGTCAATAATTCTGTAATTAAAGCTAATGGCGCAGGTTCTGATTTTCTTCTATTAGAATTGTCAACTAAACCTCCATTAAGCTATAATATATATTATAATGGATGGAATGCTGCTGCTGCACCACCAAACTCGGCATATTGTGTACATCATCCTGCAGGAGATGTTCAAAAATACTCTCAGGAAAATCATC
>JAFGHD010000082.1 GCA_016939365.1 Bacteroidales bacterium | reverse complement strand
AACCCTGAAAGGGTTCAATAAAAGGATTTATTATGTCAACGTTCACACAGATCCTTTATCAGATTGTATTTTCCATAAAGCTATTGCTGTTCAGCCGCTTCGCGCGGCTGGGGATGATGTATGACAGGAATAGCAGTTCTTACGGACTTGCTTCCTTTCCCGGATGACAGCCGCGTGTTCAACTCCATTCGGAGTTGTGGATTCAACGTTGCCTCTGCTTCGCGGGCTTCGCCTGCGGCTATTGCCGTTCAGCCGCTTCGCGGCTGGGGATGAACGATATCCGGTAACCTGGAAAGACGTTTTCATCCTTGGGCAATTTATACGAATTGACCTATCTTTAGCTGGTGTACCTGAGGCCGGCAGTGATCGTTTTATGCATGTCCCTCATGGGGATGGCAGATGCCCAATATTTCAGTCTGGGCCAGGACCCGGCTTCCATAAGGTGGAAAATCATTCATACCGAATATATCTCACTGATCTTTTCCGGAGAATTTGAAAACCAAGCCCAACGGCTTGCAGTCAAAATCGATTCCGTATGTACCCTCACGGCTTATTCCGGGAATCGCATTCCGCGCCGGATACCGCTTGTCATCCACAACCGTTCGGTGATATCCAATGGGGTCACCTCCTGGGCGCCGCGCAGGATGGAGTTTTTTTCAGTTCCCCCGCAGGATTCCTATGCCGGGGAATGGATGGATCAGCTGATGCTTCACGAGTACCGGCATGTGGTACAGATCAGCGCACTGAACCGGGGGATGACCCGCTGGCTGGGTTATTTGCTTGGAGAGCAGGCAGTGGCCACGATCCTGGGCCTGTATGTGCCGTCCTGGTTTCTGGAGGGGGATGCTGTGGTTGCCGAGACGGCATTCAGCCGTGCCGGCCGCGGCCGGTTGCCCTCCTTTGGGATGCCCCTGAAAGCCCAGGTCATGAACCGGGGAATATACTCCTATGACAAGGCCGTCCTGGGCTCGTTCAGGGATTTCATACCCGATCCCTATACCTTGGGATATCACCTGACAGCATCGTCAGATCCGGTAACCTGGCAATCCTGCCTGGAACGGACAGCAAGAAAACCCTTGTCCGTCACCCCCTTTTCATCGGCATTGAGAAAGAGCATCGGCAGAAACAAGGCAAGTTACTACTATGCAACACTGCTTGATCTGCAGGAGTACTGGTCTCAGTCAACAGGTGATCCGGAGCATGAAAGCGGCTCCATTTCCCCACCGCCGAATATCTACACGGATTACGAAACGCCGCGCTACACACAAGGGGGTGATGTGATCTGTTACAGGAAAAGGCTGGATGATATCGGCAGGTTCGTAAGGATCGTACCCTCCGGCGGGAATGAAGAGGTACTGTTCACCCCGGGCAACTACATGGAACGGTCGCTGGATGTGAACGGCGATCTTATGGTCTGGACGGAGTACAACCCAGACCCCCGGTGGAACCTTCGCAGCCATTCGGTCATTTGCTGCCGTTCGCTGACCCATGGGAAGACCTGGCGGCTGACGAAAAGATCCCGTCTTTTTTCACCCGACATTTCACCTGACGGTTCCTCCCTGGTGGCCGTATCCATTGATGAGCAGAACCGTTCGGCACTGGAGGTCATAGATATGGTTAGCGGCGCTACCACGGGGCGTTACCTGGTTTCCGACACCCTGTTTTATATGACTCCGGCATGGGCTCCGGATGGGCGGTCTGTCATTGCGGTGGTGACCGGATCAAAGGGAAAGGGACTGATACGTTATCAACCGGGCGATAACCGTCCTGTCTGGCTCCTTCCCATGGATCACCGTGAGATTTTTGATCCTGAATGTTACGGATCCCGGATATTTTTTACAACCCCTGCCGGTGAAGCCGATCAGATCCTGGCACTGGACACTTCAGATATGACTCTTTGGAGGGTAACTTCGGCGCGGTACGGTGCGGCTCAGGCAGCGGTGCATCCTGAAGGCCGGCGCCTGGTATATATGGATTACACCCCATCGGGCTATGCTTTGACTGAAAAACAGGTCATGCCAGGGACATGGGACCTGAATCCGTTACAAGGTACTGTCCTTCCCATCGACCCTGATTCGCTGGCTTCTCGTTATCAGGTTATGATGGCAGGTAGGGCTAACCCCCCGGTAAATTATCCCGTCAGGCCTTACCGTAAGGGATCGCACCTGTTCAACCTGCACAGCTGGGCTCCGCTGTTCATCGATGTGGACAATACATCCATTGATCCCGGTTTTTCGGTCATGTCGCAGAACCACCTGAGCACCCTGTTTATCACAGCAGGATACCAATACCTTCCGGCGGAGGGGAGCGGCAAGCTTTTTACCAGACTCAGCTACCGGGGTTGGTACCCTGTGTTCGATCTGGAATCAAACCGGGGAAGAAGAAAGATCAATATTCGTGATACGGCAGGCATGATCACACCGCTGGAATGGATCGAAACCAACCTCACGACCGGCTTCAGGCTGCCATTGACCCTCCGGAGCGGGAAATACACATGGTTTATCCAGCCCTGGCTTATGACAGGGATAAAGTTTCTCACACCGGATGACCCTGAAGAGTACTGGCCGCTGCAGAAGCGATACATTCACATGGATGGACGCCTCTATACATCCCGTATCCTCAGGTCGGTAAAAAGGGATATTTATCCCAGGTGGGGGCAAATGATCGATATCCGCTTCATGGATATGACCTTCGACCCGGAGGACTGCAGCCGCATTCTGGCCTTTCAATCGGCGCTTTATTTCCCCGGATTCTTTTGCCATCATGCATGGCGGCTCTATGGCGGATGGCAGCAGCGGCAGGCGGACAGGTATTTCTTTTCCGGCATTCTCTCCAGGCCGAGGGGATATGCCTCAGGCCGGCATGAGGTCACTTCGGTATTCTCCGTAAGCTATGCAATGCCGCTCCTGTACCCGGATATCAGCGTCGGCTCCCTGGTTTATCTGAAGCGTATCAAGACGGCTCTCTTCCTGGACCTCGGCGAGGGAACCAGCCCGGGGTACCGCGAGGATTACTTGTCTGCGGGTTGCGACCTTTCCATGGATGTGCATTTCCTGAGACTGCCTTTTCCCGCGGATACCGGCATACGAACCATCTGGCTACCGGATGAACGGAAATTCAAACTGGAGTTTCTTTTCAGCGTCAGCTTCGACCCCGGTGACTGGTACGGAAACCGAAGGGAAGGATTTTGTTATTTTTGAAGTTCAGTTGACTTTATCAATTATCCTGTTAACTGATTCAGAGATTGTTTCAATATTCATTATAACGGGAGAAGACGTGGAAAAGAAAGTTGCTTGAGAAAACATGATTTAATTATGAAAAACAGACCCATCACCCTGCGCGAAGAGATGGAACGGATTATCGGAAAGTGTGAGGTATGTCATCTTTCCATGTCGGATTCTGACGGACGGCCCTATGTACTCCCGCTCAATTTCGGGTACCGGGATGGCATAGTGTTCTTTCACTGTGCCCCCACAGGGAAGAAGATTGACATCCTGCTGGCGAATCCTGATGTCTGCATTGCCTTCAGCACGGACTATGAGCTCAGGTGGCAGCATGAGGAGGTTGCCTGCAGCTACAGCATGAAGTACAGGAGCGTGCTGATCCATGGAAAGGCGGAATTCATAAAAGACCTTGCGCAGAAGGAGGATGCAATGAACATCATCATGCAGCATTATACGGGCAGATCCTTCCCTTACAATGAACCAGCGCTCCGGAATGTCACCGTATTCAGGGTGGTAGCCGGGATCATGGAGGGAAGGGCTTACGGCTATTGATCCTGATCACCCTACCACTCATCCAATCATTTGGCAATGGCACAGAGGAAAAAAGCAAAAGCAGGGAAGCCAGGTAAAAATGACGATAAGGGGAATCGCAACCCGTTCTTATCCGGCAACGGGCCTGTTTACTTTATCATTGCCGTAATGGTTGTAATCGCTTTTTTACAGAGCTTCAGGAATGACTATGTGTCATTTGATGATGAACAGATGGTACGTAACGCCGAAGAAGTCATTTCAGATCCGTACAACATTTTCATTGAAAGCATCAGACGTGATGCCTGGGCCGGGAAATCAAATATTTTTTACCGTCCCGTTCAGACCTTTTTTCTCCTCTTCCTTGCGGAACTGGGTTCAGGCTTCGGAATTTTCTCCACTTTTTTGTTGATCCTGCATGTGATCAACACCTTACTGGTATTCAGGATCTCTTTTATTTCAGGCATGAAACGGGATTTATCCGCTGTTTTTGCAATCCTGTTCGGGGTGCATCCGCTCTTTGTACCCCTTGTCAGTTGGGTTCCCGGGATCGGTGATGTGCTCATGACCTTTTTCCTCCTGGTGGCATTTTTGTCATTTATCAGGTTTGCCTATAGCAGTAAACCCATCCATCTTGCCCTTCATCTGACAACCTTCTTCCTTGCCGTGATGTCGAAGGAGACCGCAATGTTGTTTCCGCTGGCGATCCTGATATGGTATTTCCTTCCTGCCGGTATGACGAGGGACAGGGTTCGGATGATGAGGTTGCTGCTTCCGGCCGCAGCAGGATGGATGATATCGGCAGCCGTTTATCTGCTGTTGCGCCAGGGATTTTTCAATGCCCACGAGATTTCGGCACAGGATGCGGGGATCCATTTCAGGCATATACTGGCCAACGCTGCCGTGATTCCCGAACTCATCATGAAGTGGGTGCTCCCTGTAAAACTCTCACTCATCTCGGCATTCTCCGTGCCACGGATCGTGCCGGGTCTGCTATTGCTCCTTGCGGCAGTGGTATATTCCCTTTATGCAGGGAGTGGCCGCTCCTGGCTGGTTTTCGGAATGGTCTGGTTCCTGCTGTTCATCCTTCCGACGCTGATCTTTACCCATCCGGATTATGATTACCTGGAGCACAGGTCATATGTGGCTTTTGCAGGGGTATTCATCAGTCTGGGTGCCCTTAAATACAGGAGATGGGTGTTTCACACGCTCCTGGTGGTGATCCCGGTGATGTGGGTCCTTACTATCCTGAGGACCAGTCATTTTAAGGATTCCATTGTTTTTTTCGATCATGTGGTCCAGAATTCCGGGCTTGCAATGGCGTACAACAGCCGGGGCACTGAGAAGGAGATCAGGAAGGGTGATTACCAGGGGGCTCTGGAGGATTACGACAAGGCCATTTCAATGAACCCGGAATACGGAGATGCCTATGCCAACAGGGCCAAGCTCCGTGTCACTGCTTTTGGTGACCTCAAAGGGGCCCTGGAGGATTATGATCGTGCCATTGATATTTACAGCCGGGCCGGCCATATCTACCGGAACAGGCTGGATTATTCCGACATTTACAGCAACCGGGGAGCGGTCAGGTCGAAGCTCAATGATCCGGATGGTGCACTGGCGGACTATAATGCAGCCATTGAAATGAATCCGGAGCTGGCTGAACCCTATAACAACCGAGGGCTCATCAGGGAGATCAGGATGAAGGATTTCCAGGGGGCGCTGGAGGACTACTCTGCAGCGATACGGCTCAACCCATCTTATTCAGATGCATGGCACAACAGGGGCATGTGTTACCTGGGTTTGGGCAGGTTGGAAGAGGCCTGCGCCGACTGGAATACCGCCGCCCGGCAGGGACATGTGAACGCGAGGAAGATGATCGAGACCAAATGCCTGGGCAGCCGGATACGCGGTAACTGAGGTGCTGCCTCCCATAGTTATGGGGGCACGATCTACGGGCCAGTGCCGGAATCAGGGAAGGATTTGGAGACTGTTTTAAATTTATAAAGTTCAATCCTGCACCGGAAATAGATCCGGCCCCGGGCCTGTACCCGGAAGAATTCTCTGGCGTTGTTGATCAGGATGTAACCACCGTAGAAAGCACATTGAATGAACAAATCAGTTGGCTTTGTGTATCGGGAAAAGAAATATGGAGATCGGAAACATTGATGCGGTATTGAGAAAAATCAAGTCGATGTTTCAATGAAATGGAAGTAATTGTAACCACCCCAAACCCCTCCCTGCCCGAGGTCAGGCGGGCGGAAGGCAGGGGAGGCACAGAAAGCCCTTTAGGAACGCCAGCATATTTCCATGGAACCAGAGTCAAACAATCACATCGTAACTGCTTCCCTTTCCGGCCGGGAATGTCACGTCATTGCCCTTTCTTTTCACCCGGGTGTTTTAATGTAACGTTTTCCCAGATATTGAAAAAACACACCCATCATCAATCCAAGGCCGGCGCCGGTAATTGCCCCGCCCAGCACATCTCCCGGATAATGGACACCCAGGTAGATACGGCTGTATGAGACCAGTGCCGCCCAGAGGAGCAAAATCCAGATGATCCGCCGGTGGAACCTCCCCAGTACCCGGCTTATGAAGGCGGCCAGTGCAAAGGTATTGCATGCATGGGATGAGACGAAACCATACCATCCACCGCATCTGCCACTGACCGTATGCACCAGCCCATCCAGGGCGGGATCATGGCAGGGCCGTAAACGCTGGAACACATTCTTGAAGGTATGTACCGAAATCTGGTCGCTGAGGGTGATCAGTGCTGCAATCATCAGGATGATCCAGATGCTGTTCATGCGGTAATGCCTGATGATCAGAAACACCAGCCAGGCATAAAACGGCAACCATATCCAGATGCCGCTGAACCAGGTCATCAGCACATCCCAGATTTCACTATGCCAGCCATTCAATGCGAGAAACAGCCACCTGTCCCAGCGGTCAAGCGTGCTGATCATATCTCCTCCTGTGTTTCCTGCAACGCTTTCCATATCATATCCTTCAGTATCATCAGTCCCTGGCCGCTGATGGATGAGATAAAAACATGAGGGATTCCGGGCAACTCCTGTTCCATCTCATGCATCAGCTCCCGGTCGATCAGGTCTGATTTGGTAATGGCCAGCAGCCTGGTTTTATGCATCAGCTCCGGGTTGTACTGATTGAGCTCATCGGTAAGGATGCGGTACTCATTGCGTATATCCTTCGAATCGGCGGGTATGGTGAAGAGCAGTACCGGATTTCGTTCGATATGGCGCAGGAATCTGAGGCCCAGCCCCTTTCCTTCGCTGGCACCTTCGATGATGCCGGGAATATCCGCCATCACGAATGAAAGGTTCTCACGGTAGCGAACCAGGCCGAGGTTAGGGGTCAAGGTGGTGAAGGGGTAATCCGCGATTTCGGGTTTGGCTGCCGATACCACCGAAAGGAGGGTTGATTTTCCTGCATTAGGATATCCGACCAGTCCCACATCAGCAAGTATCTTGAGTTCGAGGATGAACCAGCCTTCCTGGGCCGGTTCACCGGGCTGTGCATAACGGGGGGTTTGATTCACTGATGATTTGAAATGGTCGTTGCCCTGTCCTCCACGTCCTCCTTTCAGCAGGATCAGGGTTTCTTCGTGCCGGGTGATCTCGCCGAGGAATTCGCCGGACTCTGCAACCTTGACGACGGTTCCCAGCGGGACTGCCACGGTGACATCATTTCCGCTGGCACCTGTGCGGAGGTTCCTGCTTCCCGGTACGCCGTCTGAGGCCATGATATGCCTGGTGAATTTAAGATGAAGCAGTGTCCAGAGATGCCGGTTACCCTGCAGGATGATATCACCTCCCCGTCCTCCATCACCTCCGTCAGGTCCACCCCGGGGATTCTTCCTGGTCCTGAGGAAATGCACTGAGCCTGCACCGCCCCGGCCGGAACGGCAGTAAATCTTGACGTAGTCAACAAAGTTGGGGCTGCCCATCTCATTCAGGATTCATCAGTGATCTGGTAAATATCGGGCAGGTTTCTCCCAAGGCCGTTGTAATCAAGACCGTATCCGACAATGAACTCATTGGGGATGGAAAAACCCAGGTAATCGATCCTGAAATGCCCCATGAATGCATCAGGTTTGAACAGCAATGCTGCGATCCTTACTTCGGAGGCCCCTTTGCCTCTCAGGATGTCAATGATCTTCCCCATGGTGATCCCGGTATCAATGATGTCTTCCACCACTACCACCTGACGTCCGGTCAGATCCTCATTCAGCCCTACCAGCTCGGTGACCTGACCTGTGGAGGTGGAACCGGAATAGGAAGCCAGCTTGATAAAGCTGATCTGGCAGTCAAACCTGAGCCGGCGGACCAGGTCGGCTGTGAAAACGAAAGCACCGTTCAGTACCGAAATAAAAACCGGTCGTGTGCCTGCGAGATCACGGCTGATTTCCAGTGCGATCCGGTCCACTTCCTGCCGGATCAGTTGAGCTGTGATGAACGGGATAAAGTGCTTATCCCCAACCTGGATCTTACCCATATCTTGAAGTTACTGTGGGGCACTCCGGGATGTGTATGCCGTTCATGGCACGGGATTGTGGCCCGGTTGTCTCTGCATGCTAAATTAGCGGTTTTTGGGTGAAAGGGATTTACGGATTCCTGAGTCTCTGTCGCAGAAGAATCCCTGATGCATATTTCCGTTCAGAAGTGTAACTTTGTTGAAATCAGTCCTGACATCCAAACAAAAATACAACAGGCAGCCATGGAACCAAGAGTGAGCATCATTATGGGCAGCACATCCGACTGGCCGGTCATGGAAGAGGCAGCCCTTTTGCTGGATCAGATGGAGGTCCCTTTTGAAGTCAATGCCCTTTCGGCCCACCGCACTCCTGAGCTGGTCGAGCAGTTTGCCCGTGGGGCGCACGGCCGGGGTGTGCGGGTAATCATTGCGGGGGCGGGTATGGCAGCACACCTTCCTGGTGTGATCGCTGCCATGACCCCTTTGCCGGTGATCGGAATACCCATCAGGGCTTCCCTCGAGGGCCTCGATTCGATCCTGTCCATCCTGCAGATGCCCCCGGGGATACCTGTAGCCACTGTCGGCCTCAATGCCGCACGAAACGCAGCAATCCTTGCCGTACAGATCCTCTCCACTGCAGATGCCGCATTACGGGATAAAATCCTGCATTTCAAGCAGGATCTCAGGAGCAAGGTGGTGAAAGCCAATGAGGAACTGGCCGGAAAGAAATTCAGGTTCAGGGTGGGGTAAGGTGCTCAGATCAGGTCTCTGGCCTGCATGAGCGACACCACCATTGATATGATCTCCTGCTCCGGAACCGTCTGCCGGTTTATGATGAGATCGAAGATCGAATAGTTGGTAGAGTAACCCATGAAGCTGTCGATCAGGAATTTCCTTTCCCGGTCAACCTCACGGATGTATTGTTCCGCCTCTGTGAATGTCTTATTGTATTTCCTGCTGATCTGAGGGATACGCCACCCGGTGGGCGCTATGAGTTTGATGTGAACCGACTGTGGATTGTCCTTCCCAAAGGCCACACCACCCCTTCCGACGATGATCACCCGACCGGCACATGCAATTGACCGGATCACTTCAATGATCGTATTGCGGATTTTTTTGTCGCTTTTATAGTAACGGGTCGACAGTGCTCCCACGATCTCGTCCATGACGGTTTTTTTCTGCGCCAGGAATACATATCTTATCTTTGAAGGGCTCAGATCCAGCGCTTTTGCAGATTCGAAAAGGATTTCACGGTTGATCCAACGCCATTTGGCTTTAGGATGTTTTTCCGATGAAACCGAGGACAGGGCTTCTGCCAGCCTCCGGGCAATGGGATTGGCCATACATCCGAAGTCCCTCGAAATGGATATGTAGGGGTATGTTTCGACCGGTTGCCATACTTCTGTCTCCAGTACCTGTTTGAAATACCGGTCGATAACCCTTTGCCAGTAATTGTCAGGGAGTATTTCTTCTTTTTTCATGGCGGGTGTGGTTCTGTTCTTCAAATATAGTAAAAATCCGGAAATCATTCAAGTTGTGCGGTTTCACCTGAGGGAAATACCTGAGGTATTACAGAGTTATTAATAACTTTGTTCCTGAACTCGAACGTTATGCCTTTCCGCGCCCAGCAGCAGCTTTCCCGGAAGTATTACTTCAGTGATACCTCCTTCAGTGTTCTCATGAAGAAGCGGATTTACCATGTCCTGTTGATATCCAGTGCCTATGATGCCTTTGTGCTTGAGGACGACGGGAGGATCGACGAGCAGATTTTTTTTGAGTATGTCTCGCTCAACCTGCGTTATCCGCCCCAGTTCATGCTGGTCAATACTGAGGATGAAGCCTTCCAGAAGATGCAGGAGGAGAACATCGACCTGGTCATCACGATGTTGAGTGCGGAGGAAACCGACACATTCGATCTGGCGAGGAAGATCAAGAAAAAGTACCCGCTCAAGCCCATTGTGGTCCTGACGCCTTTTTCCCGGGAGGTGAACATCAAGGTCAACCAGGAGGATATGAGCGCCATTGATTACATCTTCTCCTGGCTGGGTAATGCCGATCTTTTGCTGGCCATCATCAAACTGATCGAGGACAAGATGAATGTGGAGCACGATGTCCGGGAGGTAGGTGTTCAGACCATACTCCTCGTGGAGGACAGCATACGCTTCTATTCCAGCTATCTGCCCAACATCTACAAGATCATCTTCAAGCAATCGCTGAAATTTATGACCGAGGGCCTGAACGAGCACCAGAAGATGCTGAGGATGAGAGGCAGGCCTAAAATCCTGCTGGCAACAACCTGGGAGGAGGCCGTTGTCCTGTATGAGAAATACAAGCAGCACATGCTGGGAGTGATTACCGATATGAGCTATCCCAGAGATGGCATCGAAGATAAATATGCCGGCATCCGTCTGTGTGAAAAGATCAAGAATGACGACCGCTTCATGCCCTTGCTGCTTCAGTCTTCCGATACCGAGAGTGAACAGCTGGCCAGGGAAATGAAGGTCGGATTCATCAACAAACATTCGAAAACACTTTCCATCGAGCTGCGGAATTTCATCACGGAGTTCTTTGCTTTCGGTGATTTTGTCTTTATTGACCCCGCAGATGGCCGGGAAATTTTGCGTGTGGCTGATCTGAAGAATCTTCAGGAGGTATTGTTCCAGGTGCCCGACCCATCCCTTGAATACCATATCAACCGGAATCATTTCTCCAAATGGTTGCGTGCCAGGGCCTTATTTCCTCTCGCAGACCTGATCAGGGATTTACGCTTCGAGGATTTCGAAGATCTCGATGAAGTCAGGCGTTTCATGTTTGATGCCGTGGCCAGCTTCCGTCTGAATAAGGCCCGGGGTGTCATTGCCCAGTTTTACCGCGACAGCTTTGATGAATACCTCACATTTACCCGGATCGGTGAAGGATCTATCGGCGGCAAAGCCAGAGGGCTCGCTTTTCTCGATTCACTGATCAAACGAAACCAGATACTCGACAGGTATGAGGATGTCATAGTATCCATTCCCAAGACAGTAGTGCTTTGTACAGATATTTTCGATGAATACATGGAGGAGAACAACCTCTACAAGATCGCACTTTCCGATTCACTTTCCGATGAGGAGATTCTGACGCATTTTGTTTCGGCCCGGCTCCCCTTCAGGATTCATGAGGATTTGTATGCTTTCATCTCAGTCATCCAGAATCCTATTGCAGTACGCTCATCGAGCTTGCTGGAAGATTCATATTACCAGCCCTTTGCAGGCATCTATTCCACTTACATGATCCCGTTCACCCAGAATGATGAGCGGCTGATGATCGATTTGCTGAGCGATGCCATCAAGAGCGTTTATGCTTCAGCTTTTTTCAGGGACAGCAAGGCTTACATGGCTGCCACCCTGAACGTTATCGATGAGGAGAAAATGGCCATTGTCCTGCAGGAGGTGTGCGGTGTGCAGTACGGTGACCGGTTTTATCCCACGGTTTCGGGAGTGGCCCGGTCGATCAACTTCTATCCTATAGAGCCAGAAAAACCGGAAGACGGAATTGCCAATATCGCACTTGGGTTGGGCAAATATATCGTCGACGGGGGGATGACCCTCAGGTTTTCGCCGGTTTATCCGAAAAAGGTGCTCCAGCTCTCCTCTCCTGAAAATGCGATGGGTGAGACTCAGAGGATGTTCTATGCCCTTAACCTGAATCCGGACAGCTTCAAACCTTCCATTGATGACGGGGTCAACCTGATGAAGCTTCGTATCACAGACGCCGAGAAGGATGGCTCACTTCGTGATGTGGCTTCCACTCTGGACTTCGATTCCAATATCATCCGCGATGGTATTCAATACGAGGGGAAGCGGATCATCACTTTCGCCAATATTTTAAAGCACGGTGTCTTCCCTCTGGCTGAAATTCTGGACACGACCCTGAAAGCAGGGCAGCGGGAGATGAACAAGCCGGTGGAGATTGAATTTGCAGCCAATCTGAACAGGCCCGGGGGCGGCGGACCCCGTCTGCTCAACCTCCTTCAGATCAGACCCATCGTTCATAACAAGGAGACCATGGAGGTTTCCATGGAGGATATCAGGCCGGAGGATACGCTCATCATGAGCGATATGGCCCTGGGCAACGGCATCATTGATGATGTGTTCGATTTCGTATATATCAAGCCGGATTCATTCGATCCTTCCCTGAGCCATCAGATCGCCAGGGAAGTGGAGCTCCTGAACCGTCGCTTCCTGGATGAGAAAAGGAATTATATCCTGGTTGGACCGGGAAGATGGGGCTCAACCGACCCCTGGCTGGGAATACCCGTCAAATGGCCCCAGATATCAGCGGCCCGTGTCATCGTGGAAGCCGGTTTGAAGAATTACAGGATCGACCCCAGCCAGGGTACCCACTTCTTCCAGAACCTGACATCCTTTCGCGTAGGCTATTTCACGATCAACCCTTACATCAAT
Organism: Bacteroidales bacterium; assembly: GCA_016939365.1. GTDB lineage: Bacteria > Bacteroidota > Bacteroidia > Bacteroidales > JAFGHD01 > JAFGHD01. Next base: position 68,967 of record JAFGHD010000082.1, on the reverse strand, counting down.
GACGGTTATTATGACCTGGACTATCTGGAGCAACTGACTCCTTTCTTCGAGAACACCTTTGTCCGGCATATCCGCTTTGGCCATTGTCTTGAAGTGAGGATTGACGGCCGTAAAAACAAGGGCATCATACTGAAGCCCACACCCCGGGAACACGACGGATGATACTGAGACCGGACATGCCGGATCCCAATAAGAAAAGCCGTTGCAACTTAGGCAACGGCTCATGACATGGTGGAAGTATATTGAGGGAGACGACGCTGCAAAAATATACTTCAAATTCCGCTTCCTGATTAAGTTGATATTAAGTTTCCATTAGCTTATTGTTAAACGCAGACCTGCTGCAGGACGTGTCAGGCGAAATATTGAATTTACAAAGGTTTTCATGATCCGGGAGCATCACATCGCCGCTTTTCAGAAAGGAGGATGAAAAAAGAGTAACTTTGCCTTTCGTACGGCCTGAATCAGGGTAAACAGTTCTTTATTTTATTCCTGGGCGACCTATCCCCTCGTACAGGATACAGCCACGGCACTTCAGGGACGGTCTCTGAGGGTTCTCCCACTTACTATACCACAGATGTGAGCGAATGATCCGGTGGAATAACACTCCGGTTTCCTGTCTGACTGCCGAACTAAAACGACTCCATGATGAAGAGGCACACGGTAATCATCCTTTTTTTTCTTGTCACGAGACTGCTTTCTGCTCAGGACACCCTGACGGTCATGTATTACAACATCCTGGGATTTCCTGAAAACGATCCGGGGCGGGAGAGCCAGATGCGGGTGATCTGTTCCTGGGTCAGGCCCGATATCCTGCTGGTGAATGAGATCAGCAGTGATGCGGGAGCCCTGATCCTTCTGAACCAGGCGTTGAATGTATATGGCGCAGCCGGATACCAGAAAGCACAGTTCACCAACGGTCCCGACTCAGACAACATGTTGTTTTACAATGGGGGGAGGCTGGGCCTGTCCGGTCAGCATGTGATTGAGACCGGTCTCAGGTATATCAATGAATACCTGCTATATTGGAAATCAACATCCCTTGAAGAGGGAGGAGATACGACCTTTTTCTATTTCTACTCGGCTCATCTCAAGGCCGGCACCACGAACGATGATGAGCAGCAACGGCTTGCGGAGGTGACCCTGTTCCGGCAGCGTGTGGACAACCTTCCCGGGGCAATGAATATCTTTTTCGGCGGGGATCTGAACCTTTATTCTTCTTCGGAGCCGGCATATGACATGCTGGTGAACCAGGGTGTTCATCCGCTTCATGATCCGCTGCCGGCCGGGTCGTGGCATAATAATTCCGCTTTTGCTCCATTTCACACTCAAAGCACCAGGACGCAGAGTTTTGGCGGAGGTGCCACCGGAGGGCTGGATGACCGGTTCGATTTCATTCTGTTTTCAGAGGATGTACTCAACGGCACCCATGAGGTGAGTTACATCCCCGGCACGGAGGATGCTTTTGGAAACGACGGAGCCCATCTTAACAAGGCACTCACCGACCCGCCCCTCCATCCGGTCCTGCCCGATTCGGTGATCCAGTCCCTTTATGTCATGTCGGATCACCTTCCGGTGATATGCCGGTTGAAAGTGTCATCCCAGGGGGTGGTGCCCTCCGGCGATCTGGTCATCACCGAGGTGATGCAGAACCCGGCATCGGTAAACGATGCCGCAGGTGAGTGGTTCGAGGTTTACAATCCTACAGGGAGTGTGGTCAACATGAAGGGATGGGTCATCCGCGACGATGGCGCGGATGACCACCAGGTCAATCAGGATGTGATGGTGCTCCCGGACGGATTCGCCGTAATGGGTATCAGTAATGACCCCGGGCTCAACGGTGGCTACATCTGTGATTATCAATACCAGAACTTCTTTCTGGGGAACAACGATGATGAGATCGTGCTCCTGCGGCCCGACGGGGCGGAATCGGACAGGATCACCTATGACGGCGGTACGTCATGGCCTGATCCCACGGGAGCCTCGATGGTATATACAGGGCCTTCCAACGGTGATAATAACCAGCCGGGCTTGTGGGTGACAGCGGATTACAGGGAGCCCACCTTTTTCGGGAGCAGTGGCGACAGAGGCTCACCCGGCACCAATGGTGCCCAGCAACAACTGGCACCATGGGGAATATGGGTGGACCTGAAGGTGATACTCGAAGGTCCGTATAACAGCGGCTCCATGCAAAGCGGTCTTTCAGCATTCATACCCCTTTCACAGCCCTACCAGGGAGCACCCTGGCTCTATGAGGGTGATGAAGCCGTCTCACAGGTTCCGGCCGGAGTGGTCGACTGGATTCTGGTGGAACTTCGTGATGCCCCGGATGTGACCCAGGCAGGAAATGTTTCACAGGTCGCACGTCAGGCAGCCTTCGTCATGGATAATGGCGCCGTATGTTCACTGAATGCTGCTGATCTCCCGTTCTTCCCCGGCCTCACCTTTAACCATCTGCCCTTTGCAGTGATATGGCACAGGAATCACTTACCGGTGATGTCACAGCAACCGATGAATGATATGGGAGGCGGCGTGATACAGTATGATTTCTCGACAGGATCCGGACAGGTGGTCGGCGGAACGCTGGGCTGCAGTTATCTGGAAGCCGGAACATGGGGTATGAGCTCGGGCGACGGGGATGCCAGCGGCCTCATCAATAACACCGATAAAAACGAGGTCTGGTCGGTTCAGGCAGGTACCGGAGGTTACCTTTCCGGGGATTTCAATATGGACGCCCAGGTGAATAACGGTGATAAAAATGAACACTGGCTGCCCAACGCCGGTAAAGGATCACAGGTAATCCCCTGAGGACAGGTATTCAAAAACGGACACCTGTCCGGGAAGCGGGATACGGACATCCGGCATTATTCACCGCAATGCCGGATCAGCATCTCCCTGACATCTTCCCCGTAAAGATTTTCATATCCCAGGTCCGTGGCCTTTTTCAGATCGAGGCATGCCAGGGAGTCCATACCCATCTGCAGATAAACCAAAGCCCTGTTACGGAAGGCATATGCATTGGCCGGATCAATATCCAGGGACTGGTTGATGTCTTTTATCGCTGCCTGCAGGTCGCCCAGACGGAACCGTGCATAACCCCTGTTATTCAGGGCATAGGGGTGCTCCTCCTCATTCCTCAGCTCCAGGAAACGGTTATAGTCCTCAATGGCTCCTTCAAAATCGCCGGTCTTTTCCTTAACATAAAAAGCCCGGTTGAAGATAGCATCGGCGTGGGTGGGGTCCAGTTCAGAGACTTTGTTGAAATCGTTCAGTGCCTGGTCGTAACTGCCCAGCCTGCTTTGGCAGATCGCCCGGGAGTAGTAGGCCTCAGTGAATCCGGGGTTCAGCTCGATGGCACGTGTGTAGCCCGCAACGGCTCCCATGAAATCACCCAGCTGATATTTTGCGGTGGCATCCTTGTAGTGATACCATGGATTGTTCTTCCGGCACCCGGCCGTCAGCAGGATGAGAATCATCAATACCGCCAGTTGCGTAACCCGGTAAGATCGTATCTGTGATTTTGTCATCAGAATCAGGATTGTTGATCCGAACAAATTTAAATGTTTTGTGGAATAGTCATTGCACGACATTCTTTTCATATTCCGCCGCCAGTGTCGATATCATCTCTCCCTTCAGGGTCATCGCCTTTTTCATGCATGCAATTGCCAGGCAGCTATGGACGGGAAGCACGGCCAGGGTATCTCCGGGCCGGATGGTGGATACCACTTCCCGGGTGGTCTGTACGACGGCATGCTCCTGTGACAACGAGATCACACGGGTGTTGTCCAGAGGGGATGACCAGCCCTCACCGGTCATCCGGGCCACCAGACCGAACCATGCCGTTCCACTTCTGTCCCAAAGCGTCTCCTTCGAAAGATGGACTGCGCCTCCAGCGAGAACCACTTCGTTCCGGGAGGGATGGAGCGCTGCCACCGGCATGGTAACTGCCACCGCAATATCTTCAGCCAGGCAAGATCCGAGTTGCCATTGCATAGTATCATAAAAGACAAAATTCCCCGGCCTGATTTCATCTGCACCTTCAAAGCAGCCCACAATACTGCATGAAGGGGTATCTCCCAGGGAGATGGTCATGTCGGGCCAGTCAGCTGACAACCGCGTCTTCAGGGAGCGCATCTGCCTAAGGGATGAATCATGGATCCCGGCGATCTCTTCTTTGCTTCCGGCCCGGTAAGTATGCCCGGCATGTGCCAGGTAACCTGCCGGGCGAAGCATGGAATTTGACGAAAGAATGGACAGAATGCGTCTGATTTCTTCAACGTTGGAGGGGTCCAGGCCGGTCCGATGGTATCCCGTATCGATTTTCAGATAGACGACGAGTGGAGCGGTGATGATGCGGGCAACAATACTGGCCACATCTGCCGATTCGACCGTAATGCCCAGGTGTATCCGGCTGCCCAGCCTGTTGACCCGCTCCAGGTCATTCACATTCTGGGGAAAGGCGATGGTGATGTCGTTCCAGCCGGCACCGGCGAAATAATATGCCATGTCCACCGAAGATACTGTGATATGCTCCACGCCTTCTTCGCGAAACTACCTTCCCACCTCATGAGACTGGTGGGTTTTGAAATGGGGACGGAATCGCACCCCGTGGCGATGGGCCTTACCGGCCATCCTACGGATATTCTGCCGGCATCTATCCTCGTCTATCAGGAATAAAGGGCGGATGAGCCGTTGGGTGATCATGATCCCGGAAGTCTGTCAGTTGAGGCAATTTCCCAGGTAAGTGTTGTATGACCTGTCGAACATCTCCTGTTGTTCCGGTGTGCGGATGAATTCAGCGATTCTGATCTCGAGTTCATCCAGCTGGACGGTGAGATGATCGATCTGTGACCGGATGGATTGTGTGTCCGTCACTTCTGGGTCAGTCAGCTTCCTTTTCAGTTGTTCGATCTGGCATACCAATCCTCCCTTTTGCCGGGCATATTTTTCCGTTTCCTGCATCATCTCCGGTGGCATCATGACTTCACCTCTGACGGCTTCGGGGGACTCCTGGTCATTGCCGGTGCGGGCCGATCTCTGGTAGAAACCGGTTTTCGGAGCGTCGCCTGTGGCAGAAGATGGGGTTTTACATCCGGATGCCATGAAAAGGATCACGCCAGGCAGGAAGAAGGCCAGTCTGAGAATAGTTTTCTCCATTCAGATGCTGGTGTTTATCCGGCAAAATTACATATTAACGGTAAAAGGTGTGTCGGGGGCACATTCAGGGTTGGCCGTGCAGGTGAAAAAAACGGGGTGACATAACAGTCACCCCGTCAATGAATTTAGATCCCAGATAACTACTTCTTGTATACTTTGCGTGTGCCATAGGCTGCTCCCATGAGCAGCATGAGGGTGATACCTCCGTCAATGGGAGCACCGCCTCCGACAGGGGTGTTACCTGTTCCCGGGGCATTGCCTCCGTTCGGATGAGGAGGGGTCTGTGCCAGGAGGATCACCGGAGCTGCCATCAATAGGACTGTGATGAAGATTTTGAATAGTCTTTTCATATCTTTTTCATTTTGCTTACTGAATCAATATCATTTGATCCCGTTTGCGGATTGCTGTCTCCTGTTCAGGGAGGCAGCAATCCATGTACGGGAATAATTATTTGATCATGACCTTTCCGGTAATGGTCCTGTTGTCGCTGAGCACCCTTACGATATAGCTGCCGGGCTTATTGACCGTCACCTTGTTCAGGGTGTTGTTGATCGGGGCTGTGGTCACCTGCTGGCCCAGGGTGTTGAACACCATGATGTGGCCGTCGGTGTTTTCCGGAACGTTCACATAGACATCCCTGTCCACTGCATAGATACTGATGGCTTCTGCATCCAGCTCGGGCACTGCCAGCGGGGCGAAGTGCAGGATGAATCTGGCTTCGTTCGAACCGGCGGTATAGTCGAAGGTGTAGCTGTTGCTGAGCAGGTTTGTCATGGTTCCGGTGACGAGGTCTTCGAGCATCACGTAGCTCAGGTCGTTGATCCCGGTAGCCGCGAGGGTATAGGTTCCGCTCATGCCGGCGGTGAATCCGAGAGCAACCTGGTCGGTGACGGGCAGGGTATTGATGGACATGTATCCGTTGTCCAGTGAATAGACCTGCGGGAACTCGTCGTAATAGGCAAACATCTTGCGGGCGTCGAAGCTGTTGTCGAATCCTGCCGTGGCTTCATTGAGGAAACGCACCACGGTTTCGTCGGTTCTGCCGTTTCCGGAAGCCTCAAGCCTGACCATATTGGCAACTGCATCCTTGAAGAACGGGGTGGCGTTGTGTGTCCTGATGGCATTGCTCCAGCCGATGGATCCGCCGCCGCCCAGGCACTCCACGAAGAAGCCCTGTCCCGGCGCGATGTACTGGCTGCCACCGTTGGCGCCCACACCGGCGATATAGGTGGCCCAGTTGCCCGCATTCTCAATGTAGGTGGCATCGGCGATGTTTGTCTTGGTCCAACCGGTGGCGTTCCAGTCGATGGATGACGGGTAGGGGTTACCCACCGCATTCCATCCGAGGTTGTTCCGTGTCAGGGCCATGCTGTAGTTGCCGGTGTTGAACTGTCCCATGTATGGAGCCACATGCCCGCCGCCGGTCTGGTTCCAGAGGGCATATCCCTGTCCCACATTCAGCGGGATGTTCATCGGGATGATGTCGGTCCAGAGGTTGGTGGTCTCATCATGTCCCTGAAGGTAGAGACCGAGGTACATGCCCGAAACGGCATTGGCTACCGGTGATGAGATCATGTGCCATTTGGTGCCGTCGTAATAGACCTGTGCCTGCTGAACACCCTTGGCTACGGTAACGTTCCCGTTATCGATCCAGGATCCGTAACCGGTGGGGCCTGCCAGAACATTCAGGTCGCCGCCGATATATACCGGAGCGGCATTGGTGGTGAAGTTGGCGCCCTGGTCGGGTCCGACAGAGAAGTCGCCGTTAACGAAGAAATCGTCATTTTCCCCTGTATTAAAAACGGTGGAGCAGTTACCGTTGAGGATTTCCAGATTGTTGAACACGGCAAAACCTGTCACATCCCCATCCGGATTCATATGCACCTCGGTGATCGGGGAGTTGATGGTAAGGTTCCATACCGGCAGGTAGTTACCCGTTCCAAAGGCTGATGAGTATAAGTAGAAATCGGTGGAGGATGATTCCACGAACCAGTTGCCGGCTGTCGGGGGGTAGTTGGTCATCGGTGTATTCCACAGGCGGAGTGCATCGCCATAGACGTGGAAGTTGAACGGGCCTCCGTGATTGACGTCGGCGTAACCGAAGAGTGCATAGCCGTAGCAGTAGATATCGCCGCCCATCAGGTTCACCACGCCGTTGGCCCAGAACCCGAGTGCTGTCCAGGCGCCGATGCTGAAGGTGCCGCTCATGATATTGGTGATGGATCCAGACTCGGAGTTGTATACGCCGAATATATCGCAGTTGCCTCCGTTAAGAGAGTAAGTGCCGTAATTGGTGAGATCACCGAAGGAATGAAGGTCTCCTGTGGCGTCAACACTGGCTGCTCCACCGGCGAGGATGTCCATGTTCTGACATTCGGCATATGTATTGATGACCGGGTAGAAGGGGCATCCCGCAGGGATGGTGACATCAATGGCCATGTCGGGGATGATCCCGCCGTCCCAGTTGCCCGGCTCATTCCAGTCGGTGTTGACCAGTCCGATCCATGAACCCGGATTGCTCCATGGCCCTTCCTGAATCTGGAAGTCGTCCCATACCCAGTACCAGTCGTCGCCGTGGGTGACATCCCACCAGAAGACGATGTCGGTGGCGCCGTCGGCCCAGGAGGAGATGTCGTAGGTCTTCCATCCTTCTTCGGTAGCCGGGGCATTATGATGCCATTCGTCGAGCAGGATGGGGGTAGTTCCGCCGTCGGGGCTGCCGTAGAAATAGCCATCCTGGGTTCCGGAGGAATAGTCGGCACGCCAGTAATGAAAGAACCTGACATGCAGGTTGGTCTTGCCGGTCCCGTCGAAGCAGGGGGAGTAGACGAATCCCTGGGTGTAGGGGTAATAATCGGAATAGACGTGATTGCCGGTTGGAGGTGTAGTACCCGGCCAGGTCGTGCTGATCTCCCAGACGGCCAGGTCGCCGCCCTCGCTCCAGCCCACGGGCCATAATGTGCTGGCGTCGAAGTTCTGGCTGTAGGGGATCGGCTCGCAGCCGCCGCCTCCGCCGCCCATGATGTAGGCCAGGTCGACCACGGTCGCGTCGCCACCGCAATAATCATTCACATAGAGAAGATAGGTGCCGTCCGAAGGAGGTGCCCAGTCCTGGTAGCTGGTGCCATAGGTACTGGCATTGTAGTTGCATGTGCTGCTGCCGTCGATGTACCAGAGGTTGTTGGTGCCGGTGGCATCGTACATCCAGAAATCGCCGTCACAACTGCCTGAATAATCACCCGCGCAGGGATCCAGGTTGCAGATGGAGAAGTTGTAGGTTTCGGTGGAATAGAGATACATCTCAAACCAGTGTCCGTCCCCTGTAGGGAATCCGCCTGCATTCTCCACCTGACATGTCGTCGTCGGGGTGATGTACCACCATACACCTCCCTGGAACGCCAGGGTGTAAGTGGCGGCATCGCCGTAATAGTCGTCCACCTTCAGGTAATAGGTGCCGCTGGTGGTGGGTTGCCAGTTCTGAAAGGCGGAACCCAGGGTGGTGGCATCGTAACCGCATGAGGATGGGCCGTCGATGTACCAGACCATGGTGGTCAGGGCCGCATCGGAATAGAGGGTGAAGTCCCCGTCGCCGGAGCAGTCCCCGCCAACCCCGTCGTTAATGCAAACGGAGAAATTGTAAACTCCCGCGTTGTCGGCGTAGAACTCATACACCGCATAGCTGCCTGCCGCCCATGATCCCGCATCCGTCTGCCAGAAAGGCTGTGGTGTGATCGGGATCGGCGTTTGTGCCTGTACCGTGATCCATAGTGACATCATCGTCACCATCAGCACGGCCGTCCATTTTGTAAATCTGTTCATAGTGCTGCCAGTTAAGTTAATGATTGATTTTAAGGTGTTTGTTGAATTATTGTTTTTTTCAGGTTTTGTTACCCTGTTTATTAATTTAATAACCTGCAAATGTAGGTAGGTTAATTCAGACTACAAAGTAAACCGTCAGTTTTTTGAAAAAACTAACATTTATATATTCAGTTACCGGCTGAATGGAAATCAGCCGGTGACTGAATAATGCATATTTTTGACCGGCCTGACCTACCTGCCCGTTCGCAGAAAGGGCCGTGCATGACAATAAACGCCCATGCCAAATCCATCCAGAAGGGAGATGAGACGTCGCCGGAAGGCTTACCTGCGGGAGGAGCGTGCTTCCATCCGGCGGCAGCGGAGGCTTCAGCAGCAGCAGCGGCGTCGGCACAGGATGATACGCAGCCGTGAATTGTGGCATCGTCTTGTCGGATTGTTTGTCAGGCGAAGGCCCACTGAGCCGACCGGGGATTCCGGCAAGCGGTTCAGGAGACTGAAAGCCCGTGAACGCAGGAAGAAATATGCCCGGGAAGAGCGGGAGAGCCTCCGCAGGGAACGCAGGATGATGCGTGAGAAGACACGCCCCATGCGCCGCAGGATGCGTAAGCAGCGGATGGATTATTTGCGGAAACGGTTGCTGCAATTCATTCGCAATCCTATACCCGTCAGGCGGATCAGCAGTCAGCAGCGGTTTATCATCAGACAGGTCAGACGCGAACGCAGGAAAGAGTTCAGGAAACAGCTGGCCCGGTTGCCGGTGAATATGGGCACGAGTATCGCCCGGTTCTGGTACCACAGGGCACATGAAGCAAAGACCCTCACCAGAGCAGTCAGCGATTTCATGTTCAATCTGGCCCAGGTGTCGCGGGATACCGGACTCAGAAGGACCCTTATCGCCGGCACGGTCAATTCCACTGCCTTTTATGTTCTTGCGTTCATTGGGACCTACATGCTGAGCCAGTATATTACCATCGTCACGGCGTCTTTCTACGACATCCCGACCAAATTGTACTCATACCGGATATACTGGCCCCTGTATACCTATTCCACGCTCTATACAAGAGGCGCCCTCATCGTGATCTTCGGCATGGGGCCGCTGGTTTGCCTGATACTCGGACTGGTATTCTACAGGATATACCTCTGGCTGTGTCACAGGACTCTTCATTTGAAGATATTTCTGATCTGGATCGTGATCCATTTTTTGAACAACTTTTTCGGGGCCTATATTTCCGGGGTGATCACAAGAACCGGATTCATCTATACTTCTGAATGGCTTTTCCTGAGCAATATCCTGGACACGGAAGAGATACTGTTCCTGATCATTTCGGTGGTCGCGCTGATCGTGGTGGGATATTTCTCCACGCGTCATTTCCTTTCTACAGCCAGCATGGAGGCGCTGGTCGTTCCGAAGAACCGACAGTTCTTCCTGCTGGGAAGGGTGCTGATCCCATGGATATTTGGTAACCTGATCCTGGTGGCGATCAACATGCCGAACAATCCGGGGGAGCTGCTGATCTTATACCTTACCTCTGTTCTGGTAGTGGTTCCGGTCTTCACCAATTACAACCAACCTTCCCTGGGATTGATCCGGCTGGGACGCACTACAAGACTGGGCCGGCCGGCATGGCTTTATATCCTGATCACGGCAGGTGCACTGGCCCTTCTCAGGTTCGGCCTGGCAAACGGTGTCAGCTTCGGATAATTCCTGTCAGCCCGGAAGCAAAATGGATCATCCCATAACCATTGCATGACGACGAATTCAGAGTGCCGGATGAAAAAACTGACCTTGAGATCCAACCCGCCTCTGGACTGTTTGACAGAGAATTTTTTACCTTTATTCCTTGATAAACAGAAAGCATTCTCCTGTTTAATCTGGAAGGTATGGCTGACCCCGTTCCTGTCATTCTCGTATGCGGCAACAATGAACACCTGATCCGGAAGATTCATGAACATTGCAGCGATGGATGGGCGCGATACGATCATGCCCGTCATGTGAATGAGTTCCCAGCGAAGATGACCCGGCTTGTAAGGTTGGTCATGCTGGTGGTCGGGGATTCCTCATCGCCTGAAGCCAGGGAGTGGTTCGGGATGGTGATGCGGGCAAGAAAACGTCACCGTCTGCCCTTGATGGTTTTATCCGGAACACCGTGGTCGGAGTTTGACCCGACAGCAGGACTGACGGCACCTGATTGCTGGTATTCGGGTGACGACCTGCAATGGTTGGCTTCAAAGGCCCGTTCGCTGGTTCAGGAATATTGCGAAAGGCAAAAAGAGAAGAAAGAGATGCGGAAGCTTCGGCTGAATTACCGGGAATCATTGAAGAATTATGAACGAACACTGCATAACATTATAGACCTTGTGCCCGGCGGGATCATCCTTTTGAACCAAAGGGGAACGATCCTTCTTTCCAATGCCGCTGCCGCCGATATCCTTGGCGTGAAACCCGGGACAGAGAGCAGGGACATATGTGTCTTTGATCTGGTTATCCCTCAGGACAGGGAAAAAGCAACAGGACGTCTTTCAGAAAGGTTCAGCAGCCGTAATGAGGGGGGGAGTTTTCAATACCGGATTATAACCCCCGGAGGAGAGCAGAAGCGGGTGGAGGTGTCGGGAAGAGTAGTGAATTGGTGCGGGCAGGAGGCCGACCTGCTTCTCATCAGCGACATCACTTCAAAGAGAAGGGATGAGATGCTTGCCACCCTTCAGGAGGAGATGAGCCTTCACGGGGCCAGGGAATGGCGGGGAGATCATGTCATGAACCGTATACTGAACGTTTTTACCGGTACGGGGGTGGTGGACGCCGCAGCGATATTCCTTTACAACACCGCCAATGAGCTCAGACTTACCGCATATGACGGACTGCTGGCCCCGGAGAAAGCATCCAGAAACGTGGAAAATGGTCATATCCTTACCATACCCGGAATATCCGGGGAAATGGAGGTTTTCGGCACATATGATCCGGACAGGCATGCCCCATTGGAAATTCCTCCGGAAGAGTCCTTCCGTGCCATAGGTGTTATTCCGCTCACCAGTGAAGGACAGGTACTCGGCGTCCTTTTCGTGGCTTCCAGAAATAAGAAAGAGTTCTGCCCGGAGGACCGGGAAGTCATCCGCATGGTGGCATTCCGGTTCACCGATATCATCGTCGTTGAACATGCGCGAAGCAAAATGGCCGAAAACAATGCACTGCTCGAACAGATGGTGGCCCTCAGAACGCAAGAGTTGGAAAAGTCTCACATTAAACTCAGAAAGGAGGTTGAATATCACCACTCCACCCGGATAAGCCTGGAAGCCTCCGAGGTATTTTACCGGTCGATATTCGAGAGTACCTCAGATGCAATCGTGGTCATCGATAGTGAAAAATGGAATGTCATCGCATATAATCCCCATGCCCTGAGGATCGCCGGGATCAGCGCGGAAGAACTTGTTAAAACACCATTCAATCTGCCGGACATTCCCGGAGGAGATTCTTTTATCAGTGAAATCATAAAAAACGTCCGGGAAAAGCAAAGACACTATGCGGAGCTGGACTATCGAAGGAATGATGGCACTGAATTACATTTGATGATGCAGGGAATCTGGCTGGATATCCATGGCAGGAATTATATAATGTTTGTAATCACAGATATCACTAAAATAAAAGATTATCAGCTGCAGCTTCAGCAGAATCAGGAAAAACTGAAAAGCTTCCAGGAGAACCTGCCTGTTGGAATCTTCCAGACCAATCTGCAGGGGCGTTTCCTCTATGTCAATTCTGCTGTGGTACATATGCTGGGATATGATCGAGAGGATCAGGTCATGGCTTTGAAGGTCACCGATATCTATAATAATCCGGAAGAGCGTGAATACAATACAGCTGTTTTGGTGAAAAATGGCCAACTGGTCTACCATGAGATGATGCTCCGTCGGAAAAATGGTGAGCCTTTTCCTGTCCTGATCAATGTCAGGGCCGTTTACGGACCGGATGACCAGATCACACATTTCGACGGGGTGGTTGAGGATATTTCAGACAGGAAGAAGGCGGAGGCTGCACTGGAAAGTGCCCACCAGGAGATACTGTCTCTCAACCGCAACCTCGAGCTTCGGATCCGAAAGGAATTGAAGAAACGAAATGAACAGCAACAATTCCTGATCCAAAAATCCAAGCTGGAGTCCCTGGGTGAGCTTGCCGCGGGGATCGCGCATGAGATCAACCAGCCCCTGGGAGTCATCGCATTATCCCTGGAGAACCTGGATGCACGGCTGGCCTCCGGCAGGGCAACATCCGGTTATGTCAAGGAAAAACTGGGATCCGTTTTCAGCAATATTGAAAAAATCCGCGACATCATCAATCACATCCGCATTTTTTCCCGCGATCAGAAGGCAATGATCTTCGAGCAGATCGATATCAACAGAACCGTTCGAAACACACTGGGACTGATCCGTATACAGTACCGGAACCACCATGTGGAGCTGGAAACCGAACTGCAGGAGGGGATCGGCTTCACCATCGGAAATCCCCTGAAGCTGGAGCAGGTGTTGGTCAACCTGTTATCCAATGCAAAATATGCCGTTGATAAAAAGGCATTGACACAGGGCACAAAAAATTATCAGAAGAAGATTACCATCCGTACAATGTGCACAGCGTATCATCTGATCATTGAGGTTGAGGATAACGGTACAGGAATTCCCGCTGCCAATATGTCCAGGATTTTCGATCCCTTTTATACAACGAAGGAGGAAGGTGTGGGAACCGGACTGGGGCTCTCCATTGTGTACGGTATCATCCGTGAAATGAACGGTGATGTGAGGGCTCGAAGCAAAAAGGATCAGTTCACGGTGGTGACGCTTCATTTGCCGCGTTTTACAGATTCAAAGGACATTGATAAAAAACATGACCATGGAACCGATAAGCATTTTGGTGGTTGATGATGAGGAGGGATACTGTAATGAGATCAGTGAATTCTTCTCCGGCAACGGTTATTCCGTTTTGACTGCAGAACGGCCGGGAGTGGCCCTCAACCTGCTCAGCCAACATCATGCAGATATCGCAATCCTCGACATCAGGCTCCCGGAAATGAGCGGCATTGAGCTGTTGAAGCTGATCAGGAAGGAATATCCACTGATCGAGGTGATCATGATCACAGGTCACGGCGACATGGAGTCTGTGATCGAAGCATTGAGGAACGGGGCGGTGGATTTTTTCAACAAACCTTTTCAGCTCAGGGATGTCATGAAGAGGGTGGAGCAGGTGGCAAAATACATCCGTATCCACCGCGACATCGGGGGCAGGATTGATGAAATGAGTTCCTGTCCGGGATCATTGGGCATGTTACCCGGATCACCGATCTTCGGTGAGAGCCGGAAAATGAGGCAGGTTTTGCAGATGGCCGGTAAGGTGGCGGCCAGCGACCGGACCACCATCCTGATCACTGGTGAAAGCGGAACAGGAAAGGAACTCATCGCACGGAGCATTCATCATGGCGGATCCCGTAAGGAAGGGCCCTTTGTTGCCGTGAATTGCTCTGCCGTGCCCGAGGAGCTTTTTGAAAGTGAATTCTTCGGGTTCAGAAAGGGAGCCTTCACCGGCGCAATATCGGAAACAAAGGGGTGGTTCCAGGCTGCACACAAAGGTACCCTCTTTATGGATGAGATCGGCGACCTGAAACTTTCACTGCAATCGAAGCTTTTGCGTGTACTTGATCAGGGGAAGATCTCCCGTCTGGGTAGCCGTGAGGAGATCGATGTGGATGTGAGGCTGATGGCAGCCACCAACCAGGATCTGAAAAGGCTGGTCAGCCAGGGCAAATTCAGGGAAGACCTCTATTTCCGCCTTCAATCATTTATCCTGAATATACCTCCGCTCAGGGAACGGAGGGAGGACATCCCATCGTTGCTGAATCATTACGTTCAGGAATACTCACGGCTCACCGGGAAGGAGATCAGCAAGGTCGACCATAAGGTGTTGGATATGCTGATGAAATATGATTTCCCGGGGAATGTGAGGGAGTTGAAAAACATGGTGGAACGGGCCGTAATTCTCAGCGAATATGGGCATCTGCTCCCTGTGGATTTTCAGACACTTGAATACCTTACACGGGAAAGAAGGGAGACCGGATTCCCGGATTCAGGAACAATGGATCTCGATGCCATCCAGCGGATCTATATCCAGAGGGCTCTCGATACGAGCGGCTTCAACAAAACCAAAGCCGCCAGAATGCTGAATATCTCACGTCAGGCACTGGACCGCAAAATTGCCCGTCTGGGTTTGACCGACCGTCCCGGATAATAGACGGCAAATACTCTCCCCGGGCCTTTCCTTCCTGCATTATGTCTGAGATGGTACATCCGGGCACAAAACCCGGAATATTGCCAATATGTTAAAAAACAGAACTATAGGCATTACCCGTCCCAAAGCAATGCCCGGATCCGGGCATTTGGTACAGCTCCCTTCCAAAAGTGAAATTATTGATAACCAGATAGAAGCAGTGTATGGTATGATCTTCGATTTAGGGAATTGCACCAGTTAGATATTGTTGCAAGGTGTAACACCATGAATATCCTGTTTATTTCCTCTTCCACTGACGAAAGGAACGAGTACCTGGAGTTCACAGAGCAGATTGAGGCCGTTGCTTTCTTTTCTGAAAGCATCGGGGAGTCGATCATGATCCTGAACAGTGAACAGATCGACCTCGTGGTTCTGCGTCTCTCCGTTATCCCGCAAGCCGGAATACTGAAATATATCAACGATTATTTTCCACATATCCGGGTGATCGTTCTGACCGACCAGTCGCTGGATGATCTGTTGTCGGTATTCCGGCGCGGAAAGTTTTCGGTACTGCGTGAGCCATTGACGTTCCATGATTTGAAACGGTTGATAGAAGTACCATTGGGTAATCATCATTAGCTGTTGTCATTCCCACACATGCCCGGGTGACGGGTATGTCGTTCATCAAGTAGTTGTTTGAGTATTTATCCCCGGCGATTGTGAACCTTCCCCGGTCATACCGGGGAAGGAGCCTCGCCGGAAAAACTTGCCTTAAAGAGCGGAGAGGATTCCGCGGAGCAAAAGACTTTCGTCAGAACGGATCAGTGAAAAACCCCCGGAAAAATGCCTTCAGTTGCGATCGCAATCGTTTTGCAGCCACAGGTGGGCGAGTTGGTGGCTCAGCGAAACCTTCTGGGTGAAGACCTGTTCAGGTGGGGTTTTGCACTGGGGGTGGTCCTGGCTTTCGGGTTCCTGGCAAGGTGGATACACCGGAAGATCCGTCCCGGGAAATAGCCTGTCCGGGGTTTGTCACCCCATTTCATCAAGCATTCGCTCCACAATCTCCGGGTAATACTTATATTCAAGCCGGTGGATTCGTGCAGCAAGGGTTTCAGGGGTGTCTCCGGGTTCAACAGCACATTTTGCCTGAAACAGGATTTCACCGGCATCATATTGTTCATTTACCCGGTGAATGGTGATTCCGGATTCAGTGTCTCCTGCATCCAGGACTGCCTGGTGAACCCGGTTGCCATACATCCCTTTTCCACCATATCCGGGCAGCAATGCCGGATGTATATTGATGATCCGCCCGGAAAATGCAGACAATATGGATTCCGGGATCAACCACAGGAATCCGGCCAGGATGATCAGGTGCGGCATATCCTGCTTCAACTGGTTCATAACCCTGCTGCCGTGAAAAAAATCGTTCCTGTCAAACAGCAGTGCAGGAACCTTCAGCTGCACTGCCCGTTTCAATACGTAGGCTTCCCTGTTATTGCAGTAAATGCGCACCACCCGGGCGCTGTTCCGGCCACGGAAGTATTCAATGATCCTTTGGGCATTGCTACCGTTGCCTGAGGCAAAAATTACGATCCTCTTCATCGATGATGTGATGGTGGATTCCCTGTCATTTTCAATTGATAAAACCGGTTCTTTATCGTATCATTTTCAAAAATATCAATTTTAACAGTCTCTGAAAATCTTATAATATAAAAAACTGATTTCCTTTGCGTTCTAAAAAATATTTTGGAAGAGTGATTTAAAATTCCTTTCTTTGCAGCAGTTTAACCAAAAATGTTGCCATATGTCAGACATTGCAGCAAGAGTCAAAGCGATCATCGTGGATAAGCTTGGCGTTGATGAGAGTGAAGTGACACCTGAAGCGAGCTTTACCAATGACCTCGGTGCCGATTCCCTGGACACTGTAGAACTGATCATGGAGTTTGAGAAGGAGTTCAACATTGCCATTCCTGATGATCAGGCAGAGAAGATCGCCACTGTAGGCGAAGCCATTGCCTACATTGAAAGTAATACCAAATAACTATCCCTCCCACTGACATCCCGATGATTCTGAAAAGGGTCGTAGTAACCGGCATGGGGGCACTAACGCCTCTGGGGAATGATCTGGATTCCTTCTGGAAGGCATTGGTGAGCGGAACCAGTGGTGCCAGCCCGATCGTCCGGTTTGATGCGAGCAGGTTTAAGACGCGTTTTGCCTGCCAGTTGAAGGATTTTGACGCCTCACAGCATTTCGACAGGAAAGAGATACGGAAGATCGACCCTTACGTCCAGTACGGAATTGTCTCGGCTGATGAGTGCCTGAGATCATCGGGCATTGAACCTTCCCGGATCAATCTGGACCGGGCGGGTGTCATATGGGCATCCGGGATTGGAGGACTGGATACCTTTGAGTCGGAGGTGGGGGATTTCGTCCGTGGAGACGGAACCCCCCGCTTCAGCCCTTTCTTCATTCCCAAGATGATCGCTGACATCGCTGCAGGCATTATCTCCATCCGGTTTGGATTCAGGGGGCCGAATTTTGCTACCGTTTCAGCATGTGCCTCTTCAGCCAATGCCCTGGTGGATGCCTTCAATTATATCCGCCTGGGCAAAGCCGACCTGTTCATAGCAGGGGGGTCCGAAGCGGCCATCACCCCTTCGGGCATTGGTGGATTCAATGCCATGCACGCCATTTCAACACGTAATGATGATCCGGCCACAGCTTCCAGACCCTTCGACAAGGACCGCGACGGTTTTGTCCTTGGTGAAGGTGCCGGTGCCGTTATGTTTGAGGAACTGGAGCATGCCCGGCAGCGCGGTGCCCATATCTATGCCGAAGTGGTTGGATGTGGGCTTACAGCTGATGCCTATCACATGACCTCACCCCACCCGGAAGGGAACGGAGCCAGAATGTCCATGAAATTTGCCTTTGAGGACGCCGGCATTCAACCCGAAGATATTGACCATATCAATACACATGGTACCTCAACCCCACTCGGGGACATTTCCGAATGCAGAGCTATCGTGGATCTGTTCGGTGAGCACGCGTACCGCATTGCCATCAATTCCACAAAGTCGATGACCGGACACCTCCTGGGTGCCGCCGGTGTCGTCGAGGCCATTGCCACAGTCATGGCCATCCAGCATAGCTTTGTCCCCCCTACCATCAACCATTTTACCGATGATCCGGAGATAGACAACCGGCTCGATTTTACTTACTTTAAAGGCAAATCCCTTGATATCAGGTATGCTCTCAGCAACACATTCGGATTTGGGGGACATAATGCCACGATCGTTTTCAGGAAATACAACGAATAGCCCTTGCCTTGAACCTGCTGAAACCAATCAGGATTTGGCTCTCCCCGGAAAAAGAACTCCTGCAGTCCGTACGTAACATCTTCGGATTTCTGCCGGACAATATCAGCCTTTACAAGCTTGCTTTCTGTCACAGATCCGCAGCACAGGAAAAGGTGAACGGAATGAAGATGAGCAATGAAAGACTGGAGTATCTCGGTGATGCTGTATTGGGCTCTGTGGTAGCGGATTATCTGTTCAAGAAATTTCCTTACCGGGATGAGGGATTCCTGACGGAGATGCGATCGAGGATCGTGAACAGGGTACATCTCAACAAACTCAGCGTGAAGCTGGGTATTGACCTGCTGTTACCCTCCGTCCCTCCCGGTCAGCAGCACCAGAAATCAGTCCATGGCGATGCCTTTGAAGCCTTCATCGGAGCTATCTATCTCGACAAGGGTTATGATTTTGCCAAAAAGGTGATCATCAGCCGGATCATCGATGTGCATGTCGACCTGGACCGCCTGGAAAAGGAAGGTTCCAACTCCAAAAGCCTCCTGATCGAATGGTCACAGAAGGAAAAGCTACCTCTGGAATTCAGGATGGCCGAGGAAAAGGGTCATGGGCGTTACCGGCAGTATATGGTGGAACTTTGGGTCAACAATGAACTCGTTGCCACTGGACAGGATTACTCCATCAAGGGAGCCGAATACAGCGCCGCCGAAAAAGCCTGTTCGATCCTGAGCCTCAGGGAGATATGACTATTGCCTGATCCGTGAATTCCAACGCCCCCCGATCCCTTCATTCCCGATATTTGTGAATCCGGTTTTTTCCTGTTCCGTTAGATCCTGTCTAATAACAGGTTTTTCATTGAAAATCTATCCGGGTAACCCTGAATGGGGAGTTAGCGTAAAACATCATATATACCCTTTGAGATGCCTAAAAGGATCAGGCTTGAGATGGATGCCGGATCCGATGATGTGATCATCGGCATTTCCTGTCATAAAAGGGATTACTGGCTGGCCTACCATCTGAACAATATCCTGAAATGGCATCTCGCCCGGATCGGCGATCTCCCGGTCAGGAGAAAAAAAACCATTGAAAGCCTGCACTACCCGCTATTCCATTATCATGACCCTGACAACCGGATCGCCGTATTCATGCTGGCCAATTATCATCCTCAGGGCGTATTGTTTCCTGAATACAGAAATCTTGACTATTTCCTCCTGCTTAACGGCCAGGAAGGACTCCGCAAAAGTGCCTCCATGGCGGAGTCGATCAGAAAGATACCGCATATCCTCACTGCAACTGTCATCCGGATGGATCAGCTGAAGGATGCGGAACTGTTTTATACAGACCTGGAGATGCACCTGATGGAGATCAACAGGTCGGCCGGGGGGAGAATCGCTTAGCTGCGTTTTCCGGCCATCCTGAGACTGGTGATCACTTCGAACAGGGTATATGCCACATACAGGACCGAGAAAGCCAGAATAAAAGCCACAGCATCCTCACGGTTGATCAGGGAATATACCAGGATAAGCGTAAGGAAAAGGATGAGTTTTCCCACCGTCAGCAACATGAACCAGTTCACGAACCTCTCAAACCGGCTGTGGGAGGCCTTGAGCAAAATCCAGTGGACCAGCACGGTGGTGACATAGAAAAAGAGGATGATTCCGGGAAGAGCCGGGGTGACATAAGACGGGGGCAACAGACGGAATGCGATATAGGTGGCTGCAGCAATCAGCAATGTGAGGAATGTCAGTCTTATCAGGAATCTTTTCATGGAAAAGCCGAACATCTTCCGGGGATTATTTTTTACTCAGGAAATCCCTGATGGCATAGTAAATGGCAAGGGCAACGGAAACCAGCGAAAGGATCAGTGTAAAGACGGGGAATCCTGTATTGAGCCATTTGTCAAGCTGATATCCGCCCCACACCCCAGCCAGGATAATCACCAGCATCTGGAAGGCGAGGGCTGAATAGCGGGCATAGCTATCCAAGAATTTTCTCCTTTGCTCTGGCTTCTTCATTTCCGGCAGCTTTCACATCCTTTTTCATAACGCCGCCATCCATGTTACAGGTTCCTGTGAATTTTGCACCCGGCTCAATGGCCAGCTTCCCTGTTGAAACGTCGCCGTTGAGGTTAGCGGAAGCTTTCAGTGTCAATAATTCGGACACTGCAATCCGTGCCTTGACCTTTCCTGAAATATCGGCATTCTGACAGTGGATTTCTCCTTCGATCTCTCCTGTGGAGCCAACCACCAGCCGGCCTTTGGAAGTGATCGAGCCGATCAGTGTACCGTCAATCCGGAAGTCACCGTTGGCCATGACCTCCCCTTTTACAATGGTGCCCTGAACCAGCTTGTTCACTGAAGTTTCGGGTGGGATGGGTTTTGACATGTTTTCTGGTATTTACAACTACATACGATGAAAGTGCGGAAAAGTTCGGATCATGGTGACTCAATACGGTAATACTCACGGAAGAAGGCCAGGTACTTTTCAACATCCTTGTCCTTGTAGAAGACCGGGTAATTGTCCTGCGACATGATAAATCCGGAGTAATCTTCCGGATCGATACCCGAGAAGACATATTCATCATTCATGATAGCCTGAAAATAGACCGTTGCCCTTCTGAGTTCCGCGAAGCTGCCCACCATGACCAGTTGCCGTTTGGAATCCAGGAGGATGTTCGTGATGGAGAGGTTGTCGAGCTTGTAGTTCTTCCCGTTGAAGTCGGAAATCCTGACTTTGAGGGCTTCGGTATTGACCGTGGCATCGTTTAACACCAGTGTGAATATCTGTCTTGCATTTTCATTGAATGTATAGATGGAAATGTCATGGACAATTTCGGGCTCTTCAGCAACAACGGTAGCCGTATCAGGAGGAGCTGAGAGGAAGTCAAGGATATTCTGGGCCAGGGGGATCACCTCGCTGTCGGGATAGGTTTCAACGAGGTTTTCGAGGGCTTTCTGCAGCGAGTCGGCCACTTCGATTTTGCCTATGGCCAGGGCTCTCAGGTATGCAAACCGGGACAGGATATCTTCGGGCTCCTCGTAAGTATCGAGTGCCCGGTTGCTGTTTGTCAACACCGTATAGAAACTTCCATCCTCATAGGCCTGGTATGTGGAGGCATATAGCCTGGCCACCTCGTTCTCCTTCTCTGCGAGCTCCCTGAAAAAATCGGGGTCAGTGAGCAGCCTTGCATAATCGCTGTCTGGGAACTCTTTTACGATCAGGCTCTTGTAAAGCTCTGCCTGTTGCGGGTCCGGCAGATCGGTGTAGATCAGGTAAAGATAGTAATAAGACAGCAGCAGGTGGGGGGTGTCTGGAAACCTTTCGATCAGTTTTTCAAGAGTCTCCGCAGCGCGGATGAGGTCAACCAACCGGTCCTTGTAAATCAGGCCTATGTTGTAGAGCGCGTCCTGGATTTTTTCATTGGATGCGGCCATTTGCTCCTCTGTCAGGGGAATGTCCTGAAGATAGGTTTCCCTTTTGTAAGGGTCGGTGGAAACGATCTGGGTGCTGTCTGAAGCGAGGCTATCGGCTGCCATCAGTTCTTCTTCCTCACCGAACACTGCCTTTTTGTCGGAAAGCCTCCACAGGTCTTCGAGTTTCCTGCGTCCCCATGTTTTTGTGAACTCTGTGAATCCGAAGCTCAGGGCAGAGGGGTTATAGAAATACCAGTTCCCGGATCCTGTTGGGCTGCCTGAGGTGGGGCCGGAAGTGCCTTCACCACGGTTCATCTGGTTCATCATATCAGCCAGCGCCTGTTGCTGCTCCTCCTCTTCCTTGCGCAACTCCTCCTCCCTTTTCAGATCCTCGATCAACTTGTCGATCAGGGCCAGTCTTTCCTCTTCGGGCATGGCGGCAAGCCGCTGTAGGCTATCCTCGGTCTGAATGACCACCAGGTTGGCCACCAGATCTGAAAGGGATTCGGTACGGGCAGCTATCTGCTTGTAGTCCGGGTAGTCTTCGGGAAGAACCTGCATGGCTGTATCGTAATATGCCTGTGCCGGCTCATATTCCCTCGTGCTGAAGTAGATATCACCCAGCTTGAGCGCTGAGGCAGCCCGCTGGTAATTGTTCATCACGCTGGTGGCCACTGATAGCTTCAGGAAACTGATCGCCAGGGTGTCCTGACCGTTCTTGAGGGCAATGTCGGCCAGGGCATAATAAATCTGGTCCAGGAAATCCTTGTTCTTGTCCTCCCGAAGCATCTTGGTGAGTTTTTTCTCAATTTCCCGGCTGTCGCCATACCGGGTATCATAACAACGGGCCAGGTTGATCCCTGCATTGAATGCCATGACATACGGCGGATTTTTTTTGATGACCGAGAGGTAATACTCCGAAGCTTTGTACAGTTCACCCTCCAGCTGGTATATCTGGCCGAGGATGTAGCGGGTACGGGGTTCCACTTTCCGGGGCTGTCCCAGCCATATGGCATCTTCAAGGTATTGCCGGGCCTGTGGAAGCTTGTTCTGCCGGATAAACAAGTCGGCCCTCACCAAAGGCAACGTTTTTCTGACCTCCTTGGGAACAGGATTTTTATCCGCCTCGTTCTGAAGGTTGTCAAGGGCCGACTGGGCACTGTTGTATTTTTCCAGTTGGATAAGGGTATTGCCCAGCCATAACATGGCCTCAAAACGGATATCGTTGTTTTTGTACTCATTGATCACGAACTCGAATGTCCGTCTGGCCTTGTTGAATTCATGCTTGTAGAAGTAGGCTTTTCCGATGAGCATGTAGCTGTCGTCGATCCACCGCACGTATTCCCGCCGGTTGAAGTACATGGAATGCCGCTGGATGTTGATTGAGGCCTTTTCTATTGCCCGGTCCATGTAAGTATTAAGGCTCTGGGCTTCCTGGTCGGTACCATAGTTAAACACCGGCAACAGCTTGTTGTAGTTATCCGTAACCGTGCTTTCCAACTGATCGACACCTTCACGGTAACTCTCCCTGCCGTTCCAGAATGTGTTGTAATGGCCGGTCAGGTTGTGGTAAACCCGCCGGGTAAAGGTATTCTTCTTGGTTGAGCACGACAGAAATACCGGAATGGCCACCAACAGCAGCATCCACCAGAATGTCCTATGGGTGATATGGATTTGCAATGATCAGTAATCAGTTGTTTGTCAGGCGTTTTTTCCCCCCCTGTGAATGCACAAAAAACATCCTCCCGGGATATCCCATCGCCCGGGATATTATATGTTGAGAATCAACCTTAATAACTTCTTTTCTGCAAAATTATTTCATTTTTGCGAATGGTCACCACTCATGGACGGACCGACCTGAATGCAGCAGGCTATGATCCAAACGGAAGGCCGGTGGCAGATACTTCCGAACACTGTTCTTGCACATTCGAAAGAACAAGAAAACGGACTAATTCCCCGTTATCCATAATCCGGCAACCGACCGGTTCGGGAATCGTTGCTACTTTTGCAGAACAAATCATGAAAAGGGCCCCGGGAAGGATACCTGAATTCGCCGTACAATACGGCTTCACATGCATCCCCCGATCGGGTAGGTTATGACAACTTCCAGGAAAGGAAAGGGTAAAAGAAAGAAATCCAGCTGGATCAGCAGGCTGCGTAACAAGTACCGGCTGCTGATCATGAATGAGGAGACTTTTGAAGAGAAGCTATCATTCAGGCTTTCCCGGTTGAATGTTTTTGTGGTAACGGGAACACTTGCGATTCTGCTGGTTGTGCTGACCACATTCATCATTGCTTTTACCCCCCTGAGGGAATATATTCCCGGTTACACCAATGTGGCCCTGGAAAAGCAGGTGTATGAACTGCAATTCAAGTCCGATTCGCTGGAACGGGAATTCAGATTGAAAGACCAGTATCTTTCGTCGATCAGGAAAATACTGATAGGTGAAGAATTTGATGAATCCCAGACCGGGATGGTTCCCGACACCGCAAGGGATTTCAATGATCTTGACCTTTCGCCATCTCTGGAAGACTCTCTGTTCCGAATGGAATATGAGAGTGATGTGAAGTATAATCTGTATTATGGAGAGAATATGGAATTCCCGGGTCAGGCAACCACGGTGGGGAACATTCTGTTTTTTCCTCCCCTGAAAGGGGTGATCACCAATGATTTTGACCTGGCAGCGAATCATTTTGGTCTCGATATTGTTGCCAGGGAGGACGAAGCCGTGAAGGCCACTTTTGACGGGACAGTTGTTTTTACGGACTGGACCGTTGGAACGGGTTATGTGATTGTATTACAGCATCCGGGCAACTATGTATCCGTTTACAAGCACAATGCCGTGCTGCTGAAGCAGGCAGGCGATTTTGTGAAGGCAGGTGATCCCATTGCCATTGTTGGCGATTCGGGGGAACTGACCACCGGCCCCCACCTCCATTTCGAACTCTGGTATAACGGCACCCCGATTGATCCCAGGAGCTATATGGTTTTCTGAGCCGGATGGGTTCGGTATGGCGGGGTCATATGGCCAAAGGGAATAACCATTAGGGTCTGATATTTGGAAAAGGGCATCGCTATATTGGGATCTACCGGTTCCGTCGGGAGGCAGTCTCTGGAAGTGATCAGGGAACATCCCGGCATTTTCCGTGTAGAGGTTTTGACTGCCTGGCGAAATGCCGGTTTGCTCATCAGTCAGGCCCGGGAATTTGCTCCCAACTCCGTAGTGATTGCCGATAAGGATCTTTACGGGGAGGTTCGTGACGGGCTTGCATCCCTGCCTATCAAGGTGTTTGCCGGGGAGGAATCTCTGGTTCAGATCGTGGAATCGGATACCATTGATCTGGTCATTGCGGGCATTGTCGGTTTTGCAGGTCTGGAACCGTTGATCGGGGCCATTAAAAGGGGGAAGCGTATTGCCCTGGCCAACAAGGAGGCGCTTGTTGTGGCTGGGGAACAGGTCACTACCCTGGCTGTTGAGCATGGTTCATTGATCCTTCCCGTCGACTCCGAACACTCTGCGATTTTTCAATGCCTGAAAGGGGAGCGGATGTCAACGGTCGACCGGATCTGCCTGACGGCTTCCGGGGGGCCATTCCGCGGATGGAACCGGAAGGAACTGGCCGGGGTCACAGCCCGGGAAGCATTGACCCATCCCAACTGGAACATGGGGCGGAAGATTACAGTAGACAGCGCCACAATGATGAACAAAGGCCTTGAGGTGATCGAAGCACGTTGGCTGTTCGGAATACCGGCCTCCGCTATCGAGGTGCTTGTCCATCCACAGTCCATCATCCACTCCATGGTCCGTTTCACGGATGGATCAGTCAAGGCACAGCTCGGAAATCCGGATATGAGACTCCCGATACAATATGCCCTCAGTTACCCTGAACGGTTACCCGTCGCCTTCAGCCCGCTGGATTTCTCAGAAATCCCCGATCTGACTTTTGAAACGCCTGATCTCGGAAATTTTCGTAATCTTGCACTGGCTTATCAGGCACTTGAGGGAGGCGGAAATCTGCCATGCGTTCTGAATGCCGGCAATGAGGTGGCTGTCGGGGCGTTCCTCTCCGGAAGGATCGGATTTGCAGAGATAGCGGATGTGAATGATTATTGCCTGATGCATGCTGATTTCGTGAAATATCCCGGACTGGATGATTTGAAACTGACCGACAGTGAAACCCGAGTTCTGGCAAACCAATGGATCCAAAACAATCCCTCATAATAAAAAATCATAAACGCTGTCCTCCTGACCGGAGCAGCAGGGTATCGAACATCCGGCACAACTTCCTGCCGAAGAGGCTTTTTATTGACGTTTCATCAGTTCAACAGTCCCAGTATCTATGGAGATCCTGATCAAAATAGCCCAGTTCCTGCTGAGCATCTCAATCCTGGTGATCATTCATGAAATGGGTCATTTCATGGCTGCCCGCATCTTCAGGGCCCGGGTGGAGAAGTTCTATCTTTTCTTTAATCCGTGGTTTTCATTGTTCAAGTTCAAGCGCGGTGATACCGAGTACGGTCTTGGCTGGCTGCCGCTGGGCGGATATGTGAAAATCGCAGGCATGATTGACGAATCCATGGACAAGTCTTATCAGGGAAGACCTCCGGAGCCATGGGAATTCAGGGCCAAACCTGCCTGGCAACGCCTCATCATGATGCTCGGCGGTGTGACCATGAACATTGTGCTGGCCATTCTGATCTATATGATGATGCTGCTGACCTGGGGAGAACAATACCTTCCGGCTGCAAACGTGAAATACGGCATTACGGTAGATTCCCTCGGTATGGAGCTGGGTCTCCAGAATGGCGATATGATCGTGAGCCTTGACGGTGAAAAAGTGGAGAATTTCCATAAGATCCCGGAGAAGCTGATCCTGGATGAAGCCCAAACCATTGAGGTGATCAGGGATGGTCAACCGCTATCCATCCGGGTACCGGATGGATTCCTCGGAAAGCTGGTTAAACACAAATCACCCGATTTCATCAGCGTCAGAATCCCTTTTGAGGTGGATCGTTTCACCGGCAATTCGGTGGCAGCGCAATCCGGAATGCGGAAAGGTGACAGGATAGTGGGATTGAATGATCAGCCGATCAGATATTTTGATGAATTCAGGAACCGGATCGGACAATACCGCAATCAGGGGATCACAGTGACCGTCATGAGGGAAGGTGATTCGGTACAATGCCACCTTACCGTGCCCGCGGAGGGATTGATCGGTGTCATCCCCATACAGCAGCTCGATTATTACTTTGAGCTCAATGAAAGAGAGTATTCCTTTCTGGGTGTTATTCCGGCAGGCCTGAAGCGTACATATCAGAGCATCGGGAGTTACATCAAGCAACTCAGGCTGATCTTCTCTCCGGAGATCAGGGCTTATGAGTCGGTCGGCGGATTTATTACCATCGGAAATATCTTCCCTCCGGTGTGGGACTGGATGAGCTTCTGGAGTCTGACTGCCTTTCTCTCCATCATGCTGGCCATCCTCAATCTGCTGCCCATTCCCGCGTTGGATGGCGGTCATGTTCTTTTCCTGATTTTTGAAATCGTCTCGGGCAGGAAACCCAGTGACAAATTTTTGGAATACGCACAGATCGTTGGGATGATCCTGATTTTTGCCCTTCTGATTTTCGCCAACGGGAATGATATTATCAGGCTTTTCAACAAATAGTCCCCGGGGCAGGGATCAGACCGCTTCATGACAGGAACGAGGACGATCCGGGTCGTTATTTTTTTTGTGGCGCTGCTGATCGTCACTCCAGGAGGTATTTGCCGCGATTCTGCCGGGATGACGCCAGATATGCACCATGATACTGTAAGTCTCCCCGTTTACGGTATTCGGGTGGAGTTGCCCAGGGTTGTCATGCGCGGGATCACAAAAGAGATACGCCTGCAGATCACCGATGGTGAGATCATGCGTGCGCTTGAAGGGAAGAGGGTTCGGATCCGGCTGAATGATTCCCTGAGTTATTTCCCGGAGGTGACACACGGAATGCTCGCCATCAGTTATTCCTTTCCGTGCAGTGAGACGCTCGTGATTTCATCGGGCCCCTTTCATTCTCAACATCATCTGAATCCCATACCCCTGTGGCTTTCCATTCTCCCACCCCTGGTAGCGATCATGATCGCACTTCTTCTACGGGAGGTTTTTACTGCCCTGGTCATCGGCCTCTTCATCGGTGCCACCACCATTGCCTACTACCAGGGCCGTACGATAGCAGGTGCGATGTTTGCCGGTTTTTTATCCTCCATTGATACCTACATCCCGGAATCCGTTTTGGATGCCTCACACCTTTCCATCATACTTTTTTCAATGATGATCGGTGCTACGGTCAATCTGATCTCTGACAATGGCGGCATGAGGGGAGTGGTGAACCTGTTGTCACGTTTTGCATCGTCTCCCCGGTCGGGTCAGCTGGTAACCTGGCTGCTGGGTGTGGCCATTTTTTTTGATGACTATGCCAACACACTGGTTGTTGGAAATACCATGCGACCTGTGACTGACCGGCTGAAGATATCCAGGGAGAAGCTCAGTTATATTGTTGATTCCACTGCGGCTCCCGTAGCTTCAGTGGCCTTTGTGACCACATGGATCGGTGCGGAACTCAGTTACATCCATGACGGTATCACTACTCTCGCGCTGGATGAAACTCCCTACGATGTGTTCATCCGTTCCCTCCAGTACTCCTTCTATCCCCTGCTGACCCTTGCCTTCATAGTGATATTGCTGATCATGCGCCGTGATTACGGTCCGATGCTTCACGCCGAAAGAATGGCAAGGAAACAGATAACGTCACCCGGGTTTATTCCTATTGATGTTGATGAAGGCAAGGCAGGGAGGGACGGCCCGGAGCGGGGAAGATGGTTCAATGCCGTGATCCCCGTTGTGGTCATCGTGGGTGGGACCATTACCGGGCTGGCGCATACCGGCCTGATGGAAACGGGATGGGATCCGGGGCTCTCCTTCTCAAAAAACCTCTCACTGGTCATCGGCCATTCCGATTCATATCGCTCCCTTTTATGGAGTTCCTTCGCGGGACTGATCACAGCTTTACTCCTGACCGTTAGTCAGCGTATCATGAACCTGGAACGTTGTGTGGAGAGTCTGCTGAATGGATTCAGGACCATGCTTACAGCGGTACTGATACTCGTTTTGGCCTGGTCCATCGCACTGATGACCAAATACATGAATACGGCCGACTTCATCTCGGGGATCATGATTGATTTCCATCTGGCACCGGCCCTGCTCCCGGCCCTCACTTTCATTTTGTCTGCCCTGGTGGCCTTCTCCACCGGGTCATCCTGGGGCACAATGGCTATTCTTTACCCGCTGATACTGCCTTCTTCATGGCTTATCGCCAGGGAATCGGGGCTCGGATATGACAGTTCCATGGCTATTTTTCACAATGTTGTTTCGTGCGTTTTGGCTGGCTCCGTCCTTGGGGATCATTGTTCACCCATTTCAGATACCACCATACTCAGCTCACTGGCCAGTTCCTGCCGCCATATTGAGCATGTCAGGACCCAGTTGCCCTATGCGCTTACGGTGGGTTCGGTGGCCGTCTTCTTCGGATCGCTGCCTGCAGCCTTTGGCGTTCCGACACTGCTGCTGATCCCGGTGAATATGGTCATACTCTTTCTGATCATCCGGTTTTTCGGTAAAAAGACGGAAATTGGAGTCCCCTGGGATTTTAGATAACTTTGCCCGTCTTTTCAACACCTTCTTATGTCCTGGATCGAAGTTTCGGCACTGGTGGTGTCGGGGTTGCTCGTCGGTTTTATCAATACCCTGGCGGGGGGAGGTTCCATCATTTCCCTGTCGGTTCTGATGTTCCTGGGTTTGCCCGCACCTGTGGCCAACGGTACAAACCGGATCGCGATCCTGTTTCAGAATATCGCCGCGGTCGGCAGCTTCCGGCATCAGAAGGTGCTGGATCACAGGAAGGGGATTGCTCTTGCCATACCGGCTGCCGTCGGATCGGTGATCGGAGCCCTCATCGCCGTCGACGTGAACGAGCAGGTCATCGAGATTTCGATCGGGATCGTCATGCTCGTGATGGCGGGCGTGATCCTTTACAAACCTCAGCGCTGGCTCAAAGGAGTCCCTGGGCTGACCCACCGGAAAGTGACGTTCTGGCAATATCTGCTGTTTTTCATGATCGGTATTTACGGCGGCTTCCTTCATATGGGTGTTGGCTATGCACTTCTGGCCGGTATTGTCCTGGGCGCCGGGTATGACCTGGTGAAAGCCAACGCCATTAAAGTGCTCATCATCCTGATATGGTCACCATTCATTCTGTTGGTTTTTCAGCTGAACGGACAGATCCACCTCCTTTACGGCCTGATCCTCGCTACCGGCAACACGCTGGGTGCACTTATCGCAACCCGGATGGCCGTAAGCTGGGGAGCAGGATTTGTCAGATGGGTCATCATCACGGTGATCCTGGTGACTGCCGCTGATATGTTCGGAGTAATCCACGTCTCTTCCCTGCTGAGTGTCCTGGAATAATCCTCCCCGAATATCTTCCCTGATATGATATACCCCGTCTTTCTTCCGAAGCACAAAATCCCGGAAACCTGAAATGAGTTGGTTTGAGATTATCTCGTTGTCCGTTGCCGGACTGTTCGTCGGTTTTTTCAACACCCTGGCGGGCGGGGCTACAGTGATCTCGATCTCATTGCTGATGATGCTCGGACTTCCTGCAGGCATGGCCAACGGGACCCACCGGATCGCTGCCGTATTCCAGACCCTGACCTCCACGCTCGTCTACCGGCGCAGGAAGCTTATCGATTTCCCGTCAGGGTTGAAATGGTCGTTGCCCATGACGGCAGGATCCATGGCAGGTGCCTGGACAGCGGTGAGAATCAACGATGAAGCGTTCGGGAAGATCGTGGCCATCGTGATGGTTCTGGTCACCCTGGTACTCCTGTTCCGCCCGAAACTGTGGAAAGGAGGAGGCCTTCCCGCTGTGGTGAAAGGTACGCCGGTCGCCCGTTTTTTCATCTTTCTTGGGCTGGGTTTTTACGGCGGATTCATCTACATTGGCATCGGGTATTTTCTCATCATCACCCTGTTGTTCCTGACCGGTAACGATCTGCTGCGTGCCAATGCCATGAAGGTTTTCCTGGTACTGGTCTATGTGACCGTGAGTCTCAGCATATATCTGGCAAACGGGCTGGTCCATCTGCAGTACGGGCTGGTTCTGTCTGCCGGCCAGGTGGCCGGCGCATGGCTCGGTGCCAGGTATTCCGTCAGGCATGGGCCGGCACTGATCATGATGGTCATGATACTATTTGTGGTCCTGACATTCCTTCAGGCTTTCGGCCTGGCGGATATTGGCCGGTGGATCATCAGCCTTTCAGGCAACTCACGGATATAAACCCCTACTGGTCTTCGTATTCGAGTATCTCGTCCGAAAAGTACTCAAGAGAGATTCCGGCCTGGCGGAACAACTCCTCCGATTCCTTTCCCTGGTGGTATTTTTTTTCACACACCACTCTTTTGATACCACAGTTGATGATCAGCATGGCACATGTCCGGCAGGGAGTCATGCGGCAGTAGATTGTGCTGCCTTCCAGTGCAATTCCCAGTCGTGCGGCCTGACAGATGGCATTTTGTTCTGCATGAACGGTGCGAACGCAATGCATACTCTCACTGCCGTCCTCATGGATCACCCTCCTGAGAAGATGCCCGACATCATCGCAATGGGGCAGTCCGCGCGGCGAACCCACATAACCCGTAACCAGTATCTGTTTGTCGCGGACGATCACACATCCGCTTCTGCCGCGGTCACAGGTTGCCCGTCGGGACACCGCCCCGGCCAGTTCCATAAAATATTCATCCCAGCTGGGCCGCATGTGACCCTGCTCATCTTTTTTTTTCATCACCTGAATCTGCGTGTTGTTTCAGCCAGTCGCCGATTTTTCGGTTCAGCCCGGCAACCGTACCGTTATTCATGATGAGGTAATCGGCCATGTCAATACATTTCCTGATGTTCTGCCGGAACGGATCCGGGGATTCCATCTCCCTGATTTCATTCTGAGTAAAAGTTTCGAAGGTCACCAGGTCGGTTTCGGAGTTTCTCAGTAGGATTCTCCTGTACCGGATCACCGGATCAGCGTCGACCGCCAGCAGGAGGAAGGCACCTTTTTGCCTGAGAGAGGTGACCTCGCCGGGCGTACGGATGCTTTCGATCACCGAAGGGCCGGACTGAGCGGCAGCCCTTTCGTAAAGACAGTCGATGATATAGGAAGGGGAGTGCCTCTTCCGGAGGTCATTGGCTACCGTTACCATGCTGTCCCTGTTTTCGGGAAGACTGCGGAAACGGATCTCTTCAAGCAGGAATTCCCGCACGGAGAAATGACGGTATCCCCAATCCCTGACCAGGCAGCTCACCACGGTACCCTTCCCTGCACCCAGAGTGCCTGTTATGCCTATAATCCTGATCATCAGAGCCTTTCTTCCATGATATTGCATAAAACTTCGATGGTGGGTTTCACCGGATTGTTCTTCATGTCTGTTTCCCGGGCGATCTGCGGGAGCTCTTCCTTCCGGATACCAAACCGGCTGAGGCGCGGGATTCCGAGGCTGAAGGTCCATTCCTCGATGATCCGGCCCAGAAAACGGGCAGAAGATACGATGTCATGTTCCGGATTGCCGGAGAAAAGGTTTCCGACGCGGGCATATTTGCCGAGAGCCGGATGTGAGGGGTCGTTGGCTGCAAGCCATTCGATGTTCATCCGGGTGGTCACACCCATCAGTGTGCCACACACTACCCCGTGAGGGATATCAAACCGTCCGCCCAGCGAGGAGGCGAATCCATGCACCAGGCCCAGACCGGCATTGGCCAGCGTGACCCCGGAAAGGAAAGCAGCCAGTGACATTCCCGATCTGGCCCGGATGTCATTCCTGCCATTTTGGAATGCCGGTATCAGTGAATCCCTGACATGCCTGAGTCCTTCGAAAGCCAATGCATCTGTCAGGGGAGTGGCCCGGTCCGAGACATAAGACTCAAGCAGCTGGGTGAAAGCATCCATTCCACAGGCAGCGGTGACTTCAGGGGGCAGGGTCAGGGTGAGCCCGGGATCCACGATTGCCACATCAGGCACCAGACGGTCATGACGCAGCGACCGTTTGAATCCCTTTAATCCTCTGCGGCTGAGCACGGCATTCTTGGTGGCCTCACTTCCTGTACCGGATGTAGTGGGAATAGCGACAAAAGGGAGTTTCCGACCATCATGGACATGTGACCCGATTCCCTCCAGATATCCGAGAACCGACTCCCCGCGTCCTGCCATCGCGGAAATGGCTTTTCCGGCATCCAGAACACTGCCCCCTCCGACAGCTACCACCACCTCCGTCCCATACTGTCTGACAGCTTCAACCGCCTGATCGATCAGCTCGGGTGAAGGTTCACCGCCGACTGACAGGATTTCCTGCCTGACCTGCAGCTCCCGGAAAGCGGCGATGAGCCGGTTAAGATGGCCGGCTTCTTTCAGGAACTTCTTTCCGGTTACCACCAGAACGTTCCGTCCTAATCCGGCAACAATTTGTGCGGTCTTGCTGAAACACCCTTCACCGAAATGAAGCTCGGGAAACGGAGCCAGATGGAAGCTCCCTGTCATGACCGGGATTCCCTGCCAGGGCAAACCACCTCGTAACGAATGCCTTTTCTGGGTTCAGCCATCCAGGGGGCCACGGTGTCGCGCCATCTCATATAATGAGGGGCCTGTTTATGCCGGGCGGCATCCTCTTCTGATTCGAAAGCCTCGTAAAGAATGAAATGTGTGGGATCATCGACCTGACGGATCACATCAAACCTGAGATTACCCCTCTCCCTGACGGATCCCTGATGATTGAGGGTGGTTTCCCGGATAAAGTCCCCGACAAAGGATTCCCTGACATGGACGTGAACTAATGTGACTATCATGACTGTATCATTAGGGTAATATTTCTGACTAGAGATCGCGGAAATAGGCACTGGCTTTCTTGATGTCGGCAATCCATGAATCAATCCCCACCGGGCGGTATGTTTGCAATTTTTCAAGCAGAACCGCCGGGTCTGCGCTAACGATCAGATTGCGGTGATGCTCTTCCCGGATGAACCCCTCCCGCACTGCATGATCGAAATAATTCGTCAGATGATCGAAATATCCGTTGATGTTGAGCAGTCCGATGGGTTTGTCCGATATGCGCAGCTGGTTGAGCGTGAGAATTTCAGCGAGTTCATCAAGTGTCCCGAGGCCGCCGGGCAAAGCGATAAAGGCATCTGCCATCTCGGCCATGCATGCCTTTCGTTCGGCCATGGACTCAACGATCACCAGACGGGTGAGCCCGTCATGGGCAATCTCAAGATCGGAAATGGCGCGGGGCATGATACCGATACAGGTGCCGCCGGAGTGCAGGATGCTTTCCGCCAGAATCCCCATCAGTCCCACCTTCCCGCCGCCGTATATCACCGTGACACCACAGGAGGCAAGCATCACCCCCAGACGGGCCGTCTCTTCCCGGTATATTTTATCGATTCCCAGGCTGGATCCGCAAAAGACACAGATGCTGTTCACAGGCGTATGTTGTTTGAACCCGGTAAGATCAGGACAAAAATATAAATTTTAGCCCCGTTCAGCGTATTTACTCCGGAAGAATGCTGTTATGATTGTGCAGGGCACAGGATAATCTTACCTTTGCAACATGGAAACAACAAGGCAGCAAAAAGTCGCCCGGCTGATCCAGAAAGATCTGGGGATGATATTTCAGGAGGAAGGGGTATCGGCTTTTGGGGGCGCCATGATCACGGTGACAAAAGTTTACGTCACGAGGGATATGTCTGTCGCCAGGGTATATCTCAGTCTGTTCTCCACTCCCGACAAGGAAGGGCTGATGGAGCTGATACGAAGCAATACCAGGGAGATCAGATACAAACTGGGTATTCGTATCGGTAAACAGGTGAGGGTAATACCCGACCTGGCGTTTTATATTGACGATTCCCTGGATTATATTGAGCGAATTGAGAAGTTGCTGGGGAATTAAACCATTTTTTGGAGATCACATCCGGAGGAATGCATTACGATCCGATCAAAAACCGCCTCAGTGCCCTTTTCACCCGAACACCTTTTTTAAGGAAGGTGTTTTACAGGATACTTGATCTTATGTTACTGAGGTCATGGCACATCAGGCGTGAGATCCGGGCCTGGAGCTTCGGCCGTACTCCAGATCAGCATGTGCTGGATGCAGGCACCGGATATGGACAGTATTCCTGGTTTATGACCAGGAAATTTCCAAACTGGTCAATCCTGGCGGTGGATATCAACCCGGACCAGCTCGAAGAATGCCGGAGGTTTTTTGAGGTACAGGGATGTGAAAAAGTGGCGCTCCGGCAGGCAGACCTGACCCGGTTCACGGCGGAAGATCCTTTCGACCTGATCATTTCGGTGGATGTCATGGAGCATATTGAAGATGATAATGCTGTTTTCAGGAACTTCTGCAGTTCCCTGAGGGAGGGAGGCATGCTGCTGATCTCCACCCCATCAGACCGGGGAGGCTCGGACGTTCACGGTGAAGGGGATGCCTCATTTATCGGTGAGCATGTCAGGGATGGCTACAATGTGGAAGCCATAGCAAACCAGCTCAGGAATGCCGGCTTTGATGAAGTATCTGTCCGTTACAGCTACGGCCCGGCGGGAAAAATTTCCTGGGTGCTGACCATGAAGATTCCCATGAGGCTGGCCGGTACATCACGGTTGTTCCTGCTTTTGTTCCCCTTCTATTTTGCAGTGATCCTCCCTGTCTGCATGCTGCTGAACCATCTGGATCTGAAAATGAATTATTCTTCAGGAACCGGATTGATCGTCAGGGCGTTTAAAACCCCAAAGGGCTGATGAATCCCAGGTTTCCCCTATTCATCGCCGCGCGTTACCTGATATCCAGGAAATCGCACAACATCATCCATATCATTGCTGCCATATCGGCCTCCGGTGTGCTGATCGGCTCCATGGCTCTCATCGTAGTCCTTTCGGTTTTCAACGGTTTTGAGCATCTGGTCAAAACACTGGTCAGCTCATTTCAACCTGATATCATGATCACTCCCCGTAACGGTAAGACATTCAATATTCACGAGCTTCCGGAGGAAACCATTTGCCGTATTCCCGGAGTGTCAAGCTTTACAGGTGTGGTTGAAGAGAACGCCCTGCTGAAATACAGAAATGAGCAATACATCGCAACCATCAAAGGGGTCAGCGATGATTTCCTCAAGGAGAATCCGCTGGATACCATGATTCTTTCCGGCCGGTTTTCCCTGCATGAGGGTTCTTCAGACCTTGCCACAGCGGGTTATCTGGTAGCCTACCAGCTGGGGATCAATCTCAACGATTTCACCACACCACTGATGGTGTATGTGCCCCGACGAACCTCTTCCACCTTTACCCGCATGGATCAGGCCTTCAATATGAAGCAGGTTCTGGTTTCCGGCGTATTCTCCGTGCAGCAGGAATACGACTCCCGGTATGTGATCGTCCCCCTCTCATTTGCCCGTGAACTGCTGGGCTATACCGATGAGGTCACCTCTGTGGAGATCCGGCTTTCACCGCAGGCGGACACCGATGCCATCATTGCCGGAATAGGGGAAATAGCCGGTAAGAACTTTCTTGTCAGGGACCGTTACAGGCAGCAGGAACTCCTTTACAGGATCATGAGGTCTGAGAAATATGCCATCTTTTTTATCCTGTCGTTTATTCTGGCAATCGCCACTTTCAACATGATCGGTACCATGTCCATCCTGGTACTCGAAAAGAGAAGGGACATCGCAGTCCTGTTCAGCCTGGGATCCACCGGGAAAAACATACGGCAGATATTCATTACGGAAGGCCTTCTGATGACCCTGGCCGGGTGCCTGGCCGGGCTGGCACTGGGCGCAATCTTGTGCTGGATGCAGCAGGAGTTCGGCCTGATACGCCTTGGTAATGAGGCCTCCGCTTTTATCGTCCCATTCTACCCCGTGAAAATGATGATTTCCGATTTCGCCCTTGTTCTGGGAACGGTGATTTGCCTCGGCATGGCGGCAGCCTGGATACCCGTCAGACAGCTATCAGCACGCTATGTATCCGCAATGATAACCGAACTGGGAAAACACCAGTGAGAAGATGGGCTGCAACCTTTACACATTCCGGTTTGTCTTACAACAGAAATATCGATCATTTGGGATATTTGACAGATTCTCTGTACTTTTGTGCTTTAGAATCTTTCCAAATAGAAACAAAAACAAAACCACCACAGGTATCATGAAAAGGGCTACGTTTCTGTTGAACAGAGGTGTCATCATTTGGATTCTGCTGGCTTTCCTGATCTGCCTCCAGGAAGCAATGGCGGGGGATATCATCATAAAACCACAGGCTGAGACACGGCTTGATATCACCGAAAACAGTTATGACAGGCTTGATCTGCTGAACAGCGTATCAGCCATTTGGTATGGTGACGTCAAGACCCAGGCTGGATATTTCACACTGCTCAATATCGGTGAATATGGTTATTCGTTGAATGAAGGGGATCCGCAGTTACCGGTGCTGAAAAAGCTGATCGAAATCCCCCTGGGTGCGTCTGTTGAGGTTTCTGTCGTACGTGAACATTTTACGG
The DNA here is from genome assembly GCA_016939365.1 of Bacteroidales bacterium. GTDB lineage: Bacteria > Bacteroidota > Bacteroidia > Bacteroidales > JAFGHD01 > JAFGHD01. The sequence continues at coordinate 31,398 of JAFGHD010000082.1, read as the reverse complement.
ACATCAGCCTTGCAGCCCTCGGTGTCAGCCATCCGGTTTTACCCGCGCAGCCGCCCCTCTCCAAAAGCATTGACAATCCCGATGATGTGGAATTCATATACAATGAAGCTGTCTATATGACGGATGAATTCTACGGTATGGACAGGATCCGCGTCACAGACCTGGGTGTCGTCAGGGGTATCCGTATCGCCCGTCTGGAGATTGCCCCTGTGCTGTATAACCCCGTTCAGCAATTATTGCGTGTATATGATGATATTGAGATCGGGATCCGTTTCAGTGGAGGAGACCTGGGTGAGACACTTACCCTGAAGGAAGAAATGTTCTCTCCCTTTTTCGAGGGCATTTACAGCATGCTTTTCAACTACAAGCCCCTTGACGAGGATGAACTCATCATGGATGAACCGGTAACTTACGTCATTGTTGCCGACCCGATGTTCGAAACGCCGCTGCAACCCTTCATTGAATGGAAAACAAAAAAGGGTTTCTATGTTATTGAGGCCTATACGGATAATCCATCTGTGGGAAACACCACAACATCCATCAAAAATTACCTGAAAGGACTGTATCAAAATCCTCCGGCAGGTTATAACCCGCAGAGCTTTGTGCTGCTGGTGGGCGACGTGGCCCAGATCCCTGCCTTCAACGGCACTGCGGGATCGCATGTAACAGATCTTTACTATTGCGAATACACCAATGATATCTTCCCGGAGTGTTATTACGGCAGATTCTCTGCCAACAACCTTACCGAGCTGCAACCCCAGATCGACAAGACACTGGAATATGAGCAGTACCTGATGCCGGATCCCTCCTTTCTGGATGAGGTGGTGATGGTGGCCGGTGCGGATGCTTCCCATGCACAGACATGGGGCAACGGTCAGATCAACTATGGCACCACCTATTATTTCAATGCGGCACATGGCCTCTATTCACACACCTATCTGCAGCCGGAACCCCCGGGGGGTAACTATTCACAGCAGATCAGGCAGAATGTGAGTGACGGTGTTACCTATGCCAACTATACGGCCCATTGCAGTCCAAGCGGCTGGGGGGATCCCAGTTTCACGATCAGCCATATCAGTGCACTGACGAATGCACATAAATATCCCCTGATGGTGGGCAACTGCTGTTCTTCTTTGGAATTTCAAACCACCTGTTTCGGGGAGGCGGTCCTTCGTGCAGCCGACAAGGGGGCGCTGGGATACATCGGTGGTTCCAACAGCACTTACTGGGATGAAGATTTCTGGTGGGGTGTAGGCTTTGAGAGCATCTCGGCCAATCCTACATACAACCCGGACCACCTGGGGGCCTATGACCGCACATTCCATGATCATGGCGAACCCCTGGACGACTGGTACGTCACCCAGGGACAGATGGTCTCCGCAGGGAACCTGGCCGTCTCTCAGGCAGGCTCCAGCATGGAGGACTATTACTGGGAGATCTACCATCTGATGGGTGACCCGTCGTTGATGGTCTATTTCTCACAGCCTCCGGATATCACGGCGAACTACCAGGGACTTATGCCCCTGGCAACCACCACATTCACAGTCAACACTGACCCGTATGCCTATGTCTCCATCTCGATGACCGGAACCTTACATGGAGCGGCCGTGGCAGATGCCGCCGGCATTGCCGAAGTGAACATGTTCGATCCCATTACCGTCCCGGGAACAGCCGATGTAGTGATCACCATGCAGAACGGGAAACCCTTTATCGGAACGGTGAATGTGGCTTCCCCCACCGGACCATACATCCTTTTCAGCCAGCTGACAATTGATGACAGCAATGGCAATAACAACGGGCTCATCGATTTCAGTGAGCATATCATGTTCGACATGACGCTTCAGAACCTGGGTTCGGGTAACGGCACAAACCTCACGGCCACCATTGAGACAACCGATCCTTATGTGACCATTGTCGATGGCACCCACACCTGGCCGGATATCCCTGCCGGTGCCACCTCATTCCAGGATGACGCCTTCTCCATCGAAGTGGGGGATATCATCCCGGACCAGCACATCGTAACCTTCGACCTCGAAGTGACCGACGGTACCGAAACATGGTCGTCCACATTCATGGTCACGCTGAATGCCCCGGTTCTCAACATCGGCAACTACATTGTCGACGACAGCAACGGCAATAACAACGGACGACTTGACCCGGGTGAAAATGCCGACCTGATCATCGACAATACCAATGAAGGACATTGTGAGGCTCTCAATACCATCGTACAGGTTTCGACCACCAGCAACCTCATCACCCTGAACACAACATCGTTCAGCCTGGGTACACTGGCACCCGGAGAAACCAAGACTGCCGTGATCAATGTGACTGCGAGCCCGTCAGCCCAGATCGGCGATATCGCCGATCTGGATTATCTGCTCGAATCATCTCCCTACACCACCAGCACCATCATCACGGTAAACATCGGGCTCATCGTCGAGGATTTCGAGTCGGGCAACTTCTCCATGTTCAACTGGCAGATGGGCGGAAACGCCAACTGGATGATCGACAATGTCAATGCATACGAAGGGATTTATTGTGCAAAATCAGGCAGTATCGGTAACAACCAGTCTTCCGAGCTGATGATAACAGTTGAGGTGGTCACTTCCGGAGAAATATCCTTCTTCCGGAAAGCTTCATCCGAAGACGGCTATGACTTCCTGAGGTTCTTCATTGACGGAGTCATGAAGGAAGAATGGTCGGGTGAGCAGCCCTGGGCTGAATTCGCCTACACGGTGGAAGCAGGTCAGAGGACTTTCAAATGGGAATATGAGAAGGACATTTCGGTTACCGGCGGAAGCGATTGTGCCTGGATCGATTATGTTGTATTCCCCCCCTTCATCACTGGCCCACAACCTCTCAGCGTACTGGCCAGCGCCACCCCGCCGGACATCTGTACCGGCGAAAGTTCCCAGCTTTATGCCTTTGCTTCCGGCGGTACGGGAACCTATACCTTCAGCTGGTCCCCGGTAACCGGGCTTAGCAATCCGAATATCCAGAACCCCATTGCAACTCCGCCGACAACCACTACTTATATTGTTACCGTCGATGACGGAAACGGAAACGTTACTGATGAAGTGACGGTGGCCGTTCACGAGATCCCCCCGACACCTGTCATTACCCAGCAGGGTAACAGCCTGGTCTCCAGTGCTGTAAATGGGAATCAATGGTACAACTCCTCGGGAATGATCCCGGGAGCCAACAGCCAGATTTATTATCCCAATGCCACGGAAGATTATTATGTGATCGTTACGAGCCAGTATGGTTGTGAGTCGCTGCCGTCCAATACGATCCATTTCATCTACACCGGCATTGACGAGTTGTCCAATGGAAAAAGGGTGCATATTTACCCGAATCCCTTTACCGGTCAGCTGAATGTGGATCTCTCCCTGAACGGGAACTCACAGGTCAGTATTACCATCTGCAATACTTACGGACAGACTGTCAAAACTCTTGATCTGCCCACGGGAATAACATCCGGGAAACACCATCTTTCTCTGGATGCCTCCGGACTGGCTCCGGGTATTTATTACTGCCGGATCGGGACTTCTGAGTATATTCTGGTCGAGAGGATCATCCGTTCCAGATAATTCAAGGCAATCAAACAATAAAAATATCCAACATCATGAAGAGACTCTTATTTTTATCTGCCGTACTTGGGGTTGTGACGGCAGTACAGGCGTTCAATGGTTTCGAAGCCCAATACAGCCGCCCTGCGCCGGATCAGATGCTGATTGAATTTCAGCTGGCTGAATTTCAGCTTGAGGACATTACCATAGATGGCACCACCTACACAAACATCCTGTTTGACGGGAGTGTTACTACCCGGGAAAAGGGTTTTGCCGCCCTGCCTTACATTCATGCTTCGGTAATGCTTCCCGCAGACAAAAACATGACGCTGAAGATACTGGGAGGCGATTACACGGACTACAACCTCTCCAATCCTATGCTCCCTTCCAGGGGTGTAATTTACAGGGATCAGGATCCCTCTGCCATTCCCTATGCGATCAGTCCTGCATCATATCGAGATGCCTGGTATCCCGGCGATCTTGCAGTGCCCACCGACCCCTTCATCCTGAGGGACGTGAGGGGCATGACCGTATATGCCTACCCTTACCAGTACAATGCGGTACAGAACAGGCTCAGGGTATATCACAGCCTGACGGTGAAGCTGGTTGAAGATGATACACCTGTGATCAATCCACTGGTAAAGAATGACCGGGTGATCGCACGCGAGATGAATGCCGTGTACAGTTCCCTTTTTATCAACTACGGTGAACCGAAATACGACCTGACCATCGGCGAATACGGCGAGATCCTGGTCGTAATGACCGATAGGGATGTAACGGCCATGGAACCCTATATTCAATGGAAAAAAGAGAAGGGCTATCAGATCGGCACAGAGGTGGTTTCCATGGGAACCAATGTCAAGACCACCATTCAGAACGCTTACGCTGCGAACAACAATATTCTTTATGTCCAGCTGGTGGGCGACTGGGCTGACATCAAAAGCGATGTTACCGGAGGCGCCCCGATGGATCCGCAGTTGGGTTGTGTTGCCGGAAGCGATCAGTATCCGGATATCTGTATCGGAAGGATATCGGCCAACTCCGCTGCCCAGGTCACTACCCAGGTGGAAAAGTTCATCCAGTACGAGAAGATGCCTGAGATGGGAGGCACATGGTACAGCAAGGCCACCGGTATTGCTTCCAACCAGGGACCAGGGGATGACGGCGAGCTGGACAAGGAGCATATCCAGAATATCTATGACAACAAGCTCGATCCCTTCACCTATGACGGACATTCACCGATCTATGATCCCACCGCCAACATTCAGATGGTGAATACTGCCGTGAATAATGGCACCTCCATCATCAATTACTGCGGGCATGGATCCGCGACATCCTGGGGTACCACAGGTTTCAGCAACAGCAATGTTGCCGCACTCACCAACGGCGGCATGCTGCCCTGGGTGGTTTCTGTGGCATGCAACAACGGAAACTTCCATGACCCCGGCGATTGCTTTGCGGAAGCCTGGGTAAAGAAGGCCAACGGCGGTGCCGTGATGTTTCTCGGTGCCACCATCAGTCAGCCCTGGGATCCGCCCATGCGGGGACAGGACTATTTCAATGATGTGTTCATCGGAGGGTATGATTACAGCCTATATCCGGGACAAAACGGGATCACTACGACCGAGCAGCGTACTACCCTGGGAGCTATTGTTTTTAACGGGCTGGTGCTCATGGTCAATGAATCCGGGGGGCCGGATGATTGGGAAACAGCAAAGACATGGACGCTTTTTGGCGATCCTTCCCTGCAGGCAAGATCCGAAACCCCCGGCAACCTGCTCCTCTCCAACAATGTCATTCTTGTCGGAGTGCCGTTCACCACTACCGTCACCGGAACCAATGGACCTGTTGAGGGTGCCATGGTGTGTATCTCACAGGGTGATTTGTTTTTCAGCGCCGTGACCGATGCCACGGGATCCGTTTCCATCGACAACACCCTCTCTCCCGGAACCGCCAAACTGGTGGTCACCGGTTTTAATACCGAGACTCTGTATGAAGATATTGATGTGGTCCCGCCGAACGGACCCTGGGTCATTGTTAGCGATTACAGCGTTGATGATGCCGTCACCGGAAACGGAAACGGAATGGCCGATTACGGCGAGACCGTCAATCTGGATGTGGAGGCCCAGAATGTGGGCAACGACCCTGCAGTGGGCGTCAATGCCGTCATTTCATCCACCGATCCCTATGTGACCATCACTGATGACAGCCATTCCTTCGGAACGATTGCCGCAGGCCAGACCCTGATGGGCGACAATGCCTTTACCGTGGATATCTCAGGAGATGCGCCGGATTTGCATCAGGCTGTGTTTGAGGTGGAGTTCACCGATGGCAACAAGGCATCCTGGGCAAGTACCCTTGCCATTCAGCTTCACGCCGCAGACTTGCTGATGGGTGATGTCACCGTGAACGATCCCTCCGGAAACGGAAACGGAAAGATCGATCCGGGTGAGACTGTGGATATTAAGATAGAGATATCCAACGACGGCTCTGCCGGCGCCTATAATGTGACGGGACTGCTCTCCTGCCCCGATCCTTTCATCACCGTCATCCAGGATTCCCAGGACTACGGCGATATCGCCCCGGGTGAGACAAAGGAGAAAAGCTTTTCAGTCCAGGCCGACCAGGCAACCCCACAGGGTCATATGGCGACCTTCATTCTTTCCATCAGTGCTGATCTCGGAGTGGGCACAACGGGAGAGTTCAGCCTGGTCATCGGGCAGGTGCCCGTTCTGGTTATAGATTTGGACGGTAACCACAACTCCGCCCCGGCAATAGTTCAGGCCATCGAGGATTACGGTATCAGTCCCGAGCAGTTGAACAACCTGCCTCCTTCTCTGAACCTCTATTCATCCATATTCATGTGTCTCGGGGTTTATCCTGACAATCATGTGCTGACGAGTTCAGAAGGACAGCAGCTTGCCGACTTCCTGAATCAGGGCGGTGCCCTGTATATGGAAGGGGGGGATACCTGGTATTATGACCCGGCCACCCCGGTCCATATCATGTTCGGTATCGTTCCCCAGGAGGACGGATCATCTGACTTGGGAACCGTTCTGGGCCAAACCGGCACATTCACCGAAGGCATGTCATTCACCTATTCCGGCGACAATAACTGGATAGACCATATCGGAGCCGCTTCCGGCGCCGACCTGATTTTCAAGAACCAAAGCCCGACCTATGGTTGCGGCGTGGCCTATGATCAGGGAACCTACAAAACCATCGGGTGCTCCTTCGAGTTCGGTGGCCTGACAGACGGAAATACCCCCTCCACCAAGGAAGAATTGATGGCTGAGTACCTCAATTTCTTCGGAGTGGCCGGACAGACACTACTGGCCTACTTCATGGCCGACCAGACCGAGATATGTGAAGGGGAAACCGTGCAGTTCTCTGACTATTCCCAGGGAAATGTGACATCCTGGGCATGGGAATTCCCGGGCGGAACACCGGCGACATCCACTGAACAGGATCCCGCGGTGACATACAATGCTGCCGGTGTGTACGATGTCACCCTGACCGTCTCTGACGGCAGCAGTACAAATACATTTACCCGAACGGATTATATTACCGTGAACACCTGCACGGGTACCGGGAAATTCCAGGCAGCCAGGCTTTCTGTCTATCCGAATCCTTCAGCCAGTGGCATATTCAACCTGACCTTACCCGAATCGGATTCCAGGCTGAACCTGAAGGTGCTGAACCTGTTACAGGAACTTCTTTTCGAGACCTCCGTCGACCCGACGCAGGTGGGGAGCACCACTCTGAACCTGAGCCATCTGAGCGAGGGAATCTACCTCCTGGTGGTGTCGGATGGAACGAATGCTTCCGTCCAGCGGATCGTGATCTCGAAATAGAGATACCCATGACATCAGAAGAAAGCGACCCCGGCTCCGACCGGGGTCGCTGTTTTTAATTGCATTTTTTCATCGCCGGTATCTTCCACAAGGAAAGGGCCCCCGCAATTCAGGATACCCGGACACCCTTCAGACAGGCCGGAATGGGGCAGATCAGCACAGAAATAGATGCTTCCCAAAATTCAGGCTGATCCATCCTGTTTCATATATTTGACATTGCCAAAGAGAATTTTCCGGACTTCTGACAAATACCAGCTACGAATGAATGATCTGAACGATTTCAGGACATTCGGGCACCAGATGGTGGACTGGATGGCGGACTACCTTGGGAACATCGGGGATTATCCTGTGAAATCACAGGTACAGCCGAAGGAAATCATTGACAAGCTGCCCCTTCACCCGCCGGATATTCCTGAAGGGATGGATCGGATATTCCGGGATTTCCGTGAGATCATCGTTCCGGGAATGACGCACTGGCAGAGCCCTTCCTTTTTCGGCTATTTCCCGGCCAATTCCAGCCTGCCCTCGTTGCTGGCCGAGATGCTGACCGCAGCGATGGGAGCCCAGTGCATGATATGGGAGACCTCTCCCGCTGCTGCCGAGCTGGAAGAGCGGATGATGGAATGGCTTGCGGAGATGACAGGCCTGCCGGCAGGTTTCACGGGTGTGATACAGGATACTGCTTCTACCTCTACGCTCTGTGCTCTGCTGACAGCCCGGGAAAGGGCGACACGATACCGGATCAATGATTCCGGATTTACCGGACATCCGGTTTTCCGTGTGTATGGATCCGTCGAGACCCATTCATCGATCGAAAAAGCGGTCAAGATTGCCGGACTGGGAAGGGAAAACTTGATAAAAGTCAAGGTGGACGGTCAATACAGAATCGATCCGGTGGCTCTGGAGGATGCCATCCGGCGGGATGAGTCCCGCGGTTTCGTCCCTTTGTGTATTGTGGCCACCCTGGGTACAACAGGCTCCACAGCGATCGACCCGCTTGATCTCATAGCTCCTGTGGCACAGCGAACCGGTACATGGCTCCATGTTGATGCGGCTATGGCCGGAACGGCACTCCTGCTCCCTGAGTATCGCTGGATGACCGGAAAGGGGATCGAAAAGGCGGACAGCTTTGTATTCAACCCCCACAAATGGATGTTCACCAACTTCGATTGCTCCGCCTATTTTGTAAGAGATCCGGAAGCACTCATCCGGACCTTCGGGATACAACCCGAATACCTTAAAACAGTGACGCATGGCAGGGTGAATGATTACCGGGACTGGGGAATCCAGCTGGGCAGGCGGTTCAGGGCCCTTAAGCTATGGTTCGTGATCAGAAGTTTCGGTGTGAATGGGCTCCGTCAGATGATCAGACAACACATTGAAATGGCAGAAGAGCTGGAACAAAGGATCAGGGAGGAATCGGTATTTGAGCTTCTCGCCCCAAGGACCCTCAACCTGGTATGTTTCAGGTATCATCCTCCGGGCATCGATAATCCCAGTGAGATAGACAGGATCAATGAAAAGCTGCTTCAGGCCCTGAACAAATCGGGGAAATTGTTCCTGACACATACCCGTTTGAATGGGATGTACACCCTCCGGATGGTCATCGGACAGACCCGGGTTGATCGGCATCACGTCATCCGGGCATGGAATATGATCAGAGAAACCGCTGCCCGTTTCGGAGATTTGTAACTTTTATGTTGCAATGACCGTCAGTTTGAAAACAGTCATGAGAAAACCGGGATGGATATTTTTTCTGATCCTGTCATTCCTGATCCCCGGGGCGGTATCCGGTCAGTACCGTGAAGCAATCATGCTGAGCCTGGCACAGACATATGCCGATTCCGGTCAGTTTGAGGTTTCCATTGGGATATACAGCCGCCTGATCGCTGAATTTCCGGATGATGCACATCTTTACCTCCAGCGGGGAGTGAACCGCTACCGCCTGGAGCGGTTGCAGGAGGCAGAGGAGGATTTCACCATGGCGCTGGAAAAGGACCCACAGCTTGTCGAAGCCTTCCTTTACAGGTACAGGGTGCGTCTCAGACTGAAGGAAGTGGCCGGTGCAGTGGCCGATCTTGACCAGGCCCGACGTCTGGATTTTTACAAAACCATCACCAACGTGGCAGGAGGCATCCTCTGGGGCACCCTGTGGGGGACGAAACGGCATAAATAGGGAAGCGGGTTATCTTCTCAGCTCGAAATTTTTACCGAGATATACCCTCCTGACATGTTCGTCCTGGGCCAACTCTTCCGATGTTCCCGATTTCAGGATAGCTCCTTCGAAAAGCAGGTAGGCCCGGTCGGTGATCGAAAGGGTCTCATGAACGTTGTGATCGGTGATCAGTACCCCGATGTTCTTTCCCTTGAGTTTGGAGACGATGGACTGGATATCCTCCACAGCGATGGGATCCACTCCTGCAAAGGGTTCATCGAGCAGGATGAAATGCGGGTTCACTGCGAGTGCACGTGCAATCTCAGTCCGTCTCCTTTCTCCGCCGGAAAGTTGTATGCCCAGGCTTTTCCTGACATGTTGCAGTCCGAACTCTTCAATAAGTCCCTCAAGCCGTTCCTGTTGTTCAGAATGGCTCATACCTGTGAATTCCAGCACCGCCCGGATGTTGTCCTCCACCGAAAGCTTCCTGAATACCGAGGACTCCTGCGGCAGATAGCCGATTCCCAGCTGTGCCCTCCGGTACATGGGTTCCTCTGTGATTTCCCTCTGATCCAGGTATATGTGACCTGAATAGGGTTTGATCAGACCGACGATCATATAGAAGGTCGTCGTCTTTCCCGCGCCATTGGGCCCCAGAAGCCCGACGATCTCTCCCTGGCTGACATCCAGCGAAACCTCATTCACTACTGTGCGAAGCTTGTATTTCTTTACCAGCTTATCGGTATGAAGTTTCATTATGCCGGGATATCCAATACTGTGGGTAAAGATGCGAATTTAATGGTTTCTTCCGTGTGGCAGTATCAGAAGGTGAACTGCATATTGACAAACAATGCAAAACGGTTGATATCAGGAGCGCTCAGGTGGGAGAGCCGCCAGACGGCATCCACCCTGAATATCTTGAAGATGTTCTCAATGCCCAATCCGGCCTCGAAATAGGGTTGATGCAGGGTATGGATGACCAGCGGGAACTTGTTGTATTCCATGTTCCCCGAAGCGACCGATCCCATCACTCCCCGGACATGGGTTACCTCCCTCCATTTCAGACGGCGCATCAGGGGAATGTGGTTGAGGAAAAACCCGTCGAAATGATGTGAATAATAAAAGTTCAGATACTGATCGCTGACAAATTCGAAATAATTCATCAGGTTGAAGGCCGTTTCATCCAGGATAAAGGTTTCGTTTCCGGGGTGGAGCTTTAAAAGGGGGAAAGGAAGTGTTCCCCAGATTTTTCCGGCTTCGAGGAAATATTTCGACCAGCCTATTCCCCAGATATTGAACCAATGCCTTATGCCAAAGGAGAGGCGGTGGTATTCATATTCGCTGTCAAGGAATCCAGGTATTCCGTATCCGTATTGGATTCCCAGTATGGGATATTTGGTGCCCAGGCTGATCCTGTCGAAGTCCCCTGACACATAATTCTCCTGCAATGCAAGGCGCAGATCCAGGCGTGCTTCTGATGTCTGGATGGATTCTTTGTTAAACAACTCGCCGTCCCCGTTGAAAACCTCGATGCGTGCTTCTCCCACCGGTATGATCTCTTTGTGGATCAGGTTGATCTTGCTGGAAAAACCTTGAAACCATTCGTGTTCATACACCAGGGTGAACTCGCGGGTCAATGAAAGCTTGTCGGCGGGATTTCGCCTGAATACGGCCGCAAGAAGGAAATCCTCCCGGAATGCATTGGGGCTGTTTCCCAACTGTTCAATATCATACCTGAAGTCGCCCTCGATGGTGCGTCGCGGATTGGAGTTCAGCAGGTGCATGAACCCCACTCCGGCTTTATACCTTCTGTCGCGTGTTCCGTAAGCTATATGGGCGTGATACCTGGTTTTTTGGGAAAACTCACTGGTGGTTCGACCTCCCAGCCTTATCCGGCCCCCCTCAATGGCATTGAAACTGACCAGCGACATGTAAGGCCCAAGCTCCACCTTGCCCCATTCCCAGTATCCGGTCACTACCATTTCGATGATATCGATCCAGGTCTTGAAAGCAGGCAGGTTGCGTAGGGTGTCCACCATGTAGTATATCGTTCGCTCATCTTTCGACAGGGCCTCATGCCTTTGATTCACCCAGAAGGTTTCATCCTTTTTATAGGCATTGTCGGCCACGATCACCCTGACGGGACTGGAGTAAAACTCATCCTCCTTGGCCTGGTTCAGCACAAAGTTCCTGTATGTGGTGGTCTTCCGGCCAAAGAAACCGATTGTCCTGTTGTGATCTTCCAGAACATTGAAATCCCCGATCCCCGCATCCCTGACCACCATCCAGTACCGGCCGTCGATCAGATCAAATTCCTGTGATATCATCAGGTCGTTAATGAAGTTGATGTTGGCACCTTCGGCAATCCGCATCTCGAAGGACTTGACGGCATATGTGGTGTCGTGCACCCAGAAATGACCTGTGAAAGTAAGCTCCTGTTTCCTGCGGGGCTTGAACATGATCTTGTAGCACCATTTGCCATCGAACCAGGTGCTGTCGATCAGGTAATACCTGTAATTGAAGAGCCCGTTGTCGGAAACAGGACTGATGAAGTTCTTCTGAAAAAGGGTGATGAAATTGTCGTAGATGGAGTATTTCTGAAACATTTCCCCCAGGTATTTCAGCACGCTTTCATTTTCCACTCCCGAAACCTTGGCAGCCTTAATGATCTCTCTCTCACTCCTTGGGTTTTTACGGAAGTAATAATCCGACAGCGATTCTGAAAGGAAGATCGGGAGATAGGGTTTCCCGTTGAGGGTCGATGTGTCGACATAGTCGAAGACAAACCGGAAGGGTCTCATGATCCTTCTGTCTTTCAGCTGTTCGGAGATGTTATTGGCATCAATCTCGATCTTGTTGTATACTTCATACTGATAGGCGCTGAACTCTTTCTTGTTGTTGAGCTCCTTATGGCTGATGATCTTTCTGAGCAGTATTTCAGCCGGATTCTCTCCTGCCACGATGATGATTTCGGGCAGGTTGACGTTATCGGGTGCGAGGATGAAATGAATTTCCTGGAACCGGTTTCTCTGGATCGCGGCAAAAGCTTTTTTATATCCTACTGAAGAGGCCACCAGTGTGTCGGAGGGATGGGCGGTCTCGAGGGCAAATTTGCCGTCGAAGTCTGTCGAGACACCGATGGTGGTTCCGTTGAAGAAGACGTTGGCAAAGGGGATGGGCTTCCCCGAAACCGAGTCGGTGACCGTCCCCACGATCTTCGTGACCTGGGAATGGAGCATGTTGCCGGAAAGCAGACAGGTGAACAGGATTGCTGCTGCGGGGAGGAAGGGTTTGTATGACGTGAGCCTTCTGAACATCTCCTGACCGGGAAAGTATGGTTAACAATTACGATTTCTCCAACTCCTCCCAGAATTCAAGTGCCCTCCGGGTATGGGGAATCACGATGGTGCCGCCTACCAGGTTGGCGATGGCGAAAACTTCAAGGATCTCCTCCCGGCTGACCTTTTGTCTGTGACACTCCTGAAGGTGGTATTTGATGCAGTCGTCACACCTCAGTACCATGGAGGCTACCAGCCCAAGCATCTCCTTGGTCCTGGACGAAAGGGCACCGTCCAGGTAGGCATTCGTATCGGTATTGTAAATCCGGCGGATGACCTTGTTGCCTGAATCCAGTATCTTTTCATTCATCCTTTCCCTGTAACGGTTAAACTCTTCTACGGCTTTTCCCATTCCGGATATTGTTTAAGTGATAAACGGATACACATCATCTCCATTGCATTCCTGATTTCATATTAACGACTGTTAATCCCGGCTGCCGGCCGGAATTCAGAGTATGCCCTCTTTCAGGATATCATGAAGGTGAATCACACCTGCATATTTGGTGCCATCAAGGACCAGAAGCTGGGTGATGTTGCTTTTCCGCATGAGGTTCAGGGCATCGATAACAAGGGTATTTACCCCGGTGGTCTTGGGATTGTGGGTCATAATGTCACGGGCAAGGATTCCGTCGATGGAAGAATTTTTTTCAAGCATTCTGCGCAGGTCCCCATCGGTTATGATGCCGGTCAGCACTCCGTCTTTCAGGACGGCCGTGGCGCCCAGTCTTTTGGAGGATATCTCCATGATGGTGGTACGCAGGTCGGTGTCTTCGTTGACCTGGGGGGCCTGATTTTGAATGAACAGATCTGCCACCCTCAGGTACAACTTTTTTCCCAGGGCGCCGCCGGGGTGAATACGGGCAAAATCATCCACGCTGAATCCCCTGTATTCCAGCAGGGCGACTGCCAGAGCGTCGCCCATGACCAGCTGGGCTGTAGTGCTTGAGGTAGGAGCCAGGTTGTTGGGACAGGCTTCCTTGTCTACATAGGTGCTGATCAAGCAATCCGCCTGACCGGCCAGGTATGAGCCTGGGTTGCCTGTGAATGCGATCAACTGGTTACCCCGGATCTTGATCAGCGGCACAAGTACCTTGATCTCAGGCGTATTTCCGCTGTTCGAGATGCAGATGATTACATCTTCCCCCGTGATCATGCCCAGATCACCATGAATGGCATCTGCCGCATGCATAAATAGAGAAGGGGTGCCGGTGGAGTTCAAAGTCGAAACGATTTTCATCCCGATCACCGCACTTTTCCCTATTCCGGTGATGACCACCCTGCCCGGTGACCGGAATATCATTTCCACTGCACGGGCAAACTCAATTCCCACCTGTGACTTGAGACCCTGGACTGCTTCCATCTCATCTTCAATGGTTCGCAGGGCAATATTCACTATCTGATCAGACGTTTTCACCTTGTGATAATGATGTGACGGATTGTAAAGATAAGGCGAAATCAGTTTCCCTTGATTTCACTCAGGTACACCTGATCCGCCATCCTGCTATTTGACTGATGGTTATGCAAGGAAGAGGAAGGATTGAAAATCAGGGAAAATCAGATTCTTTTTTAATATTGCCTGAAATTAATTTTGCATAAATTTGTATTGATTGCTCAGAAAAATCATAAGATACAAGACATTGGAACGGTGCCTTTCCCCGGTGAACGGTAGAAAGGCGGTTAACAAGGACTGAATAAATGACGATTACCAAGGATTATTCACTACACGACCTGCTGAAGAAGATTTTCGGGTTTGACAGTTTCAAGGGAAATCAGGAGACGATCATTAAAAGCGTGATGGCCGGGAAAAACACATTTGTCATCATGCCTACGGGTGGCGGCAAATCGATGTGTTATCAGCTGCCGGCTCTCATATCGGAAGGTACAGCCATTATCATTTCCCCGCTCATTGCTCTGATGAAGAACCAGGTGGATGCCATCCGCAACTTCGGTGCAGAGCAGGGGATTGCTCATTTTCTGAATTCGTCCCTTTCAAAAGCGGAGATACAACAGGTAAGGAAGGACCTGAGCGAGGGCAAGACCAAGCTGCTTTATGTTGCCCCAGAATCGCTTACCAAGGAGGAGAATGTGGATTTTCTCAGCAGTATAAGGATCGCATTCTACGCCGTGGACGAAGCGCACTGTATTTCCGAATGGGGACATGACTTCCGCCCGGAGTACCGCCGGATCAGACCTATCATTGAATCCATCGGTCAGGATGTTCCCGTAATGGCCCTCACTGCAACAGCCACCCTGAAGGTTCAGCAGGATATCCAGAAGAACCTGAACATACTGAATGCCGAGGTGTTCAAGTCCTCATTCGACCGGCCAAACCTATATTATGAAGTGAGGCCGAAAACCGAAAACGTTGTAAAGGATATCATCAAGTATATCAAGGCCAATCTGGGGAAATCAGGCATCGTTTACTGCCTGAGCCGGAAAAAGGTGGAAGAGCTTTCACAAACCCTTGTCGTGAACGGCATCAAATCATTGCCCTATCACGCCGGACTGGATTCAACCACACGCCGGATCAATCAGGACAGGTTCCTGATGGAGGAGGTAGATGTCATTGTCGCCACCATTGCCTTCGGCATGGGAATCGATAAACCCGACGTCCGGTTTGTCATCCATCACGACATGCCCAAAAGTATCGAGGGTTACTACCAGGAAACAGGCCGTGCAGGACGCGACGGCGGCGAAGGGAACTGTATCGCATTTTACAGTTTTGACGATATCCAGAAGCTCGAGAAATTCATGAAGGGTAAGCCGGTCGCTGAACAGGAAATCGCCAAACAGCTCCTGATCGAAACGGTGGCCTATGCCGAATCATCCGTCTGCCGCCATAAACAACTTCTGCATTATTTCGGCGAAGATTATGATAAGGAAAATTGCGGAGCCTGCGACAACTGCCTGCATCCCAAGGAACGTTTCGAAGGTATGGAATATGCCCAACTCGTGCTCGAAACTGTTCTGGAAGCCAAGCAACTTTTCAAGGCCAAGCATATCATCAACATTCTGGTAGGTAAGAATACTGCAACCATCAAGTCGTTCAGGCACCATAAGCTCGAATCCTTCGGAAAGGGTGCGGAGAAGGATGAGAAATTCTGGAATGCCGTGATCAGGCAAATGCTTATCCTGAAGCTGCTGGCCAAGGAAATTGAAAACTACGGAATCCTGAAAGTCACCAGGGAAGGGGAGAAATTCGCTGACCATCCCTATTCCGTGCTCCTGACCCGGGACCATGACTATGAGAACCCGGAGGCGGACGAGGAATTTTTCGGTGAAGGAGGAGCGGCCAAAACCAGTACAACGGACAAAACCCTTTTTTCACTGCTCAAGGATTTACGCAAGGAGATATCACGGAAAGAAGCCCTGCCTCCATTCGTTATCTTCCAGGATCATTCCCTGGAGGATATGGCCATCCAATATCCCATCAAGGAGGAAGAACTGCTTCAGATCACGGGGGTGGGCGCGGGAAAAGCGAAAAAATACGGCACACCCTTTCTGGAACTCATCAGACAGTATGTCGAGGAAAACGAGATCGTCCGGCCCAACGACATGGTTGTCAAATCGGTGATCAACAAATCCGGACTCAAGGTCTATATCATCCAGAGTATTGACAGGAAACTGGCACTGGAAGACATAGCCTATACCAAAAACCTCAGCGTGGATGAGTTGCTGACTGAGATTGAACGTATCGTGGCCTCCGGTACCAAGGTCGATATCAATTACTATATCGATCAGTATATTGATGAGTATCACCAGCAGGAGATCTATGAATACTTCAAGGAAGCCGAGAGCGATTCGATGGAGGAGGCGCTTAAAACACTGGGTGAAGATGAATATACTGAGGAGGAGATCCGCCTTATGCGGGTCAAGTTCATGTCGGAACTGGGCAACTGATCTCCCTTTTCATTGAACGGAACATATTTTCAGTTGACATCCCCTGGACCGATTCACTACACCCCCTGGGGATGCGGAGACTTTAATATAGAGAAATTCATGTTTCATTTTTCGTATTATCAGTTTCGGAAATTCAATTTTAAACAGTCTCTGAGGTTCAACAGAAATGTATTTAAACAGTTTTTTAATTAAACACAATAACAAAAGAAATGACAGCAGGCACAAATGAAGATCACCAGGCGGGGGCGGAGGCCAATCAGGTCATCAAACGTTCGCAGGGCGGGCATCTGCCCTGGCTGATCCATATTATTCTATTGGCCGGATTGGTCGTGCTATATATTCTGTATTTCACCGGCCGGGGTCCGCAGAAGCCCCCTGTATTGCCTGTCCCGGAGGCTCGTCCCGCCGGTGGTCCGGCCCCTGAAATCGCTTTCGTCAACTCAGATGTGATCCTCGAGCGATACAAGCTGGTAACCCGCCTGAAAGATCAACTGGACCGCGAAGAGGCCCGCCGGGAGGAAGAACTCAAAACGCGTCAGAAAGCCTATGAGGAAGATGCAGCCTACTTCCAGGAACAGATCGCAGCCCAGTCCATTTCAGAATCCAGCGCTCAGCAGATATATGAAAAATTGATGATGGAGCAGGAGGCGCTTTTCAGGCTTCGGGACCAATACGCGGCTGAAATAGCTGAGAAGGAGCTGGAGCTCAATATCGTCCTGCTTGACAGCGTAACCAATTTCCTGGAACGGCTTAACCTTACGGAAGGTTATGACTATATCCTGAACTACAACAGCGGCGGCTCCATACTGCTTGCCCGCGATACTTTCGACATTACCCCGGTGGTGCTCGACGGGCTTAACCGGGAATATGACGCACTTCATTCCGGCAAAAAATGAGACCACCCACAGGGCTCATACTGTGTCTGATCATTTTCCTGGCATCCTGTACCCGTGAGGTAACGCCTGAATCCGATCCTCCCGGATCATTGATACCCAGGGATACAATGGTAGTCCTTCTTGCGAGAATGCACATGGCGGAAGCCATACTTTACGTCAAACAAAAAAACGGTGAACAGGTCAAAACCATCCAGGATCAGTATTTCAGGGATATTCTCGATGAATATGGGCTGACGCGGGATGGCTTTGAGGATAACCTGGACTGGTATCAGCAGGACATGGAAGAGTTCGACAGGATGTATGGTGAAGTGATCACACTGATCAGCCGCCTGCAGACCGAAGAGGATGAAAGATGATTACTGTTTTTCGTAAGTTGCGGAACAGGTCCACAAATCGGCACCGTCATTGACCGTATAGTTCCAGGTGATTCTGTTCTTGTCGAGCGTCCCGCTGCCTGAGACTTCATTCGAATTGTTATCGCACATGGTTTGCTCAGGAATAACGATGGAGCTGCCTGCGACAATGGCATATGGCGCTTTTTCGTTGTAACCGATCAGCCAGAAGTTGCGGATGATCACCTGGCTGCTGTTGGAAGGATCCCTGATGATCTCTACCGAATAGGCATCACGCTGACAGGTCTCATTCACATTCCAGCTTCCGAGAAACTGATCCCGGTCATCGGCAGGGGTGACGTCATTATTTTCATCTGTGGTGCAACTTCCCATAAACAGGGTCATCATCATGGAGAGGCCTGCAAATGCTGTTTTTGCTTTCATGGATCATGAAGTGTTGGCTTTAACACGTTGCTAAAAATATGCCAATTTTGATAACCGGTGGTTCAGCCGCCCTGGATACTTCAGGCGGGGATACGGAAATCCCCAAATTTCGCCTTTGTTTTGAAATATTGTACGCTCTTTCTTGTTATCTTTGAGAAAACCGAAGGAATGAAGCGAGGCTGCAAAACATTCTGGATGCTGATGATGGCGGTGATCATGATCGCCTCATGCAGCAAGGACAAGGAGGAGGAAACCACCAACTGTTATGACTGTACCATCTCGTCATGGCTGGGAACTTTCATGGGCACTGCGGATGTTTATAATTCAGTGAGCAATGAAACCCTCACCGGCAGGAGTATTACGGTCAGGTTTGAACAGGCCGGTGAAGATTACCTGACGGTTTATGTTGCAGTTCCCAATCTTTTCAATGAAAACATGAGCGGAAGCTTCTATCTTCCGTATAGCGTTTCCTTTGCAGGTACGCTCAAGTCGTTTAGTGCCACCCTCAAAAAACGGGGTGATCAGCTTCTGCTTTCCGGAAATGCAAAGAACTATCATGGCAAAGGGGATGATCCCGAGATTGACAAGGTGGTCACTTTTGAAGACCTGACCAGGTCCGAGGGAACCAATGACCTGGCAGTATATCGGTGTTGCTTTGACTGGAATTCCGATAACCGTTATGAACGAGGGAAAGAATAAAATATCCGATGAGCTGGATCAGATCATCTCTCTCATATTGGGCCGGAGGCTGAAGGAGGCCATTGACAGGGTGAAATCTCTTGCCGGGGAGTCAGGTCGGGAGGAGTATGTCTCGCAGGTGGAATCGCTTGATGCCACTTATGGCAACCTCCTGAAGTATGCCATGGAGGACGTGGAAGATCTTTCCAGGGATCAGATTTTCAGCAAGTTACAGTTATCCCTGCTGGAACTGGCCGACCAGGCAGGACATCAGATCCTGAAGAAGTCCGGCACAGGATACCCCTTCCGGATGAAACGCATCCTTGATAAGGAGGTAAAACAGCCGAATGAGGTCGCACAGGAGGCTCTGACGGGTATACAGTTCCGTGCCGACATCTCGGAGATCATGCCCGGGGAAAGCGGCAGAGTGCTGGGATCGGCGCCGGAAGACCTTGAGGTCATCAGAAGGATTTTCGACCTGGTCTGGCTCGCTGATCAGTTTTCCGAAGCGGATACCCATCTGTTCAGATCGGTTTTGGATTCAGGGAATATTCCCTGGCATCAGAAATGTGTTGTCGTCAGTGCGTTGACGCTCAGCCTCATCCGGTATTTTCATCCAGGGAAGGTCGAACTGCTCATTCATTACGGATCCGATGTGTCGGAGCAAATCCGTTGCCGCTCCCTTACCGGCCTTCTCCTATCCCTGATCATCCACGACAGGCGTCTCATTCTTTACCCTGAACTGAACAGAAAGCTGGCAGCATATACAGAAATCCCAGGCAACAGGGAATCGTTCCGGATGATAGCTCTCCAGATGCTGAAGTCAAAGGAAACTGAGAAAATATCACGCCGGCTCGACGAAGAGATTCTGCCGGAGGTGGAGAAGATACAACCCAGGTTGCGGGACAAGCTTGATCCGGATACACTGTTCCCCGTTGACCCCGATGCTGACCGGAATCCCGACTGGGAGGTGGTTTTTGAGGACTCACCCGAATTGCTCGATAAACTGCAGGATCTCTCACGGATGCAGCTCGAAGGAACAGATGTCTTTCTCTCTGCCTTTTCCCGGCTGAAGCACTTTGACTTCTTTGATGAAATGGTGAACTGGTTTATGCCCTTTTATCCTGACCACCCCTCAGTAACCAGGGCCATGCAACACGAACAGGATGAGATCGACACTGCGCTTTTTACGGATGGATTGGCACGGTCATTTTATATGTGCAATTCCGACAAGTACTCCTTTTGTCTGAATATCGGGTATCTGCCGCCAAGACAGAAAAAGATCATGCTGGATATGTTCAACGCGGAAGTGGAACAGCTTGCAGAACTGGCCCGCGAAGACGAAATGCTGAATCAGTCGGCGATATCCCGAAACATCATTTCCCAATATGTACAGGACCTTTACAGATTCTTCAAGCTGTTTTCATACCATCAGGATTTTACGGATCCCTTTGCCAAACCCTTTTCTTTTCACCGGTTCAATTCGTTCCGGATCATCATCCCGGACAGGGATTTCTACAGGAACATGGCAGAATTCTATTTTAAGCGGGAGTACTGGCGTGATTCCCAGGATGTATTCCACTGGCTCGCCGGTGAGGGCGAAGCAGATTTCGAGCTGTTCGAAAAAATGGGTTACACCTTTGAAAAGCTTGACCTGTACAAAGACGCGGTGACCTGGTATCTCAAGGCGGAACTCTTCGATGCCAACCGTTTCTGGATACTGCAGAAACTGGGTCTATGCTACAGGAAGATAAAGGATTACCGTGAATCGATAGCCTGGTTCGTGGAGGCAGACAAGCTGGTTCCTGGAAATATCCGTGTCATGACCCATATCGGACATTGCCATTTCGATCTGGGGGAATATGATGAGGCTTTAAACTGGTACTTCAGGGCCGAAGTCAGGGAGCCTGAAAACAGGAAAATTCACAGGCTGATTGCCTGGAGCCTTCTGTTGACGGGTCGTTTCGATGAGGCGAAAGCTTATTACAAAAGGCTTGTGGATGACACGCCCGACCAGTTTGACCTCATGAATGCCGGACATGTTTTCTGGTGCCTGGGCGACCGGAAAGAAGCGATCAGGCATTACAGGGGAAGCATTCATCATCCGGGCAATGACGTGGAAAGGTTTATGACAGGTTTCCGCAATGATTCAGGCATGCTGGAAAGCCATGGTATACCCTTAACAGAATTGAATTTCATGGCCGATTACCTGAAGTATGCTACCGGATGACCACCCGGGCAGATTGTCCGGTGGATGATTCCGCGTCTGTCATCCGCAGGAGATAGATGCCCGATCTCAGCGCCGAGGAGTTGATCTGCACCGCGTGGCTGCCCGGCCCCAACCATTCGGATTCAACCATCAGAACCCGGTTCCCTGCCATATCGATGACCTCAAAACCCACGGGTCCTGAATGGATCCGTTGAAATGCAGTATGAATGACATCACCTGCCGGGTTGGGCCATATCTTCAGATTCTCCCCTGCTGATGACTCGGCGATACCTGTCATGCACGAAGCAAGCAATCCACCTGCCCATAGGATGGTATCCACAAGGTTTGCGGTGTTGGGAGGATACACCTGCTTGACCGCGATGCTGCGGTCGGGATCGATCACCACGACAGTCGGAGTCCCCTGAAGCTCATAGTTCATGTGTACCAGATTGCCCCCGCCTTCATTGCCGCTGATACCGGGATACTGGATTCCGTAAATGGAGTCGAACAGGATGACATCAATGTTGTCATTGCCCTTGTCAATACCCATGACAAAAACATTGCCCTCATTGCAACCGAAGGCTTCATAAGCCGCCTGCATATCAGGGGCATAAAGCTGGCATGCCCCGCAGGCCGTGCTGAAAAAGTCAATGACTACGAACTTGTTCTGATCCAGGATGGGGAAAAGCTCGATTGTATTACCGTATGTGTCTTTTACGGAGAAGTTTACCGCCGTATCGAGTGTGGTCTGTGCGTGCGCCGTTGTCGCGGCATAAAGGATCAGCATTAATGGTATGATCTTTCTCATCTTTTCGGTTTTAATAATGGATATGATTGTTGAAACAATATTCCGCTAAAATTGTTCGCTGTGTTCTATTCGGTTACGGCCAGTTCGGCGATCCTGTCTGCGAGACGGCTTGCGCCGATCCGGAAGTGTTGGGGGGTGAGCCATGATTCTCCGGCCACAGAACGCACCAGGCCCTCATAGATGCCGGCCTGTTCCGGAGTGGCAATGCCTCCCGATGCCTTGATCCCGGCCCTCTTTCCAGTTTTGCGGTGATACTCCGCTACTGTATCCAGCATGATCAGGAAGGCCTCCGGTGTAGCTCCGGTACCTGTCTTCCCGGTGGAGGTCTTCAGGAATCCAGCGCCGGAGTTCAGTGCGATTTCGCAGGCTTTCCGGATCAAATCCGGGTGTCTGAGCTCGCCGGTCTCCAGGATCACCTTCAGTGGTACCTCCCGGCACAGTTCATGCATGGTATGCAACTCCTCAGCGATTTCGTCAAACCGGCCGGATATGATCTTACCTGGCGGTATGACGGTATCGATCTCCTGTGCACCCTCATTGAGTGCAAACCGGATCTCATCCAGCCTGACCGGCAGGGGACTCTGTCCGGAAGGGAAGGCGCCTGCCACGGAAGCCACCTTCACCGGGGAGTCCTTCAGTACCTTGCAGGCGGTCCGGACGAAAACCGGATAGACACACACGGCTGCAGGAGGAGGCATCCAGGGCGACAGGGATCCGAGCTCAAGCGCATGATGGCAGAACGCTTCGATCCGACCGGGATGATCCGTTCCCTCCAGGGTGGTCAAATCAATATAGCCCATCAGGGAAAGTATATCTTTAAGCTCCGGATGATCTTTCACCAGACCGGAGACGCGTGAGGAGAGTTCCTCCATGGTCGGGGAATACAGATCGAATTGTATCATAACCTTCGGATTGGATTCAGGTTGTCCTTCCTGTAAAAGAGAGAGCTAAATTACAGTTTTCATTCGCATCAGGAAATAAAAAAACCCTGACTGCTCCTGCCTGTCAGGGTTATGCCGTTGCCTGGAGCCATGCTTCAGGACAATCCTCCTTCATCATCAGGCCACAGATATCTCACGCTTAAGAGGCTTACGGTCTTTTTCATGCTTCGGGAGATGGATGCTCAGGATACCATCCTGGTACCCGGCCCTGATCCCTTCGGCATCGATCCGGTCCGAAAGCATGAAGGACCTGCAGAACGGACCGGCCCAAAACTCACGGCGGGTGTATCCATCACCTTCGTTTTTATCGGCTGATGATGATATGGTCAGTATGTTCTTTTCCAGTTTGATCTCGATCTCTTTTTTGTCGCGTCCGGGAAGTGCCATATCGATCCTGAATCCCTCTTCGCTTTCCATGATATTGGCGGAAGGCTGCGGAACACAGTTGCTCCTGTATGCAAAATCCCTTCCGGGTGCCATATGATCCATCATCTCAGACAGACCGGGGAATAAATTCCATTTCATGATTGCCATTTTTTGTTCCTCCTTTTGGTTTGTTTTTTACTGGTCAGTCAAATTCTGTTCCATAGGTTCAATACCGTTTTGACTGAATGGGGATGCCTTCTGGTTAGTCAGGGATAAAAAGAAGACAATCAATACAATGGAGGTGAAAACCATATGATTTTCGGGGTTTGGGATATCATTCAGGCCTGCAATAAATCAGAATAATGATGACAAAATGACACTTAAGATTGCACAATAAGTGCCATAATGACATGCTATTGAATGATCAGGATGAATGAAGTGGAGGGATTTCAAAAACCGGCACCGTGAAATATGGGAAATGGTTAGCCGCAGTTGAAAAAATTTCTGACCAGTTCCATGATCTTTTCGGGTTTTCCCTGGATCTCTCCGCGCAGGTTTCTATCATTGAATCCTTTGAGGTACTTAATAATTCCGTCGAGGGTTCCTTCGGTGAAGACGTCGTATTTCAGGTAGTAATCCTTTTGTTGCTGAAGGGAGTCTGCTGATTCCCAGCATGAAGAGGGCAGATGTTTCAGCTTTTTCACCTTTTCATGATTGTTTTCCCTGAAGATGTCGACGTCGACGTAGGTTTCTTCAGCCAGACGGAGAGCGTTTTTCATTTCCAGTCCGTGCCTTGTGGCGACGGTCAGTCCGGCCATCAGGAGATAGACATCTGCAGAACCGTCGGGGCTTCTGAATTCTATGGTCTGGCGGATGCCATCGGGTTCCCTTGTTTCGGGTTCCAGCGGGTTGGCATCACTTGACATCCGGGTTTTCCCGGACCATCCGAGCGGTACGCGGACCAGCACGGAGCGGTTTCGGTCGCCCCAGCAGATATTGGTCGGAGCTTCCTGGTGAGGTACCAGCCTGAAGTAGGAGGTGGGGATGATGTTTCCGAATGCGGTGAGAGAAGGTGAGAGGTCCAGCATTCCGGCGATCATTTTCCGGGCTTCATCGCTCAGCTTGCCCCCTTTCATCATGATGTTCGAACCATCGGGTCCGGTGAGTTTGGCATGGACGTGGAGCCCGCTGCCTGCCTTGCCTGTGGTGATCTTGGGTGCGAAGGTCACCGTCAGCCCTTTACGGAATGCCAGTGTCCGGATGATCCATTTGGCAATGAGCAGCTGATCGGCGGCGTCCTCGATACGTGTGGGCAGGAACTCGATCTCATTCTGCTCGTATTCCAGTTCGTCCACGCTGAAGTTGCCTACCTCTGAGTGTCCGTATTTGATCAGGCCGCCCGACTGGGCGATGGCCAGCATGGCCTTCCGCCTGAAATCACCCCATTTGGAAAAGGGCTCGGCCTCGTGGTACCCCTTCTGATCTGTGGCCTGGAAAAGGCCCTGCTTATCAGAGATCACATAATACTCGAGCTCCCCCATGGCTTCCATGGATAATCCCGTCCTTTCCTTCAGCACATGGTGGGCTTTCTTCAGGATGTTCTCCGGTGAGCTTGCCAGGGGTTCACCATCCTTGTTGTAATAAGAACATAGTATATCCAGTGTGGGTACCTTTGAAAAGGGATTTACAAAGGCGGTCCGGTACCTCGGGATCACATAGAGATCGCTGGATCCCGCTTCGATAAATGAAAACAGGCTCGAGCCGTCGACCCGTTCCCCGTTCGTGAGGACCGATTCCAGGTGTTTTTTGCTGTTGATGACGAAATTCAATGTCTTCAGGCGGCCATCCCATCCGCAGTACCTGAAATTGAGCATTTCAATGTCGTGATCCTGTATGTATCTGATCAGGTCGTTCCGTGTAAAATCTTCCGGCGGTTTGTTCAGGTACTGTACCAGCCGGTTGGGATTCATCTCCGTGGAATGATTCATTCTGAAGACAGTTTATGCAAAAATACCCCGTAAGGGCTCACAAACTTATAACAAATTCAGCAGCCCGGATTAATGCAGGAAATTTTTAACAAGGAATGATCCCATTGCATACACTTATGTAATTTTGCCGCACATCCGGCCTTTCATGAACATCACGGAATTCATTTTCTTCAGTGCTTTTCTGGTATTCATACTGCTTGTGCTTTTGCTCGACCTGGGCGTCTTCAACCGGAGAAGCCATATCATCCCTTTCAGGGAAGCGCTGATCTGGTCCATTGTATGGATCAGTTTGGGCCTGGCCTTCTACTTCTTCATCCTGCATTTCGGCCATTGGGTTCACGGTATCGAAACCCTGGATGATATCAGTACCCGGATCGGCCGCTACGGTCATCCCATCCGGATTGAGGGCCTTTCCTTTGAGGAAGCCCTGTCAGTGTACCGGAATAACCTGGCGCTGGAATACCTGACCGGCTACCTGATCGAGAAGTCCCTTTCCGTTGACAACATCTTTGTGATGATCATGATCTTCATGGCCTTCGGGACGGCTGAGAAATACTACAAACGCGTGTTGTTCTGGGGTATCCTCGGTGCGCTGGTACTGAGGTTCATCTTCATCTTTGCAGGCGCCGCACTGGTCAATCATTTTCATCCGATATTGTGGCTCTTTGGAGCGTTTCTGATCGTGACCGGCATTAAGATGTATCTCGACCGTAACAATCCTCCCCGGATCGATCCGGGAAGCCACCCCATGGTTCGTTTTGCCTCAAAATGGTTCAGGTTGCATCCCGAATATGTTGGACAGAAATTTTTTTTCCTCCACAAGGGTAAATGGATGATCACACCCTTGTTCCTGGTATTGCTCGTGATCGAGTTCTCCGACGTGATCTTTGCCGTCGATTCCATCCCGGCCATATTTGCGGTGACCACGGATCCCTACATCATTTTCTTTTCGAATGTTTTTGCCATCCTTGGGCTCAGGGCGCTCTTCTTCCTGGTAGCCAGCGTGATCCACCGCTTCCGGTTCCTCAAGGTGGGGCTGGCCATACTGCTCACCGGCATCGGCTTGAAGATGATCCTGCCGGAGTTGATCGAAATCATATTTGATATTCACATCAGGATACCGACACAGGTGTTTCTTTTCTTTGTCCTCATCATCCTCGGGGGAAGTATACTGCTCTCAGTGTTGCTGCCGGCAAAAGACACCATTCCGGGGGAACAGTGAACCTTAAGGATTGCCTGCTGTTCCGGCAATCCGTTGGCATAGTACAGTGGCAGTAATGTCAGTTTCTGATCCGGAAGTTCAGAATAGGGAGCGCTGGAGCGTACATATCCTTTTTCAATTTGGGGATACTACCTGAGTATCTGTTGCATACTTCTGAATTTACCTGTCGCACCACCCTTGATTTCTACGGGAAATATCTGGTTATCCTTTGTAATAAGGTAATCTACCTCAGCAGACCTGCTTCTGTTTTCCCGAGGTCAGTAGTATAAATGGTCCGATCCGGATGAAACCATTTCCTGTCCGACAAATTGCTCAGCCAGGGCGCCATTGTACATGGACAGAAGGTCGTTTTTCATGAATTCAATATGTGCCGGCAAATTGTTAAACACCCGCAGGAATCCCAGTTCCACAAGCAGTGCCTTGAATCTTTGATCTGATGCATTGGCCCCCGGTGGCAATGATCCGGGAGAGGCTTCCCTGACCTTGTGAAGTACATGTGCCATCTGGAGCAATTCAAATGCTTTTTTATTGGTCGGACCGGAAAATTCATCAGAGAGTTTTGTGTATTTGATCTGATGACCAACGTTTCCTGCAATGGTGCTGAGGGTATGATTCAGACACCTTTTATCAGAATAAGAGGCGTATTTCGGGAAGTCCTGCCGGTAGGTTTCAACCAAATCCGACTGGATACGGAATACCTCTGTCTTACTTCCTGTATCACACTATGTCACTTCACATTCGGGCATGCCTCCCACAAACATGTATTGCTTCATGGATTGAATCAGCATTTGGTGGATGGGCTCCGGAAGTTTTTCAGGTGACGAACGGATGATCTCTGCTGCTTTATCTTTGCCGGAAGCTCTATTTTTTATCAGTGAAATACAGGTCGATCAGTTTTCTTGCGGCCTGGTATGCGCTCAGGCGGCCTGAACGGATCTCTTCTTCGGCGCCGGGCAGGTTTCCCCTGACTGAGGGATCCTGGAGGAACCTGTCGCTGAGGGACTGCCGGATCGTATCCATCAGGATATCCCGGTCCTGAACCATTCTGTGGGATTCCAGGTAGCCGTTTGAACGGGTGAGGGACATGTACTCCGTGATCATCTCCCAGACTTCGGTAATCCCTTCACCGTTTATTGAGGAGCAGATGCCGGCGCGGGGTGTCCAGCCTGATTCCGGGGGAGGTAGCAGGTGGAGGGCGTTTTCATATTCTTTCCTGGCCATGATGGCTTTCTGCCGGTTGTCGCCGTCGGCCTTGTGGATGATGATGGCGTCGGCCATCTCCATGATGCCCCGCTTGATTCCCTGCAGCTCATCGCCCGCGCCGGTCAGCATGAGGAGCAGGAAGAAGTCGACCATGGAGTGTACTGCCGTTTCAGACTGGCCGACCCCGACCGTTTCCACGAAGATCACATCGAATCCTGCGGCCTCACAGAGGATGATGGTCTCCTTTGTCTTCCGGGCGACACCGCCGAGCGATCCGGCCGAGGGGGAGGGGCGGATGAAGGCGTTGGGATCGGAGGCCAGCTCTTCCATGCGGGTCTTGTCGCCCAGGATGCTGCCCTTGCTTCGCCGGCTGCTCGGATCAACGGCCAGTACCGCCAGGTGGTAACCCATACCGGTGAGGAGCTTTCCCAGCGCCTCGATAAAGGTGCTCTTCCCGACACCCGGGACGCCTGTGATACCGACCCGGACCGATTTTCCGGAATGAGGAAGGCAGGATTCTATGATCTCCTGCGCCAACTCATGGTGGGCCGGCAGGGCGCTCTCCACCAGGGTGATGGCACGGCTCAGAATTGTACGGTCACCCGACAGGATGCCATCTGTATAAGCCTTTGCCGTCAGAAGCTCCTTCCGCGACTTCCGCACCTGGTCGGCTGCCTCCGGATGCAACACGGAAGGCGACTCGATACCTCTTTTCACCCGCAGGGATGATCCGCGATGCTCAGCATCCTTAGGTTTGTCCATAGACAGGCAGAATATTTCAAACAAAGATAACCCAAATGAAATCAAAAAGTTTTACTTTTGCACCCGCTTTCTCTCCGTAGCTCAGCTGGTAGAGCAGCTGACTCTTAATCAGCGGGCCGCAGGTTCGAGTCCTGCCGGGGAGACTGATGAAACAAAGACCTGCATCAGTAATCGGTGCAGGTCTTTATTATTTACTTGCAAACATGTGTATAAGGTTACATCATAAGAGATTATTATGATTATCTGATTGAAGGAGCAAGAGAGGTTGGCGTGGTCACAGGGACGGGTTAATCATACATGGAAAGTGCAGCCAAAACAATTTCTCTGCTTGATCGTTCCTTTATCAAAAGAACACTATGGATCATTTTACCGGGCCGCTGCGGGTGGGCATCTTCGTGGATGTGGGCAACATGTACTGGAACGGCGGCAATAAGATGCAATACGATGTGATGCGGGAGTTTGCCGCCAGGGACGGCGCACAGATCAACCGGATGAACGCCTACGTCAGCTATGATCCGGAGCGGGGCCGGACAGACGACGTATATCAGCGGAACATCACCCGGTTCCATTCCGTCCTGCGGGATTTCGGGTACAAGGTGATCGTCAAGGAGCTGAAGTGGTTCGAGGAGGAGGGGGGCAAACGCTACGGCAAGGCCAATGCCGACCTCGATATGGCGGTCGACATTCTGCTCCAGTCCCAGTCGTTAGACCGTATCCTCCTGGCCACCGGCGACGGCGATTTCGTCAGGGTGGTGAACGCCGTCCAGAACCGCGGCAGCCGTGTCGAGATCGTGGCGTTCAACAACGTCTCACGGGACCTGAAACGCGAAGCCGATATGTTCATCTCGGGATACCTCATCCCCAACCTTCTTCCTGTTGATGATGACGACAAGGACATTCCCTGGGGAGAGGTTGGATCGATCGTCCGTGGTGTCTGCTATTTCAAGGGAAAGGATTACGGGTTCATGCGCTTTATCCGTCGTATGGCACCCAACCTCTGGCTCACCGACGCCCAAAACCCCGAATCCCCCTATGATACGGCTTATTTCCGGCTGAGCAACCTGCCCTCCGACATCAACCCGGACGATATGCCCAGCTACCACCACATTTTCGAGTTCACCATCGCAGAATCCAAACGCCGTAACGGCGACCTGGAAGCCAAAGCCATCCGGATGGTAAGCTGGATGCCGGTGTAGGAAGCCGAATGATCCAGTCCGGCTGCCTGTCCGGAACAACCTTCACTAAACGGGTACACTTCTGTTTCAGAGTAGAAAGTTTGTAAAGTTCATAAAGTAGAAAGTATTTTTCCGGATCGGGGCTATGTCTGGAGCAGACCATTAACTAACAAAATCCCAAGCAAATAAACAGCTCAACAAATAAACAGTAAACAGCCTTTTCACCCTATACTTTACCGACTTTATAAAATCCGCCTGCCCATCTGGCCGATCAAAGCCTTCCAAACCCGCCTGTCTCGCCGGACCATCGTCGGTATGATAAGGTTTTGCTAGAAAATCATATCTTTGTTGAGATATCATCAGCGTACTGACATAATGAGAAAACCTGTATATTTACATTCAATAATCCATAATATGCAAGCAATATGAAAAAAGCTACCCTATCAGTGCTCGCAGTAATGATCATCATGTCAATTACTGCCCAAACCCCCCGGAGTTTTAAATACCAGGCTGTGGTACGCGATGCCTCGGGGGAAGTGATCCCGAACCAAAACATCGGCATGAGAATCACTATTTTACAGGACAGTATGGCAGGCGGTTCCGTGTATTGCGAAACCCATACCGCTGTAACGAATGCTTATGGCCTCGTCGATGTGGAAATTGGCACCGGCGCGGTAGTATCGGGTAGCTTTACTGATATCCTGTGGGGATTCAGGAGTCATTATATGAAAACGGAGGTGGACGGCACAGGGGGTACGAATTATGTGTATATGGGAACAGCGCAGTTGCTCTCCGTACCCTACGCCAACCATGCGGTTACCAGCGAGCAGATGCCGGTCATGACAACTGCCGGGCGCGACAGTTTGCAATCCCCGCAGGCAGGCTCGCAGATATATAACAGTACAACGAACTGTATCAACTATTTCAACGGCGTCAACTGGTATGAGAACTGCGGAAGCTGTACCCCCATGCCGACTCAGGCCTGGGCAGGTCCCGACCAGTATTTCAGTGACACCAACACGTCTGCTATTCTCGGGGCAAACACACCGCAATACGGAGTAGGTACATGGTCGGTTATTTCGGGGACGGGAGGAATTTTTACAGATATTCACGATCCGAACACTGTGTTCACGGGTCAGCCATGCACCGTATATAATCTTCTGTGGACTATCTCTAACAGTTGCGGTTCTGACTCAAGCGATGTATGGATTGAATTCGACGCCACTCCCACAACGGCGGATGCCGGTCCCGATCAGCAGTATTATGACAATACGGTAACGGTTACCCTCAATGCCAACACGCCTGTTGTCGGTAACGGCGCCTGGAGCATTATCAACGGACAGGGCGGAAGCTTCGTCGATATTCATGATCCAAATACCAGCTTTACAGGAATGGCATGCGAAACCTATACGCTGAGGTGGACGATCAGCACGCTTTGTCATGATTCATCTGATGATATGGAGATTGTCTTTTTCAATACCCCCACGCAGGCGGATGCCGGGCCCGATCAGTGGTACATTTCAGGAGTATATACCACCCTTGAGGGCAATGCACCTTT